>NZ_JAMYQV010000003.1:0-408315 GCF_040321065.1 Mesorhizobium sp. M0563
ACCGTGATCTCCACGCTCGCTTTCGCGATCCTGATTGCGGCGGCCAATCAGCATTGGCCGATATGGACGCTGTTCGTGTCATCGCTGCTGGCTGCTGTCATGCCCAGCATCCCGGCAATGGTGCGCGCGCGCTGGACTGAGATCTTCCGCAACCGTCCCGAGCTGAACACCGCGTTCGCCTTTGAATCGGCGGCGGACGAACTGGTCTACATCGCCGGGGCATCGCTGTCGGTGGGGCTGAGCGTCGCGCTTTTCCCGGAAGCGGGAGTGCTCGCGAGCACATTGTTCCTCGCCCTCGGTTCGACGGCTTTCATCCTGCAGCGTTCGACCGAACCGCGAGCCAGACCGGTGGAACATGGTTCGGGCGGTTCGGCAATCCGCCTGCGGCCGGTCCAGATCCTCACCTTGGCCCTGATCTTCATTGGCGCGACCTTTGCAACCACGGAGGTGAGCACGGTGGCGATCACCAAGGAGCTTGGCCAGCCGGGCGCCGCCAGCTTCGTTATCGGCGTCTACGCGCTCGGATCGTTC
Organism: Mesorhizobium sp. M0563; assembly: GCF_040321065.1. Taxonomy (NCBI): domain Bacteria; kingdom Pseudomonadati; phylum Pseudomonadota; class Alphaproteobacteria; order Hyphomicrobiales; family Phyllobacteriaceae; genus Mesorhizobium; species Mesorhizobium sp. M0563. The sequence continues at coordinate 532 of NZ_JAMYQV010000003.1, forward strand.
GTCGTCGGCATCATTATCGGCGCCCTGAACCTGAAAGTGCCGCTGCAAATTCAACTTGCCATCGCAATCGCCATCATTGCGCTTACCACGCTGCCGCTGCTCGTCGCCGACACCGTGCCGCTGCTGGCACTGGCCGTCTTCGTCAGCGGCGTGGCGATCTCGCCGACCTTCATCACGGCATTCGGTCTGATCGAGCGGCGCGTGCCCGAGGCGGTGCTGACCGAAGGCGTGACCTGGGTGATGACCGGCATTGGCATCGGCATGGCGCTCGGCTCATTCGCCGCCGGCTGGGTGGTGGACGCTTTCGGCGCGCAGAACGGGTTCTGGGTATCGGTGGCGTCGGGCACAATCGCATTGGTCATCGTGCTTGCCGGCCAGCGCAGCCTTGCCGCGCCGGATTGCGACATTGCAGCCTGCGACGCTGCTGCGGTCGCTGCGGAATAGCTTCCGGTGCGTCCGGCCCGAGGCGGGGGCCGGACGCATACCAGCATCGTGAGAACGGTCTAAAGAATCTCGGTCTTGGCGATGTGGATGCCAAAACCTTCGAGGCCGACATAATGGCGCTCGCGCGAGGCGATCAGATTGATCGAGGAAATGCCGAGATCCTTGAGGATTTGCGCGCCGAGGCCGATCTCGCGCCATTCGTTCTCGCGCCGGCGCGCCTCTTCATGGTCCTCGCGGTCGCCGGCAGCCGGCCGCTTGCGCTCCTGATGGGCGACGCCGACCGACCCTTCGCGCAGATAGACGATGACGCCGCGCTTGCGCTCACCCATCGCCTTCATGATGGCGTCCAGCCTGTGGCTGGTGCCGAAGACGTCACTCACCACGTCCTCGGAATGAAGGCGCACCGGCACCTCGACGCCGTCGCGGATATCGCCGAAGACGACCGCCACGTGATGCATGGAATCCCAGGGCAGCGTATAGGTAAAGACCTGCGCCTTGCCGCCGGGCGTCTCGATGTCGGAACAGGCGACGCGTTCGACCAGCGTTTCCTTGCGTTGCCGGTAGGCGATGAGGTCGGCAACCGAGATCTGCTTCAACCCGTGCTTTTCGGCGAAGGCCTGCACCTGCGGGCCGCGCATCACGGTGCCGTCATCGTTGACCAGCTCGGAAATGACGCCGACCGGCGGCAGGCCGGCGAGCTTGCAAAGGTCGACAGCGGCTTCGGTATGGCCCGAACGCATCAGTACGCCGCCCTCGCGCGCGATCAGCGGAAAGATGTGGCCGGGGCGCACGAAATCGGACGCGCCGACATTGCCATTGGCGAGATTGCGCACCGTCAGCGTGCGGTCGTCCGCCGAAATGCCAGTCGTGGTGCCGTGCTTGAAGTCGACGCTGACGGTAAAGGCAGTGGTGTGGGCTGAATCATTGTCGGCCACCATCGGCGACAGGTTGAGCCGCTTGGCTTCCTCGCGCGGCATCGGCGTGCAGACGATGCCTGACGTGTTGCGGACGATGAACGCCATCTTTTCCGGCGTGCAATGGACGGCGGCGACGATCAGGTCGCCCTCGTTCTCGCGCCCGTCATCGTCCATGACGACGACGATCTCGCCGCGCTCGAAGGCGCGCAGGGCTTCAACGATCTTCTTCTGGTCGTAAGGCATAAGCGCTCGTTTCACTCGCAGGGGAGTAGGGGAATAGGGCAGTACGGCAGTAGGGAAAAGGAAAAAATTGGCTGCTTGGCGTGCACCAACATACTCCCCTACTCCCCTACTCCCCTCCCTGTCTGTCCCCGATGCCGCAGATAATGATCGGCAATGGCGCAGGCAACCATCGCCTCGCCGATCGGCACGGCGCGGATGCCGACGCATGGATCGTGCCGGCCCTTGGTCATGATCTCGACGTCGTTGCCGTCCTTGTCGATCGACTTTCGCGGCGTCAGGATCGACGAGGTCGGCTTGACGGCGAAACGCGCGACGATCGCCTGGCCGGTCGAGATGCCACCGAGGATGCCGCCGGCATTGTTGGACAGGAAGACCGGTTTGCCGTCATTGCCCATGCGCATCTCGTCGGCATTCTCCTCGCCGGTGATGCGGGCGGCCTCGAAACCGTTGCCGATCTCGACGCCCTTGACGGCGTTGATAGACATCAGGCCGGAGGCGATGTCCTGGTCGAGCTTGGCATAGATCGGCGCGCCAAGCCCCGCCGGCACGCCGTCGGCGACGATCTCGATGACCGCACCGACCGAGGAGCCCGCCTTGCGGATACCGTCCAGATATTTGGTGAAGACGGCGACCGACGCCGGATCGGGAGTGAAGAACGGGTTTTCGGCGTCACCGACGAAATTCCAGTTCCAGTTGGCGCGATCGATCGATCTTTCGCCCATCGACACCAGCGCGCCGCGCACCACCATGCCTGGCACGATTTTGCGGGCAAGCGCCCCGGCCGCCACTCGCGCCGCAGTCTCACGCGCCGAGGAGCGACCGCCGCCGCGGTAATCGCGCAGGCCGTATTTGACCTCGTAAGTGTAGTCGGCATGGCCCGGCCGGAACTGGCGGGCGATGTCGCCATAGTCCTTGGAGCGCTGGTCGACATTCTCGATCAGCATCGACACCGGCGTGCCGGTGGTGATCATCGTCTCCCCGTCCTCATCGACAATAAAGCCGGACAGGACCTTGACCTCGTCAGGTTCGCGACGCTGGGTCACAAAACGTGACTGGCCGGGGCGACGCTTGTCGAGTTCGGCCTGGATCTCGTCGCGAGTGAAGCGGATGCCGGGCGGACAGCCATCGACGACACAGCCCAGCGCCGGCCCGTGGCTTTCGCCCCAGGTGGTGACGCGGAAGAGATGGCCGAACGTGTTGTGCGACATGGAACCAGCCCTGCCGGCGTCGGAGCCGGCCTAGCGCATGACCTCGAAAATCGGCGCGATTTTCGGAAAGGATCATGCGCAAAAAAAATCAAAAGTGCTACAGCGTTCGTTGCGCGCCCAGGAGGACGCGGCGCTGCAGGCTGCAGCTTGCCTTCTATTGGCGTTTTCCACAGTGGTCAAACTGTGATCCGGCGGATTTAGTTTTGACACATTCGATTGGTTTCTGCTCAGTTCCGTTCCGTTGGACCGAGCCGCTGTACCGGCAATGATTAAAGAGGACGATGATGCGTATCCTGATTGGCGCTGTTGCCGCCACGCTGTTGATTTCCACCGCCGCCTTCGCCGGCCAGACCGAAGGCCTGATCAAGAAGGTCGACAAGGACGCGCTGACGCTGACGCTGGACGACGGCAAGTCCTACAAGCTGAACGCCGAAACCGATCTCGATGCGCTGAAACCGGGCATGGACATCGTCCTCGCCTATGACGTGACGAATGGCGAGAACGTCGTCACCGACATGGAACTGCCGGACACCGGATCGACCGAGTAGGGCGCGTCGGTGCCGGCCCGACCTGGTCTCAACATACGCTACCTCATCGGTCTCAAAGCCACTCCAGGCGCCGGCCGTCCAGCCTGAGCAGGCGGTCCTGCGGCACTTCCATGCTGACCGCCTCTTGTTCAGACATCCCCAGCACCAGGCGGAACAGCGCGCGCATGACGCCACCATGGGTCACGCAGACCGTCTGGCGATCGAGAGCGTCGAACCACGGCTTCACCCGTTCGAGCAGCATCTGATAGCTTTCGGCGCCTTCGCCGGGCGGCTGGAAATTCCATTTATCGAGGCGGCGGTGCCTGGTCGAACCGGGATCGTTCGCCTCGAGTTCGGCAAAGGTGAAACCCTGCCAGTCGCCAAAGCTCAATTCTACGAGTAGCGGCTCGGTACGATAGGCGTGCGGATCGAGCTTCATCGCCGCGCGCAGGCGCTCCATCGTCTCGCGCGTGCGCCGCATCGGGCTGGCGACAAAGTCGAAATCTTCGGGCCTGTCGATGAGGTCGGCCAGCCTACGCCCGTTGCGGCTAGCCTGCTCGCGGCCAAGCTCGTTGAGGTCGGTATCGGCCTGCCCCTGCAGCCGGGCCTCGGCGTTCCACGCCGTCTGGCCGTGGCGCACGATATAGACGAGCGGGTACATCAGGTCTTCCGGAAGAGGTCAGGCGGTGGCGTCAGTCCTTGACCGTCGAAATATCCGGCGCGTCGACCGCCTTCATGCCGACAACATGATAGCCGGAATCGACATGATGGATCTCGCCGGTGACGCCGCGCGAAAGGTCGGACAGGAAATAGACGCCGGAATCGCCAACCTCCTCCTGCGTGACCGTCTGCTTCAACGGCGAATTGTATTCGTTCCACTTCAGGATGTAGCGGAAGTCGCCGATGCCGGATGCGGCAAGCGTCTTGATCGGGCCGGCGGAGATCGCGTTGACGCGGATCTTCTTGGCGCCGAGGTCGACGGCCAGATAGCGCACGCTGGCCTCGAGTGCCGCCTTGGCGACACCCATGACGTTGTAGTGCGGCATCACCTTTTCCGCGCCGTAATAGGTCAGCGTCAGCAGCGAGCCGCCATCGGTCATCAAAGGCTCGGCACGTTTGGCGATGGTGGTGAAGGAATAGACCGAAATATCCATGGTGCGCAGGAAATTGTCGCGCGTCGTCTCGACATAGCGGCCGGTCAGCTCGTCCTTGTCGGAGAAGGCGATGGCGTGGACGAGGAAATCGAGCTTGCCCCAATGACTGGCGATATCGGCGAACACCGCATCGAGGCTGGCCGGGTCGGTCACGTCGCAATGGCCGGCGACATGCGCGCCCAGTTCCGCCGCAAGCGGCTCGACGCGTTTCTTGAACGCCTCGCCCTGATAGGTCAGCGCGATCTCGGCGCCGTGGTCGACACAGGCCTTGGCTATGCCGTAAGCGATCGAGCGATTGTTGGCGATGCCAAGGATAAGGCCGCGCTTGCCGGCCATAAGGCCCCGTCCACCCGCCATGTCAGCGCTCTCCGCAAGGTTCTCTACTTTGTGGAGTGCCTATCGCACAGCCACAGTGCCCCTTCAAGCGTTCAAAGCGGACAGTTCGGGGACAAAGCCGTTGAGTCCCGCCAACCCACAGCGAGAGGTCCTGAGGTTCCGGCGATCGCCGCTCTGTAATTTGTGCTCTGTCATACTTTTGATAGTATGCCCTGTCAGCGAGGGTGACATGTCGCATAAGAGCCGAGTTGATGTTCCGAAGGCGGGGACTGGCTCGCGCCTTCCGATCGGCAGGGAGTTGATGGACGACGGCATCGAGGCCCGTCACGAGCGGCGCGTACTAACCGCGCTTTGCTACGATCTCGTAGGCTCCACCGAGTTGCTCAGCCTGCTCGGCATCGAAGATTTTGAGGAACTTATCTTGGCGTTTCAAATGGCCGCCAGGAAAGCGATCGTGTCGTGCTCCGGAACCGTGAGGGTCGAGGTCGGCGACGGCGGCGTCGCTGTGTTCCCAGTCGATCTGGGTGCGAAGGATGCGGCGTCGCTGACCATCAGCGCCGGACTTGAGATCGTCAGGGCATGCAAGCTCCTTGCCGCGGAGAAAGGGAGGAGCGACCTACATGTGAGGGTCGGTGTGGCGACCTCGATGACGCTAATCCTGAAGGGGGATACCGCTGCAGCGCAGGACACGGTAACCGGCCCTGCATTTGCGCTGGCAACCAGGCTGCAGGCAATCGCCCGGCCAGATACCGTCGTCGTGTGCAACGAGACGCGCAATCTGACACGGCGCTCACACGTATTTAGCTTCTGCGGTTCTCACGTCATCAAAGGGTTCGCGCAACCCGAGCAGGTCTGGCAGGCGCTGAGCCACAAGCGGGGGGTAGACCGTTTCTTCGCGTTCGGACGCCTCACCAGCCCCTTGATCGACCGTGCGGATGAGGCCGAGCTGATACATGAATGTTGGAATGAAGCCGTTTCGGGACGTGGCCAAGTCATCGTGATCGAGGGCGAAGCCGGCATTGGCAAGTCGCGCATCCTACACGAGGTGCGCCGGCGAACGCGCTTCCAACGCAACAGGTTGCTCCTCTTCCAATGTATGCCAGGCGACTCGCGTTCGACGCTGTATCCACTGCGGCAGGCGATGCTGGGCAATTTCGACGACGGCGAGCGTGCACTCACCCCTGCGCTTGTGGCCGAGGTGTTCGCCGCAAATGACGTTCACGACGCCGAAGTCGTCGACATCTTTTCTTTTCTGCTCGGCGTGGAAGGCGCGAGGTCCGGTTTCCATGAGATGGATCCGGAAGTGGTCCGGGAGAAGGCCGATTGGGCTGCGCGCCATGCGTTACAAGCAACGTGCGCCAGTGGCCCAGTGGTCTTGATCGTTGAAGATATTCACTGGATCGACCTTACGTCGAAGCAACTGCTGGGTGAACTTGCAAAGCTGGTTCCTAGTTTCCCCGTGCTCTTGATCGCAACGGCGAGGCCGGGATGTGGCGACTGGCTGGACGATAAAAGCAAGCATGTCTTGCTCGCTCCCCTTGAGCATGCCGACACCTTGCGGGCAATCGCGACCATGTGGCCTCAAGGCAAGCGAGCGCCTGCGCCTGAGCTGATAGAGTTGGTCGAGCGCGTCACCGGCGGTGTACCCCTGTTCATCGAGGAAGTTTGCCAATGGATGGCGGAGAATGCCGCTAGCGGTACGGAGCAGCTGCCACAGGGCGTTTCGCTCGGCCGCGCGGCAGTGTTGGAAACAGTGTTGGATGCCCGGCTTGAGCCTCTCGGCCGCGCCCGCGAGGTGGCGCGTGCGGCCGCCGTCGCTGGCAACAGATTCAGCCTGGACTTGCTATCGGCGCTCTTGCCGGAATTTGACCCGGGCACAATCTCTGCGGCGCTCGATGCCCTGGCCGAGGCAGGCTTCGTACGCGCCAGGCACGCAGCAGCAACAGTGTACGCGTTTCGGCATGTGCTTATCCAAGAGACGATCTATAATGGAACACTGCGGAAACGGCGGCAGATCCTGCATCAGCGTCTTTACGCGGTGGCTAGTGACAACCGCAGCCTCGTTGGCTGGCTAACAACGGCAGCTCTTGCAGATCATGCTGAGCGAGGCGGCCTGCTTGACGAAGCGATCGGCGAGTTCGTCAATGCCGGCATGGAAAGCTCGTCCCGCTCGGCCATGGCTGAGGCAAGGCAGTTGCTCGAGCATGCCATTGCGCTTTGCGAGCAGGTTTCTGATCATGACAAACGGGATGCGCTGCGGCTCTCGGCGATGGTGGCGCTCGGGCCGATACTGACCGCCGTCGAAGGGCCAAATTCCGAGCACGCCCGCAGGCTCTATGACGACGGCGTAAAGATCGCACGGCGTCGGCCGATAGCGGAGCGCGCCAAGTGGTTCCCGATCTATTGGGGTTGGTGGTTCACGGGTTCGGTCGTTGACGGCGAGCGGGCGCAGGCCGTCGTCAGTGATCTACAGGAGGTTAACGACCCCGAGATTCAGCTTCAGGCTAGGCACTGCTTGTGGGCAGTCGATTTCAATCGCGGAGACCATGGTGGATGCATAACCGCGATTGATGCTGGACTGCCGCTCTATGACGTGGGCCAGGGGCACGCGAATGCCACGCGTTTTGGGGGGCACGACGCGCGCGTGTGCGGCTTGGCGCATCGTGCACTGTCGCTGTGGTTCTCGGGACGTGCAACGAGCGCTCTCCACTCCATGTCGGAGGCCCGCCGCTGGGCACAGCAGACTGGCCATGTCAGCAGCATTGCGCATGCCTGTATCAACGACGCGATGCTGAGTTGCTACCGCCGCGACTTCACTTCGTTACGTGACGTGATTGAGGATCTGCGACAGCTGACCGCGCTTCATCACCTGCCTTCGCTAGTCGTCTCGGCACAAATCTTCGAGGGCTGGTGCGATGGCAACGCTGGCCAACTCGAGCGGGGCAAGGACAAGATGCGTGAGGCCCTCGGCCTGCATGGACAAGTGCAGACACCCGAGGACGAGCCCGTCTATTGCGGCATGCTAGCGGAACTTCTCGCGCGCTCGGGTGAGATCAGTCACGCGCTTGCCCTGCTTCATTCGGCGGTGGCGCAGGCCGAGGCGGGTGGCAGCCGATATTGGCTGGCGGAACTACACCGGCGAATTGCACAACTTCTCGTCCTTGACAGGGCGGCAGCTGGCCGGGTGGCAGCTGCCCTTGAGAAGAGCCTCAATACTGCAGCCGAGCAAAATGCCGTGCCCATCCTCATCGCGGCCTACGAGACGCTCAGTGCGTCAAATCTCTCGCCCGAACTGCTTCGGCGCTACAACGACCGTGTCGAAGCGGCAAGGAAGTCGGTTGAGCCCGGCGAACCGCTGATCGTGAACCCTGAGCCGGAACTGCGGGCCAGCCGATAGTGGAACAATATGAGCGCCTTGGTCCTCCGGCAGACGAAGCGCTGACCTATCTGATGTCGATGCGACAAGCGTTGGGCATCACCCGTATTGCGGACATTACCGGCCTGGACCGTGTCGGCATCCCGGTCGTGCAGGCAACGAGGCCGTTCTCGTTTTCAAACGCGGTCGCGCAGGGAAAGGGCGCCAACCTAGCTCGCGCTGCGATATCGGCCATTTTGGAATCCGCTGAAAGCTTTTTCGCCGAGCGCATCGAACATCTTGATGCAGCTTACGCTTCGGCCAAATTACTACAGATACCCTACGGGCGATTTGAGATGTGGCTGCGAGAGCCCGCACGTGCTGATTGGCGCGGCCGAGAAATCGCTTGGGTAGAGGCGGAAAACCTGCTGGGCGGCGGCCGCGACTTCGTTCCGCTGGAATTGGTGCACACGGCCTATCTCGTACCGCCGAGCCCCTGTGACGGAATTTTCACGCCAACGACAACCGGACTGGCGGCCGCACTTGATGAAACAGACGCCATCACACACGGCATATTGGAATGCGTCGAACGCGATGCGATCGCCCGCGCTCTCAAGACGCATGGCTTTCTGCATCACCAGCGAATCGATCCAGCGACCATCGATGACGCAAGGGTCTTGGCCCTATTGGATGAACTTGCACGAAAGGACATGATCGTCGGCCTTTGGCTTGCGCCGTCGCCTGTTGGCCTGCCTGTGATTTGGTGCCATCTGATGGAGAGCAATCCTCGCGAGACGGCATTGCTCCATCTGCCAGCCGATGGCTCGGCCGCTGCATTCGATCCGGCGGCAGCTGCCGTCCAAGCGATCCACGAGGCGGCGCAGGCGCGGCTTGCGGCGATCTCGGGTGCGCGCGATGACATGACCCGGGCGTCTTATCCGAAATATCCCGACTGGCAGCTTATCGAGGCGCACCGCCAGCTGATCACCGACGGCCGAAAAGACGTGAGTTTCGCCCGCCAGCCTGCCCATCGAGCGGCGTACGGGCAGACCTTGCGTGGCAGCCTTCTCGCGAGACTGGAGGAAAGCGGAATCAGCGCCGTTTATCTGGTCCGCCTCAAAACCAGCCCTTGGAACCGGCTGTCGGCCGTCAGGATAGTTATCCCCCAATTGTACCCTTTGGTGGAGTGAGCGGATGCGACCTCGGCTCGTTTTCACCGGCCCCACGCTATCGCATCCAGAGGCACAGCAGGTGGCCGACGTGATCTGCCTGGCGCCGGCGGTGCAAGGCTCAATCATAGCTGCGGTGCAGCGTTATGACCCCGCTGCAATTGTCATCATAGACGGCGCTTTCCAGGCTGAGCCGGCAGTGAGGCACAAGGAGATACTGTGGGCGATCAGCCAGGCCATTCCGGTGATTGGTGCCGGAAGCATGGGAGCCTTGCGAGCCGCCGAGCTTTACCCATACATGCACGGCGTTGGCCTTATCTATCGATGGTACCGCCGCTTTGCTTTGCTGCCTGACGACGCAGTGGCAGTGCTGTACGGTCCGAAGGCGGTGAATTTTTCGCCACTAACGCACGCTTTGGTTGATTTGCGAATGACCATCCGCGCTGCTTGGAGGCGGAACCTGATCTCCACCGATTTGTCAGGAAAGCTTGAGAATGTGGCCCGGAACCTCAATTTTCGGGAACGTACGCTGTCGCGAATGGTCCGCGAGGCATTGCCGGAAGCCAGTGATCATGATTTCGAAGTCTGCCGGCAAATTCTCGCAGGAGCTTTCGTTCAGCAAAAGAAACGCGACGCACTGTCAGCTCTGCAATTTATGCGCGAAAATGCATTGGTGCCGGCGGAATTGAAGAATTTCAGAATGACGGTCGCGTTTGTCCAGGATTTGGAGGACGCCGGCTTAGCAATCTGACGACAGAGTTGCCGGTGATACTTGGTGCAATTTACGAAGTGCAGGCTTCGTGATAGTGTCGCAGACCATGGGAGGGGCCGCGCAGTGGGAGGGGCCGCGAAGTTGAACGCGCTCGATGTCGCCGGTCGGGCGGGGATGTCGGCTGGAACACGCTTCCTGCTATACCCACAAGCGCCTTACGTTTCTGGGTACGAGAAACCCGAGGTAGTCTGGATTTCAACATCGCCTGGTTTGATCCATCCGGGCCCGGAGGATCGTCGCATATACGTGCGTGATCCCGTGCTGGACAAGCAGCCGTACGAGTATCCCTACCTGCCGCCCTTCGTTGGCGCGTATTTCCCACCAGCCGAACCCGGCTTTGATGGTCATTTCGACCACCTCTCTCTTCAGTCGCGCCAGTTCCTGGCAGCGCATGCGTTCGCGGCTGCGAGCCGGGTGCTGGACATCTGGGAAAGCTATCTGGGCAAGCCGATTGTCTGGTACTTCGCCGAAACATACGAGCGGCTTGAGATCATTCCCTGGGTTGACTGGGAGAATGCGCAATCGGGGTATGGCTATCTGGAGCTTGGCCGCGAGCGTGGAGCCGATGGGCACGGCCATCCATATGCCCTAAACTTCGACGTGATCGCGCATGAAATGGGTCACTCCATACTCTTTTCTCTCTTCGGAGTGCCTAAGGAAGGCCTGCAGGACGGCGACTTCGGGCCGTTCCACGAAGCCAACGCCGATCTTATTTCGCTGCTTTCGTTCCTGCATTTCGACAGCGGGATGGATCGTTTGTTACGGCACAGCCAGGCAAACCTGCTTGTCCTCAACGAGCTCAACCGCATCGCCGAACTGACGGGCGACCGCCAGATCCGCCTTGCCAGTAACTCGCGCAAGATGACGGAAGTGACCGAAGAGATTCATGACAGGTCCCGCCCCTTCACGGGAGCGGTGTTCGATACCTTGGTCGATCTCTACCATGCCGGCCTGGTGCGGCAGGGCCTGGCCGACGAGCGCCTGCTTCGCTTCGACATCAGGCAGGTTGGCGAAGCCGACATGCGGCACATCTCCAACTTCACGGGCGATGCATTCCGGGCCAGTCCATTCCTTTTCAAGACCGAGCTAATCAAGGCGCGCGACGATGTCGCGCTTGCGCTAGCGCGCGCGTGGGCGCGGCTCGATGCCGATCATCTCACATTCGCAGTCGCAGCCTCCGCCATCATCGAAGTGTCCGACCACATCCGCCCGGCGATAGCGGCAAGCTTCGAGGAGAACTTCAGGTGGCGGGAAATTTTATGAACTGGTGATTACAACGGAGGAGAAGCAACATGAGCGACGATTTTCACCGACCGACACTGACTTTTCCCGATGGCGCGTATAACGCCAGCCAAGCAAGGCTCTACGGCATCCCCGGGAGTCGTGGTCTCGTGTTCCCGGGGAGTTCAAAGGCCGTCGGTACAAACAACACAAGCATTTCTTCAAATATATCTATGGACGATCCAAAAGATGATGAGAAAACTAATGCAGAGGTTAAGAAAGCAATAGAGGAATTAAGAGGTACAGGGAAAAATATATTATCTGACGAAGAAGTATTCAAAAAACTTATTACCATACCTGACTTTCCGTGGCCCATAGGACTGTCGTACCAAATTGCACTCGACACGAGAAAGTTTGGTAAAATAGCTTTATCAACATTGATAACAATAAAAGAGGCACTAGCGGAAGGACAATTGCTTTCTTGTGGGATTATTGTTGGTTATTCATATGAAGGACATTGCTATGATCTACCGAAACCGAAAATCATGTTAATCCCAGCCTTTCCTGAAAAAATCCCGCCCGACGATTGCGGCTATGACAAGAAAAATAACCAAAATGGGAGTGTGGAGGATAGATACATGCTTTGGATCGTCGACAAGCTTGATGAGTGCATTGAATTCGAAACGAACCAGGGGTTCGTCGAACAGATCGTTCTCGATGCAAATCTGCCCGGCAAGCGCTCGCCCACGATGTATGCTTCCCGGATGATGATGGGGCACCGCGGGGGAAGACTTGGCGACTGATAGGCGCGAGTGCGCGCATGACCGATCGCGAGTTGTGGTCGGCTAGCCCCAGTTCGGCTTCCGTCAGCCCTTTCGCCTGCCCATCAGCGCCTCGAGCTCGGCGTCGCCGCCTTCCGGCAGCATCAGCCGCACATGCGCATAGAGGTCGGCGTGACCGCCGGCCTTTTCCGGCAGGCCCCTGCCCTTCAGCCGCAGAACCTTGTCCGAGCTTGACCAAGGGGGAACATTGACCGCAATCCTGCCGGTCGGAGTTTCGACCGCCACCTTGGCGCCATGCACCGCATCGGCCAGTTCCACCGGCAGGTCGACATGCAGGTCGCGGCCCTCGACGCGGTAGCGCGGGTGCCGGCGAAAGCGGATCTTGACCAGTGCATCGCCCGGCTGCCCCGGCCCTTGCTCACCCTGGCCTTTCAGGCGGATGGTCTGGCCGTCCTCGACATAGGCCGGCAACTTGACCGCCATCTTGCGGCCGTCGGGGAACATCGCCGTCACCTTCTCCGCGGTGGCGGCTTCCTCGATGGTGACGTCCAGCGTCACGTTGAGATCGGCGGCGGTCGGGGCCTGACGGCGGCCGCCCGTGCCGGCGCCGCGCTGCTGGGTGAAAGCATCGCCGAATATCTGGCTGAAGATGTCGCTGTTGCCGTCGAACGGATCACCGCCGGGACGGCCCGTGCGGAATTCGAAATGCGCGCCGCCCGGCCCTTGCTGCCGGCGGAAACCGGCGAAAGGATCGGCACCGCCGGCCGCGCCTTCGAAACCCTGGAAACGCGGTTTGCCGTCGGCATCGATCTCGCCGCGATCGAAAGCCGCCCGGTTCTTCTCGTCGCCGACAATCTCGTACGCCTGGTTGGCGGCGGCAAAACGATCCTTCGCCTTGGGATCATCCGGATTCTGGTCTGGATGATACTTCTTGGCGAGCTTCCGGTACGCCGATTTTATATCCTTGGCTGATGCGTTCTTGGCAACGCCCAGCACCTCATAGGGGTCGCGCATGCTTACTGCCCTGGAGAAGGAGTGAGTCCACGATTTGCTACCCCTATATGCGCTCGCATAGGAAGAAATTCCAGTGGCTTGCCACCATATGGCTGGCGGAAAATCAGAGCGCCTTGAAGTCCTGCATTCGCCAGGCGCTGCCGCCGGCCAGGCATACTTCGCCCTTGAACAGCACGACGCCGTCGAAGCTTTCGCGTGACGCGGTGAAGCGACGGCATGTCTCGCCGTTAGCCCTGAATTCCGCCAGTTCGGTGATGGAGCCGCGCGAGCCGGTGTCGGCATTCGCCCAGGGAACGGCCTGCCCGACCAGTTGCTCGACGTCGGCGGAGGACACGGCGTTGCGGATCGTGGCCTGATCGGAGGCGCGGTCCTGATCGAGCGGCGTGACTGAGGCCGGCGTGCTCGAGGTCAGCACCGAGCGGTCGACCTCCGCCTGCTCCAGGCTGAAGCCGCCGCCGCCACACGCGGCAAGCGGCAGGACGATTATCACGATCATGGCTTTGGCGCTGGCCGAAGCGATAACGTTCCATTGCCCACTGTCAAAAGCTTGCGCGATACGCGACAATCGGCAATCTCCCCAGCCGGCGACAAATTTGGGAAAACTATGAGCGAAACCGGGTTAACAAGCGGTGACTTTACCGAGGCGGCGGAGCCGTTCCGGCTTTTTGCGGCGTGGCTCGACGATGCGACGAAGAGCGAGATCAACGACCCCAACAGCGTGGCTCTGGCGACGGTCGATGCCGAGGGCATGCCGAATGTGCGCATGGTGCTGCTCAAGGGCTTCGATGAGGGCGGCTTCGTCTTCTACACGAACTTCGAGAGCGCCAAGGGCCGTGAGATCCTGGGCAGCATGAAAGCGGCAATGTGCTTCCACTGGAAATCGCTGCGCCGGCAGGTGCGGGCGCGCGGCCCGGTGGAGATCGTCACCGACGCCGAAGCCGATGCCTATTACGCGACCCGCCCGCGCGGCAGCCGCATCGGCGCCTGGGCCTCCAAACAGTCGCGGCCGCTGGAAAGCCGCTTCGCGCTGGAAAAGGCGGTCGCCGAATATACGGCGCGCCACGCTATCGGCGACATCCCGCGGCCAAAACACTGGTCGGGCTTCCGCATCGTGCCCCAGACCATCGAGTTCTGGCACGACCGTCCGTTCCGGCTGCACGACCGTGTCGTCTTTTCGCGCAACGCCGAGGGCGGCTGGGACAAGGTGAGGCTTTATCCGTAGGGGACGATGCCGCGCTGTTTCAATCGCAGGAGTGACTCCTATGTGGCTGCGCAGGCCATCGAGGATTTTGTAGCCCGTGAGGAATGGCAACTCGCCGAAATAGAGGCAGGATTGGCTGAAGCCTCGCGCGGCGATTTTGCCAGTGCCGGCGAGGTAGAGGCTGTTGTCGGGAAATACGTCAAGTCGACCCGCCAGGCATAAGCCACAGTCAATCCGCTAAACCGAGCGGGCGCTGCGGCGGCTTGATGAAATCGGCGCGCATGGCGAGAAAGACAATCCCGAGGCCGCCGCGAGAGTCATTGCGCGCATCGTAACGGCGGCGGGACATCTCGCCGAACAACCGCGATGGGGCGTGTCGGGCGCATCAAGGGGACACGGGAACTCGTCTTGGTCGAAGCCGTATATCATCCCTCATCGCGTCGACGGCGAGACTGTCGAAATCCTCACCGTCATGCACGCCGCCCAGCGGTGGCTTAGGCCTTGTAAGTCGCTCGGCACCCAGGTCAGGCCATACCGCCTGCGCCGAACCACCCGGAACTCCCGGGCTCCAGAGACCTGGCGCTTCCGATCTCACTTCACGATCTCGTGTGCGTGAAACGTTCCAGCTTGCGGGGACGAACCAGGGAAGGGCTCAACGCGCCGCTGGCGCAAATTCAGGAGGACGCAATGCATTCACTCAGGTTGGTCACGATAGCCGGTCTTGCCGGCCTTTTCGCTTCGCAAGCCTTTGCGGAGGACGCGATGGGGACAATGACGGTGATGAAGGGTGGCGAGGTCATGGCGATCATGCCCGATGGGCATATGGGCACCATGATGCCCGACGCGAAGATGAGCGCCGAAATGATGAAAATGGCGAAACCGATCAAGCATTGCATGATGTTGATGACCGACGCCAAAGGCAAGACATTCATGATCGACACGTCTTCGGCAAAGGCCCAGGCCGAATGTAAAAAAATGGCGATGTGACAAAGAGAGCATGGCGAGAAAACCCGCCGGTTGCTGCCGGCGGGTCCACGATGCGAGACAAGGCCAGAAGGTCTAGGCCTTTTTCCTGGTCAAGAAGGCGGTCAAGGCGGCGCGGGCTTCATCGGATTTGAGCCGCTCGCGGAAATGCTGGCTTTCCTGGCCGATGCGCTCGACAAGGTCTTCGCGCGAGCCGCGCATCAGGTCTCGCGCGATCCTCAGCGCTTGCGGCGGCTTGGCCGCGATCTGGCCCGCCGCCGCCAATACCGATGCTTCGAGTGCGTCTTCCTCGACCACCTCGTAGATCAGCCCGGCGGCCTTCGCCCGCTCGGCCGAAAAGCCCTCGCCAAGGCCAAGCAGCGCGAAAGCGCCCTGCCGGCCGAGGATCTGCGGTGCGAGCAGGCTCGAACCGGCCTCCGGCACAAGGCCGAGATCGACGAAGGGCGTCCGGAATATTGTGCGCGGCGTGGCGAACGTCAGGTCGCAATGCAGGTTGAGCGTGGTGCCGATGCCGACCGCAATCCCGTCGACGCCGGAAACCATGGGCTTTTCCACTTTGGCCAACGCCATCAGGAAATCCCAGACTTCGGTACCGCCTTCGCCGCCCGAGGCGATGACCATGAAATCGGCAAGGTCGTTGCCGGACGAGAAGGCACCGGGCACGCCGAGAAAGACATGGACGCGGATCGCCGGATCGGCGTCGCCGCCGGTAAGAGCCGCCGACATTGTCGCATACATGGCGCGGGTCAGGGCGTTCTTCTTGTCCGGACGGTTGATGCGGATGATCTGGATGGCGCCCTGGCGTTCGACGAGGATGTGGTCTGTCACGGATTGTCCTTTGTGAATTTCGGGCGTTTGCGAACGTCAGGCTGAAATCAGCGACTTGCCGGCAACGCCAAGGCTGTCGGCGCCGCCGATGACGCGCTCCTTCAGCGCGCCCACCTCGCCCAGCAGGTTCTCGGCGAAGAACCGGCAAAGCGCGATGCGGTTTTGGTCGGCAAGCGCACCGCGCGCCAGATAGGCGCTGCCAGCGGCAAGCGAGATCAGCCTGAGATAAGGCGTGGCGCCGGCCAGCGCCTCGTCGGAACGGCCTTCGGCCTGCAGGTCTTGCAGGAAACAGGTCACCTGTGTGAGGTCGTCGAGCGCCTGGTCGAGGCAATCGGCGGTGCTGCCGAAGCCTTCAAGGTTCGACGCTCGCACCGCATCGGCGACGGCCTTGAGCTCGGCGATGTAGCCATGCACATGCCGACCGCCGCCGAGCGGCAGTTTGCGCGTCACCAGATCGATTGCCTGGATGCCATTGGTGCCTTCGTAAATGGGCGCAATGCGTGCGTCGCGATAAAGCGCTGCAGCCCCCGTCTCCTCAATGAACCCCATGCCGCCATGCACCTGAAGCCCAAGCGAGGCGACTTCGACGCCGACATCGGTGGAAAACGCCTTGGCCAGCGGCGTCAAAAGATTGGCGCGTTCCTGCCAGTGCTTTGCATCCTCGCTCGCGGACGCGAGATCGATGGCGTAGGCGCAGGAATAGCAGATGGCGCGGGCAATCTGGGTCAGCGCCTTCATGGTCAAAAGACTGCGCTGGATGTCGGGGTGATGCACGATCGGCGCCATGCCGGTACCGCGATAGCTTGCCGCCTTGCCTTGCCGGCGCTCGTTGGCGTAGGCCAGCGCCTTCTGCGTCGCCGCCTCGGCGACCGCGACGCCCTGCATGCCGACGGCAAGGCGCGCATTGTTCATCATGGTGAACATGCAGGCGAGGCCTTTGTTCTCCTCGCCGACCAGCCAGCCAATCGCGCCGGGCGTGCTGCCCTCGAAGCCATCGCCATAGATCATGGTGCAGGTCGGCGAAGCGTGGATGCCCAATTTGTGCTCCAGCGCGGAGCAGAAGACGTCATTGCGCCCGCCCAGCGCGCCATCGTCGCCAACCAGGAATTTCGGCACCAGGAACAGCGAAAGGCCACGCGTGCCGGCCGGCGCGTCCGGCAGCCGCGCCAGCACCAGATGGATGATGTTGTCGGTGAAATCGTGCTCGCCATAGGTAATGAAGATCTTTTGCCCGAAGATGCGGTAGGTGCCGTCGCCGGCCGGCTCGGCACGGGTTCGCAAGGCATTCAGGTCCGAGCCGGCCTGCGGCTCGGTCAGGTTCATAGTGCCCATCCATTCGCCAGAGACCAGCTTTTCCAGATATTTGGCCTTGAGCGCTTGCGAGCCGTGCTTGTCGAGTGCTTCGACCGCACCCATGCTCAGCGTCGGAGCGATGCCGAACGCCATTGAGGCGGAGTTCCACATTTCGAGCGCGGCGGCGCCGAGCATGGCCGGCAGCGCCTGGCCGCCATACGCTTCCGGCGCGGACAGCGCGTTCCAGCCGCCATCTATCCAGCGGCGATAAAGTTCCTTCCAGCCGGTTGGCGTGGTGACGGCAGCGCCGTTGAGCACCGCGCCTTGCCGGTCGCCGATCTCATAGAGCGGCGCCACCTCCTCACTGGCGAAACGGCCGGCCTCGGCCAGAATGGCGTCGACGAGGTCTTCGCCGAGTTCGCCAAAGGTGCCGGCATCGAGCGCCGCCTTCAAGCCGGCGACATGCTTCAGGGTGAAGGCGATTTCCTCGACCGGTGCCCGATACATGGCGCTCGCTTCTCCTCAGCCTGGCTCTCCTCAGTCCGGCAGGCCAAGTTAAGACCCGTGCCGGCGCAAAATCATCTGCTTTCGGAGTTCCCTGTCCATCTTCTTTTTACGTAAACGTCAAACTTTGTCACGTGGATTTTGCAATTGCCACGACGCAGGCTAAATTCGCCAAGATAGAGCAGAATACCGAAATAGGATTGCCTCGTGCTCGCAGACCTGACGCCCATCGCTGCATCGAATGCGCCTGCTTTGGCGGGCGGCCGGTTTTTGCTATCATGAAGGTAAGGTCGAGAACGGCGCAGCCTATTGGTCGGATCGCGGCACATTGTGCTCACCACCATGCTCGCTGACCCCTCATCGCAAACGCGAGGCCGAGGGAACGCTGTCGCAAGTGCCGGCGCTCAATCCGTTTCATATCCCCTCTCGCCAGTGACAACCATCAAGACCATCGACGGAGAAGCTGTCCGAGCCGTGGCATCCGCGGGCCGCGATCGAAAGCATTTCCTTAACCCTGGCGGTTCAGGATCTGGCTTTGGCCAGCAAGGACCTGCTGTTTGAAAACGCCGGCGCACCCCCTTGTCCGCTCAGCGCTTCTCCTTGTCGCGGCCGCGATAACCCTGGCGCTGACGCCGGCAAGGGCCTCGGATTTCTCCGAACCGTGGAAGGATGCGGACCGGGCGCTGGTCGTCGACGCCTACGAATACAATTCCATTGACTGGACCCGGCTAGCTGCCGACAAGCGTCTTGTCGGCTTCATCAACAAGGCATCCGACGGAATGCCGCCACCCTATTTCTGTTTCGGCGACGAGACCGAGATGCGTCTGTGCAAGACGCTTTGGAAGCGCCATGCGATGGCACAGGAACTGTTCCAGACGCGCAAGGTGGTGGCCAAGGCGCTGGGCTTGAAATGGGGTGCCTATCATCTCGCCCGCCCCGGCAACCCCGTGGGACAGGCCAATAATTTCATCAATTTCGTGAAACCCGGGCCGGATGACCTGCTTGCCCTCGACATCGAGGACGATGATCCCACCCAATGGATGTCGCTCGAGGATGCCGAGGAATTCGTGCGCCATGTGCATCGTCGGGTTGGCCGCTTTCCGGTGCTCTACACCAACGGCACGACCGCCAGGCATATCGCCGACAATAAGTATAAATACCCGCTCCTGTCCCGGTTGCCGCTGTGGTACGCGCGTTATAAGCCAGACATCGATGTGCATTTTCCGATGGGCAACTGGCAGGGCTATGCGCTCTGGCAGTTTTCGGCGCGAGCAAATTGCGGCCGGTTCCGCTGTCCCTACAGGGTTGCGGGCACGCCCAACGATATCGATGTCAGCGTCGCGCCGATGAACGCGACGGAATTGCGCGCACAGTGGCCGTTCGGCGGCCTGATCGACGTGCAGCCGGATTATCTCGCCTCGATACCGGTGCCGCTCTCACGCGAGGCGGGGCTCGCCGGCACTGCCATGACCTATGCCACAGTGGTAGCACCCGCGAGCCTCGAGCAACTGGTCGCGGTATTTAGGACGCGCTTGGCCAGGTTCAGCAGCGGCTTTCAAATGCCTGCGGCGAAGGCGGCGCCGAGCCTTCCGCGCGGGATTGCCGAATATGTTGCCTGGACGCGAAACGAAGAGCGCCTGGCATCGGTGTCTGGAATTGCCCCCACCGCCGATGCGGTCAGCAGCGTCTCGACCGTATTCGGCCGCGGCCTGCGCTGAGGCTGAGGGCCGCCTGAAGCGTCAGTTCGCCTGCTCGCGCGCCACCGCCAGCCAGCCAATGTCGCGGCGGCAAAAGCCTTGCGGCCAGTCGATCCGGTCGAGCGCGGCGTAAGCCTTCTTCTGCGCCTCGCCGACGGTGCGGCCGGTCGCCGTGACGTTGAGCACGCGACCGCCATTGGCGACGAGTGCGCCGCCGTTGATTGCGGTGCCGGCGTGAAAAATCTCGACGCCCTCACCTGCCGCCGCCTCGACGCCGCGAATGACCGAGCCCTTTTCCGGCGTGCCGGGATAACCCCTGGCTGCCATCACCACGGTGAGCGCCGCCTCGTCGCGCCAGCGCACCGAGGTGTGCGCCAGCTGGCCGTCGGCGGCGGCGTTGAGCAGGACCAGGAGATCGTCCTTCAGCCGCATCATCAGCACCTGGCATTCCGGGTCGCCGAAACGGGTGTTGTATTCGATCAGCTTCGGCCCGCTGTCTGATATCATCAGCCCGGCGAACAGCACGCCGGAAAACGGCGCGCCTGTTTCAGCCATGCCGCGCATGGTCGGCTCGACGATCTCGCGCATGGTTCGGTCGATCATCTCCGGCGTCATCACCGGCGCCGGCGAATAGGCGCCCATGCCGCCGGTGTTGGGGCCGGTGTCGCCGTCACTGAGGCGCTTATGATCCTGCGCGCTGCCGAAGGGCAGCGCGGTGATGCCGTCGCAAAGGCAGAAGAAGCTTGCCTCTTCGCCGCTGAGAAACTCCTCGACCACCACTTCGGCGCCGGCCTGGCCGAAGGAGCCGTCGAAACAGGCGTCGAGCGCGGCCAGCGCCTCGTCAAGCGTCATGGCGACGGTGACGCCCTTGCCGGCAGCGAGGCCGTCGGCCTTGATGACGATCGGCGCACCCATTCTCTCGACATAGGCCTTGGCCGAAGCCAGATCGCCGAAGCGGCCATAGGCGGCGGTCGGGATGCCGTATTTGGCGCAGAGGTCCTTGGTGAACCCCTTCGAGCCTTCCAGCCGTGCCGCTGCCTTTGACGGGCCGAAGACGCGGATGCCCTCGGCGCGAAGGTCGTCGGCAATGCCGGCGACCAGCGGCCCTTCCGGGCCGACCACGACGAGGTCTATTTCTTTCTCGCGGCAAAACCGGACCACCGCTGCATGATCCGAAACATCGAGCCTCACCAGCTCGGCTTCGCCGCCGATGCCCGGATTGCCGGGCGCCGCGTAGAGTTTGGTCAGCAGCGGCGACGCCGCCATCTTCCAGGCCAACGCATGTTCTCGTCCGCCGGAGCCGATCAGCAAAACACGCATGCCTGGATCCCTTGCCCGTTCCGATCAGGACTGCGCTATTGCGCCCCGGGCGGCGGGTCAAGACATTTGGCTGTCCGCGGCGGCGATTCCGCGCCGCGAGCGGATCCGGCCTGCTTGACGCTTGACGGCATTCGCCTCTGCTGCCACTCCAGCAAAATGGAAACCGTCCAGTCGAAAGCGGCCCAGGGCCGCGTCGCCGATGCGCCGAGCGGCCACTGGGTCTATCGCGCGCTGCCGCGGGGGTTGTGGCCCTATGCGCAGCTTGCCCGATGGGACCGGCCGATCGGCTGGCAATTGCTGCTGTGGCCATGCTGGTGGTCGGCTGCACTTGCCGCGAGTGCTTATCCGCGTCCGACGGACCCGCTGCTCTCGCTGCTGCCGTCGCCGTGGTATCTGCTGCTGTTTTTTCTTGGCGCGTTCGCCATGCGTGGCGCCGGCTGCACCTACAACGACCTAGTCGACGAGGACATCGACAACCAGGTGGAACGCACACGCTCGCGACCGCTGCCGGCCGGCAAGGTTACGCGCCGGCAGGCCTGGATGTTTGTTGTCTTGCAGGCACTGGTCGGCCTCGCCGTGCTTTTGCAGTTCAACAGCTTGGCCATCTTGCTCGGCATCGGCTCGCTGGTCATCGTCGCCATCTACCCGTTCATGAAGCGGTACACCAATTGGCCGCAACTGGTTCTCGGTCTTGCCTTTTCCTGGGGGGCGCTGATGGGATGGGCGGTCGAGTTCGGCGATCTCGATGGGCCGGCAATCATGCTCTATATCGGCTCGATCCTGTGGGTGATCGGCTATGACACGATCTATGCGCATCAGGACAAGGAGGACGACGCCATCGTCGGCGTGCGCTCGACGGCGCGCCTGTTCGGCGACAACACCAAGGGCTGGCTTGCCGGACTTTATGGCGGAGCGCTGGTCTGCTTCGCCATTGCTTTCGCCTCGGCGCAGGCACCGGTGCCGGCGCTCGCCGGGCTGATTGCCGCCGGCGCCCATCTGGCGCGGCAGATCGGCGTGCTCGACATCGACGATCCGGACCAGTGCCTGAGGCTGTTCAGATCGAACAACCAGGTCGGCTGGCTGATCTTCCTCGGCCTGATCGGCGGCGCGGTTTGGGTGGCGCTGAAGCCGCTGGTTTAGGAGCCTTTTCCCTTCTCCCCCTGTGGGAGAAGGTGGATTGGCGCGTAGCGCCAAGACGGTTGAGGGGTGTTGGAAGAAATGAGGCGTTGGCGGTCCCTGGAACACCCCTCATCCGACCGAGCTCCGCTCGGCCACCTTCTCCCACAGGGGGAGAAGGAAGAGGCGCTCAGGCCTATTCCCGCGAAATAAGCTCCTCGCCGCCGATGACCAGCCTGAGGCCGAGGTCGCCGGCGCGGCGGCGGGCGAGGAAGCGCGGGCGGCGCATGGTCGAGACGCGACCTTTGCGACGGTCCTGCGCCGGGAGCGCCTTGATGGCGGCGCCGAGCGATTCTTCCAGCGTGCGGGCAATGCCGTCGGCCTCGATCAGAAGCATCGGCAGGCGGTAGGCGTCGGCCCAGGCGCGCCAGTCGGCGGCGACGTCGTCGAGATCGTCGGCGACCAGCAGCGGCACCGACAGCATCGGGTCGTTGTGCAGAAGCTCAAGCGTCACTGTGACATTGCCATCCGGATCCTCCATGGCGCGGGCGGCGACGCCGCGAAACGCGTTGGCGGGCAGAGCGATGATCGCCGGCACGCCACTCATCTCCAGCGTGCGGCGGATAACCGCGCCGCGCTGATCGATGGTGAAGGTAACGTCGCCATAGTCGTCGCGCGTGGCGTAGCTCACCACCTGCGGCAGGCGGAATGGGTCGAGGCGCATATTGCGCCCGGCCCAGACTGGCTTCAGTCCAGTGTTCATATCGTGCCTTTCCTGTTTCTCCTGAGAGCCGGTGTTTCCGGATCTCCGGGCCGGTTTTCCCAGCCTCGTTGTGGAGAAACATTAGCGCGAGCTTCTTATCCTCGCGCTTAAGAAAGTCGGTTAAATTTTGCTGATCCGAGGCGGATGGTTATCGGAATACGAACCGGCGCGGGCCGGCGAAAGGATCAGATAACCTTACCGGGATTCATGATGCCGGCGGGATCGAAAGCGGCCTTCACCCTGCGCATCAGCTCGATCGCCATCGGCGGCGCCGTCGCGATCAATTCGTCCCGCTTCAACTGGCCGATGCCGTGCTCGGCCGAGATCGAGCCATGAAACGAGCGCACGACGTCGTGCACGGCCTTGTTCATGACGTGGTAAAGGCCGAGAAACGCCTCGTCGTCACCGTCGACCGGCCGGGAAATGTTGTAGTGCAGATTGCCGTCGCCCATGTGGCCGAAGCAGACGACGCGTGCGCCGGGACTGACCGATTGCACGGCGCCGGCGGCCTTTTCGATGAAGGGCGGGATCGACGCCACCGGCACCGAGATGTCGTGCTTGATCGAGGCACCTTCGGGTCTCTGCGCCTCGGGCAGCACTTCGCGGAAATTCCAGAACGCATCGCCCTGGGCGATGCTTGACGCGATCACCGCATCGCCGACGATCCCTTGCTCGAGGCCTGCCTCCAGCACCTCTTCGATCAGCGCCCGTGCATCCTCGGCCGAGCGGCCCGACGAGATCTGCATCAGCACATACCACGGCCAATCGCCGGCCAGCGGCCGCACTACGCCTTGTGCGTGGGCAAGCGTGAAGTCGTAAGGCCTCTGGCCGATCAGCTCGAAGGCGGTGAGCGCTGCCCCTGCACGGTCCATCGCGAGGCTGAACAGCGACAGTGCCGCCTCCGGCGATGACAGGCCGGCAAACGCCACCTCGCGCCCCTTGGGCTTGGGGAAAAGCTTGAGCACGGCGGCGGTGATGATGCCGAGCGTACCCTCGGCGCCGACGAACAGGTCCTTCAGATCATAACCGGTATTGTCCTTCTTCAGCTTGCGCAGATCGTCGAACACTTCGCCGGTCGGCAGCACCACTTCGACGCCGAGGCAGAGTTCGCGCGCATTGCCGTAGGCAAGCACGCCGGTGCCACCGGCGTTGGAAGAGAGATTGCCGCCGATCTGGCAGGAGCCTTGCGCGGCAAGCGACAGCGGAAACAGCCGGTCGGCGGCATCGGCCGCTTCCTGCAGCGTCTGCAGGATGACGCCGGTTTCGACCGTCACCGTGTTGGACAGGGTATCGATCTCACGGATGCGGTTTAGCCGCGACAGCGACAGCACGATCTCGCGGCCGGACGCGTCCGGCACCTGGGCGCCGACCAGCCCGGTGTTGCCGCTTTGCGGTACAATCGGCATGCCCGTTTCGGTCGCCAGCCGCATGATGCGGCTGATCTCCTCGACGCTGCCCGGCCTCAGCACCAGCGCCGTCCTGCCGTGCCAAAGTCCGCGCCGCTCGGTGAGGTAAGGCGCGATGTCCTGCTGGTCGCGCAGCGCATATTTGTCGCCGACGATTGTCACAAAGCGCGCGATGACGGCAGGATCGAGGTCGGGGGAAATGTCGTTCATGGGTGGAAACTATGGTGCTCAATCCATCTTGTCACGAGGGGCGATCTTGTCACGCGGGGCGGCGGCGCGCGAAAGCCTGTCGTTGATCGCCTCGCCCAGCCCTTCGAACGGGATCGGCTCGACGGCGATGGTTTTGGCGCCGCTGCCATCGAGATCCTGCAGATGAGCGAAGAGATTGCTTGCTGCCTCGCGCAGGTCGCCGGTCTCCGACAAATTGCGCAGTGCGGCTGCATCGCGCCAGCCCTCGGCACGGCGGCGGCCGAAGGCCAGCAAGGCTTCGCCTGTGGCGACCTTGCCGGCATTGAGCCGCACCGCCGCACCCGGAGCGTAATGCGAGGCGAGCATGCCGGGCGCCTCGATGCCCGAAGCGCCGCGCAGCAACTTTGTCCCGGCCACTGCTTCGATCTCTTCGGCGGCAATGCCGCCCGGTCGCAGCAGCCGCAGCTTTCCGGCTTCGACCTTGAGGATGGTCGATTCCAGCCCGACCGGCGTCGCGCCGCCATCGACCACAAGCTTGATCCTGGGACCGAGGTCGGCCGCCACTGCTTCCGCCGTCGTGGCGCTGATCCTGCCCGAGGAATTGGCGCTGGGCGCCGCAAGCGCGCGACCGAACCTGGCAATCAGCTCGCCGCCAAAGCCTTTCGGCATGCGCAGCGCGATGGTGTCCAGACCGGCGGTGACCAGCGGATGAATGCCGTTGCTGGGCCGTTGCGGCAGCACCATCGTCAGCGGCCCCGGCCAGAATACCTGCGCCAATCTTTCCGACAGCGGATCGAACAGCGCGATGCGCTCGGCCATCGCCGGATCGGCTATATGGGCGATCAGCGGGTTGAAGCGAGGTCGGCCCTTGGCTTCGAAGATACGAGCCACGGCAACGCCGTTGGTCGCGTCGCCGGCCAGGCCATAGACGGTCTCGGTCGGTATGGCGACGACGTCGCCGCTTTCGAGCAGCGCCAACGCCCTTTCCATCGCCTCGCCGACGGCACGAATTTCAGCCACTGTCGTCACCTCACGGATGCGGGTGCCTAATACGGCGACGCCGGGCGAGCAAGCCCAGGCATTGGCGAATCGCAAATCGCTAAAATGCTATGTTTCCCCGCAAGCCGGCATCAACTGCCCTCGGCTACGGTGCCGTCTTGTTGGGCAAGGGGAATTATCATGCTTTCGATGCGTATCCTTGGAGCGCTTGGTCTGGCGGTTATGGCCAGCACGGCACAGGCCTCATCGCTGGTTTTTCTCGGGCAAACGACGGCGACGCCTTCGGTTGTAAGTGCCAGCGCGCTCGAACGGGCGAAAACACGGTCGATCGTCGCGCTCGGCGAGAAGTTGCCTGACGTCAATGAAAACGTCACCGATGAAAAGGTCGCGGCAATCCCGAGCCAGCCGAGTCGTGGCTTCGACGGAAGTCCGATGATCATTCGCGGCGGTATCGTCGGCGATGCCTTTGCAACGCCTGCGCCCAAAGCCGCGCCGGCCACCGCTGCCGCGCCCGCCGCGAACAGCAAGGCCGATCCAAAGGTCGCCAGCAAAACCCCTGAGCCGGCAGCGCCGCAGCCGGCGCCGCTAGCAGCTCCCGACCAGCCCAAATAGCGCCACAAGCGATGATTTTTTCCCAGACGTCAGCCGGCTATCTTGGAGAAATCCGCGACCCGGTCGGTCGCCGCGCGGATGCGGGCGAGCAATGCCAGGCGATTGGCGCGCACCGCCTGGTCCTCGTCGTTTACCAGGACTTTCTCAAAGAATGAATCAACCGGCTCGCGCAACACGCTAAGCGCCAGCATGGCGGCGGAAAAGTCTTCGTTTTGAATTCCTTCGCCGGCTTGCCTCTCGGCCTGATTCACCGCCGCGAACAGGGTTTTTTCGGCGCCCTCCCGGAACAGAGCCGGCTCAACGCTGCTTGCGATCGCTGTCGCCTTCTTCTCTTCGGCAGCCACGATGTTGGCCGCGCGCTTGGTGCCGGCAAGCAGGTTCTTGCCGTCCTCGGTGTCGAGGAACGAGCCAAGGGCTTCGACCCGGCGGACGATTTGCAGAAGGTCGTCGTTTTGCGAAGCCCCCTCATCCGGCCGCTTCGCGGCCACCTTCTCCCCGAGGGGAGAAGAGGTCGCCAACGCCGGTGCCAGCCTCTTCTCCCCAGCGGGGAGAAGGTGGCCCGAAGGGCCGGATGAGGGGGCAGCGCCACTCGCCAGCACCGCGTCGATCAGGTCGTGCCGCGCACCCTGATCGCGGAGATAGACTTTGAGGCGATCGTGGAAGAAGGAGAGGAGATTGTTGATCTCTTGCTGCTGCCTTTCTCCGGAACGCTCAAAGGTGTTGTTTGAGATTGCGGAATCGCGTTCGATGACGAGATCGGTAAGCGAATCTCCTCCGAGTTGCTGGTCTAGCTCCGCAGCAATTTCGAACTGTCGGTCGAGTTTGGGATCGCGTATGTGACCTGCAATATCTTCGGACGCGATATTGGCCACAGATTTCAGGGACAACCTAATCCCGTTCTCAATCAGTATCCTCGTTACCCCCAGCGCCGCTCTCCGCAGCGCATAGGGGTCCTTCGATCCGGTCGGTTTTTCGTCGATCGCCCAGAACCCGACCAGCGTATCGAGCTTGTCGGCGAGCGCCACGGCGATCGATACCGGATCAGTCGGCACGCGATCTGACGGCCCCTGCGGCTTGTAGTGCTCCTCGATCGCAGCGGCGACCGACGGATGCTCGCGTTGCAGCAGGGCGTATTTGCGACCCATGGCGCCCTGCAGTTCCGGGAATTCGCCAACCACCTCGGTGGTGAGATCGGCCTTGGCGAGGACGGCAGCGCGACGCGCCAGCGCGGTAATCTCCCCCCTTGAGGGGGAGATGTCGCCGAAGGCGACAGAGGGGATCGGTGCGTCCTGACGCGACTCTCTCTTGTGGACCGAGGATGCCGGCGCTTCACGCGAAGCGACCCCCTCTGGCCTGCCGGCCATCTCCCCCTCAAGGGGGGAGATTGCGCGCACCACGATTGGTGCCAGTTCTTCGGCCAAGCGCGCAATCCGCTCCACCCGCTCGCCCTGCGTGCCGAGCTTGGCATGAAACGTCACATTGAGATGGTCGAGGCGGGCCATGCGCTGGTCGAGCGGCTTGTTGAGGTCAAGCCCGAACTTTTCCGCCGATGCCTGCAACTGGTCGAGATCCGGCAGGTCGCCCTGGTCGGTCTTCCAGAAATAGAGCGCGTCGGACAGGCGGGCGCGCACCACCTTGCCGTTGCCATGGGCGATCTCCTTGCCGCCATCCTTGGCCTCGACATTGGCGGTCAGGATGAAGCGGTTGGAGAGCTCTTCGCCCGCGCCATGCGGCCGCGTCACAAAACACTTCTGGTTGGCGCGGATGGTGAGCCGGATCACCTCGGCCGGAATGGCCAGAAAATCCTGCTCGAATTCGCCCATCAGCACGACGGGCCATTCGACCAGGCCCGACACTTCCTCCA
This sequence comes from Mesorhizobium sp. M0563, assembly GCF_040321065.1. Taxonomy (NCBI): domain Bacteria; kingdom Pseudomonadati; phylum Pseudomonadota; class Alphaproteobacteria; order Hyphomicrobiales; family Phyllobacteriaceae; genus Mesorhizobium; species Mesorhizobium sp. M0563. Next base: position 28,450 of record NZ_JAMYQV010000003.1, read on the forward strand.
GCAGCCCCTCGTCCTCGACGAGGTCGAGCCCGCTGGCGAAGGCGAGGTTCCTGGCATCGGCAAGAATGATCTCCTTGCGTCGGTCGGCATCGAGCACGACCTTGGCCGCTTCAAGCTTGGCGACGTAATCGTCAAAGCGGCGCACCGTGATGGCGCCCGGCGCATGAAAACGGTGGCCGTAGGTGACGTTGCCTGAGCGGATACCGTCGATCTCGAAATCGACCACCACCGGCTCCTCGGTTTCCGGGCCGAAGGTGCACAGGATCGATTGCAGCGGCCGCACCCAGCGCAGCGACCCGGGCTTGGCCGACGCCGGCCCCCAGCGCATCGATTTCGGCCAGGGGAAGTTGCGGATGATGCCCGGCACCAGCTCGGCGATGATCTGCTCCGCCGACCTGCCCGGCCTGGAAATATGGGCGACATAGAAGTCGCCCTTCTTCGGATCGGAATGGACATGCGCCTCGGCAATCGAGGCAAGGCCGGCCTTGCGCAGAAAACCTTGCACCGCCTGCTCGGGCGCCTTGGTCGAGGGGCCCTTGATCTCCTCGCTGATGTCCTTCGAGCGGGCGGTCAGGCCGCGGATGTCGAGCGCCAACCGACGCGGCGTCCAATGTTCGCGCGCCGCCTCATAGGTCAGCCCGGCTTCGACCAGACCGTCGGTCAAAAGCTTCCTGAGATCGCCGGCCGCCTTGCGCTGCATGCGAGCGGGGATTTCTTCGGAACGAAGTTCTAGAAGCAGGTCAGGCATTGAAAGAGCTCACGCGACAAAAAACAGCCGCCGCTTCGCGGCGTCCTCCCCCATCGAGGCGGAGGTAAGCGGGGCATAGCAACTCGGTCGGCTGCTGTCACCCTTCCCAGCAAGATCGGGCCGGCACGATCAAGGCGTCCAGCGGCGATTTCCGAAAAAATTCAGCCTCCTGTCGGACACGCGCCGGTCCGCCCGTCCTTGGATCAAAGATTTCCATGAACCGAACGCAGCGCTGAAGCGACCAACGCTCAGGCAGAGAGCTATTGGCTGAACGACCATGAAAACGGCATCGACATTCCTGCAGATCCTCGCGCTCAGCGCCTGTTTTACAGCGCAGGTGCACGGTGCCTTCTCGATGCCCGGCGTCCGGCAGGCGCTGCGGACAATAGCCGGTGCAAGCGGCCAAGGCACGTTGCCAATCAGCGCCCCTGTCGAAATCGCCTGGAGCTAAGCCGCCATTCCACCCGCCTGCGTCAGCAGAAACGCCTCGCCGCAGGCTTTGGCCAGATTGCGCACCCGCAAGATGTAGCTCTGGCGCTCGGTGACGGAAATGACGCCGCGTGCGTCGAGCAGGTTGAAGACATGGCTGGCCTTGATGCACTGGTCGTAGGCGGGGAATACCATCCTGTGCATCGCCAGATTGTCGTTCGACGCCGGCGCGCCGGCTTGTAGCAGCGCCTTGCACTCGGCCTCGGCGTCTTCGAAATGCCTGAGCAGCATCACCGTGTTGGCGAATTCGAAATTGTGGCGCGAATATTCCTGCTCGGCCTGCAGGAAGACGTCGCCATAGGTCACCTTGTCGGCGCCTTCGCGGCCGTTGAAGTTGAGGTCGTAGACATTGTCGACGCCCTGCACATACATGGCCAGCCGTTCCAGCCCGTAAGTGAGCTCACCCGCCACCGGCGCGCATTCGATGCCGCAGACCTGCTGGAAATAGGTGAACTGCGACACCTCCATGCCGTCGCACCAGCACTCCCAGCCCAGTCCCCAGGCGCCCAGTGTCGGGCTTTCCCAGTCGTCCTCGACGAAGCGGATGTCGTGCAGCAGCGGATCGATGCCGATCGCGGCCAGCGAGCCGAGGTAAAGCTCCTGCAAATTGGGCGGATTGGGCTTCAGGATCACCTGGTATTGGTAATAATGCTGCAGCCGGTTCGGATTTTCGCCATAGCGGCCGTCCTTGGGGCGGCGCGAGGGCTGGACATAGGCCGCGTTCCAGCGTTTTGGGCCGAGCGCGCGCAATGTCGTTGCCGGATGAAAGGTACCGGCGCCGACTTCCATGTCGTAAGGCTGGAGGACGACGCAGCCATAGTCCGCCCAATAATTATGCAAGGTCAGGATCAGCCCCTGGAACGAGCGGCTGGGATGCGTGTGGGCAGGGATGTCAACGGTCACGGCGGCCTCCGGCGGGATGCGGCACCTCGTAGAGTGCCGCTCCGCGACCGTCAAGGCGATGGGGTCACCCCTTCGGGGCGGGCGCCGGCTCGGGCTTTACGTTCGGGGTTTCCTGCGCCGTGTTGGATTCGATCGGCGGCAGGCCCTTCATCAGCTTTTGCTGCAAGGCGGCAAGCACGTCCGGGTCCGGCTTCAGGTCGCGGGCCTGGTTCCACTGGAAGGTGGCTTCCAGCTTGCGGCCAACGCGCCAGTAGGCGTCGCCGAGGTGATCGTTGAGCACCGGATCCTCCGGCTTCAACGAAACGGCGCGTTCCATTTCGCGCACAGCGTCGTCGAACTGGCCAAGGCGATAATAGGCCCAGCCCAGCGAATCGACGATGTAGCCGTCGCTCGGCCTCAGGTCGACGGCCTTCTGGATCATCGCGAGGCCTTCCTTGAGGTTCATGTCCTTGTCGACCCAGGAATAGCCGAGATAGTTCAAAACCTGCGGCTGGTCGGGGTAGAGCTCCAGCGCCTTGCGGAAATTCGGCTCGGCCTTCGGCCATTCCTTCAGCCGCTCATAGGCGATGCCGCGCTGGTAGAAGATGTTCCAGTTGACGGCGGTCGGCGTCTTCAGCACCTCGACCGCCTTGTCATAAAGATTGGCGGCGGAGCGGAAATCCTCCTTCGAGGAATAGACCCCGCCGAGCGCCAGATAGGCGCGCATGTCGTCGGGATGCGCATCGACGATGGCCTTGAGGTGGGTGATCGCCTCGTCGTTGCGGTCGAGATCGGCAAGGTTGAGGCCGAGCTGCAGGTCCGAAAGCTCCTTCAGCGGCGAACCGGCGGGAATGCGGCGATAGAGCGCGATGGCGCCCTCGCCGTCCTTCAACTGCTCGGCAACGGCGGCAAGCTGAACGAGCGCCGCGTCATTGTCGGGCCGCAGCGCCAGCGCATATTGCAGATAAAGCCGCACGAACGGCTCGCCGCCGCCGCGGTTGAGCGCGGTGGCGAGATCGAGCAGGATTTCCGAGGCGCCGTCCGACGGGCCGGCAGCGAAGGGTTGGATCCTTTCGCCCTTGTTGATCTTGTCGCGAAGGGCTGCAATCTCGACCTTGCCGGGCGCAAATGTCTCGGCCTGGTCGAGCACCGACAGCGCCTTGGCCTTGTCGCCCTTACGGGCGAGGAAAGAGGCGTAGGCCTGCGCGTTGCGCATCCATGTTTCGGGGGCGGCACCGCCGGCGGCCGTGTCCTGCAGGGTGGCGGTGTAGAGCGCATCCGCCCTGTCGGGCAGGCCGGAGGCGTCGGCAATCAAGGCACGGTGGAAGGACTTGAACAGGCCGAACCAGTCGGGGCCCTGCAGCTTGTCGATGGAAGCCATGGCCTCGCCGGCGTCACCCGCACCCTGCTTGGCCCAGCCGGTCATGACGCCGGAAATCAGCCGGTCGAGATCGGATTCGAGCGACAGCTTGAGCCAGTATTCGGCCTTGGAGAAATCCTTCTTGTGGAAGGAATCGATGGCCAGCGCCAGGCGCGAGAAGCGCTCGACATCGGGAACCGCCTTGAGCTTGTCGGCGTAGACCAGGGACTCATCGAAGCGCCCCTGTGCGATCAGCGACAGCATCAGGCTCTGCTGCAGTCCCGTATCGTTCGGATCGAAGGCAAGCGCCTGCTTGTAGTAGGAGACGGCGCTGTCGAGGTCGTTGTCGCCTTCGGCAATCCGGGCAGCGAGATAGGCCCCCGAGAAGGATGTGATCCTGACCGGCTCTGCGGTCTGTTTGGCATGGACCGGCAGAGCCGAGATCGCCATGCCCGTCGCGATTGCCAGCCCCGTCAGCCAGCGCGCATATCCTTGCCGCATCATATCCCTTTCAGCCAAACGCCATCTCCGCGTCAGCGGGATCGCCGTAGACTCGATCTTTACAGGTAAAGCATGGCCTTTTTGGGGTCGTGCTTCAACCCGGCCCGAATTCACAATCGGGTCAAGCAATTAATAAACCATGCCGAAAGGGCCTGAACTGCGACCCTTGACCGCGTGGCGTCCGCTTTGGCGCTGCCTGCGCGTCGCTATTTGCCCGATGCCGTAAGCGATCCATAAGCGCCATCGGTTGAAAGCTTCCGCCATGCAACTTTGCGTGGCAGGATGAGATTTCAATTCTTGCTTCGCCAGCCATGGGGGCGCCGATGCTGGAAGTGCCGCGCGACGAAGAAGCCTTCGCCATCGTCGATCGTATCTACGAAGCAGCGTTCGCCGCCGCCGACGCCGGAGGTCAATCCCAGAAGGGCCGCCGAACAAGCCGGTAAGTGAGGCGTCACGGCCCGGAACTCAGGACGTTTGCGAAAGCCTTGCGTCGAGCGCCTGCATGGCGACGGTGACAAGATCGTGCAGCCGTTTTTTCGGAATGCCGTCGCGTGCCTGCACCGAAAGGCCGTGCATCAGCGTGGCATAATAATCGCCCAACGCCGCGGCGTCGGTGGCCGGCTTCAATTCGCCATCGCGCACGGCCTTTTTCAATCGCTCGACGATCGATGCGGTACGTGCCAGCCGGTGCTCCGCCAGCCATTGCAGCACGGCGTCATTTTCGACGGCGCAATTGGTCGCGGCCGTCACCACCATGCAGCCCTGCGGCCGCCCCGGCCGCGTATAGATTTCGACGGCGTCGCGAAGCATGCGCTCGATGACGCGCCGGACGTTTGGTTCTTCCTGCAGCGCGCGCGTGGCGAAGCCGCCCTCATTGGCTTCGTAAAGCGCCACCGCTTCGCGAAACAGGTCCTCCTTCGAGCCGAAGGCGGCATAGATGCGCGCCGATGCGAGGCCAAGCGCCGATACGAGATCGGCCATCGAGGTGCCCTCGTAGCCGCGTCTCCAAAAGGCGTCGCGGGCTTTCTCAAGCGCCTGGTCGCGGTCGAATTCCCTTGGCCTGCCTGCCATGGCGGTCTCCAATTTTTGTCGATCAACAAATAATCCGCTTGACTTCGGATTGCAAATCTCAATTCTTTGTCGATCATTAAATAATTGTCGACAAGGAGACCGGCATGAGTTCACTCGATCAAGGCGCGCCGCTCGGGGCGATGGCAGCGCAAGGAACAACCAGCGCGAAGCGCGGCGCAACGCTGGCGCTGCTCGCCTTCGCGCAGCTCATCATCGCGCTCGACCTCAACATCGTCTTCGTGGCGTTGCCGGAGATCGGCGCCGGCCTCGGATTTTCAGGCCAGACCCTGCAATGGGTGGTCAGCGCCTATACCGTGTTCACCGGCGGCTTCCTACTGTTCGGCGGCCGGGCCGCCGACCTGATCGGCCAGCGCCGCGTCTTCATCTTCGCGCTCTGGCTCTACGCGCTCTCGTCCCTGGTCGGCGGCCTCGCATGGTCGCCGCAAATCATCATTGCGGCCCGCGCCGTGCAAGGCATCGGCGGCGCCTTCCTGTTTCCGGCGACGCTGTCGCTGATCAACCGTCTGTTCGCCGAAGGACCGGAACGCAACCGGGCGCTCGCCGTCTGGGGTGGCGCAGGCGCCAGCGGCCTGACGCTCGGTTCGCTTGCCGGCGGGTTTCTGACCAGCGCCTTCGGCTGGCCGTCGGTCTTCTACGTCAACGTGCTTTTGGCCGGGATCGCCATCATCGCGGCTTTCGCCATCATTCCGCGCGATCCGAAGCCGCACGAGCACCGCAGCTTCGATCTGCCGGGCGCGCTGACCGTCACCGCCGGCGCGACCTTGCTTGTCGTCACACTGGTTCAGGGGCCCGAATATGGCTGGGGATCGACCGCAATCATCGTCAGTGCAGCACTGGCGGCATTCTTCCTGATCGCTTTCACGATGATCGAGGCGAAGAGCGCCGATCCGCTGATGCCGCTGCGCCTGTTCCACAACCGCAGCCTCGTCGCCGGCATGACGATCACCTTCCTCTACATGGCCACTTTCGGAGCGCTGCCCTACTTCCTCACCGTGCTGTTGCAGAACGTGCACGGCTTCACCGCCTTGCAGACGGGCCTCGCCTTTCTCGTGCCGTCGGTCGCCATCGCCACCGGCACGCAAGCCGGCGAGCGTCTGGCGACGCGCTTTTCGACGCGCAGCACGCTGGTCGGCGGCATGATCGTCGGCGCGGTAGGCACAGCATTGATGGTATCAGGCGCGACCGCGGAGAGCAGCTATCTGTCCCTCGTACCCGGCCTGATCGTCTCCGGCGTCGGACAAGGCATCGTCTGGACAGCAATGTGGATTGCCGCCGCTTCCGGCGTTGCGCATGATCAGCAAGGCGTCGCCTCGGGGATGGCTTCGACGACACTCAATGTCGGCAATGCCGTCGGCATGGCCGTGCTGATTGCGATTGCGAACAGCCAAATCGGCGAATTGTCCGGCAATGCCTTGAAAATTGCCGTCGCCGACGGCATCCAGGTCGCCTTCTGGCTCGCGGCGGCGGGCATCGTCGTCAGCCTGCTCGCAGCAATGGTTCTTCCGGCAAAGGCGCGATGAGAACAGGCGCGGGCGCCGACGCCTGTCAATTCACCCGGCTGATGCAGAAATCGATGACGTCGATCAGCGCCGATTTCTGCGGCGTCGCCTCGAGCGGCGCCAGCGCGTCACGGGCGATCTCGCCGAAGTGGCGGGCGCGTCCGATGGTGTCGGCAATTGCGCCGTGGCGGAGCATCAGGCCGACGGCCTTCTCCAGTCCGGCATCGTCGGCGGCATTGTCCTCGATGGCGCGTTTCCAGAAGCTGCGCTCGGCCTTTGTGCCGCGCCGATAGGCGAGGATCACCGGCAGCGTCACCTTGCCCTCGCGGAAATCGTCGCCGACATTCTTGCCGAGGTCCTTGCTGGTGCCGCCGTAATCCAGCGCATCATCGATCAGTTGGAAGGCAAGGCCGAGATTCATGCCGTAGGAGCGGAGTGCTGCGCGATCATTGCGCGTCGCCTGGGCGATGACCGGGCCGACCTCGGCGGCGGCCGAAAACAGCGCCGCGGTCTTGGCCTTGATCACGGCGAAATGCTCATCCTCGGTGGTCTCGAGGTTTTTGGCGGCGGCGAGCTGCATCACCTCGCCTTCGGCGATGACCGAAGCCGCACTCGACAGGATGTCGAGCGCTTCCAGCGAGCCGACATCGACCATCATGCGAAAGGCCTGGCCGAGCAGGAAATCGCCGACCAAAACACTGGCCTGGTTACCCCAGATCATGCGCGCCGTCTTCTTGCCGCGCCGCATGCCGCTTTCGTCGACAACGTCGTCGTGGAGAAGTGTCGCGGTGTGCATGAATTCGACCGAGGTGGCGAGCTTGACGTGGCCGTCACCGGAATAGCCGAACATCTGGGCGGCGGCGAGCGTCAGCATCGGCCGCAGCCGTTTGCCGCCGGACGAGATCAAGTGGTTGGCAATCTCCGGGATCATCTCGACGTCGGAGCCGGCCTTCGACAGGATCAGTTCATTGACGCGCCCCATGTCGGCGGCGGTCAGGTCGATAAGGTCCTTGATCGAGGCGGCTTCCCGCTTCCCGTTTTCAATGTTGAGAACGACACCCACGGCAAAACTCCCAACCTCGATATGCACGACGGCAACATGGTCCCTGGACAGACTCTAGGGCGGCAGCCACCGGTGCGGCAAGAGGCGAATTGGCGCGGCGGCTCTGGTACATAATCACGTCCACGTTTACATCAACGCCGCAAACTGCGAGTTTCATTCGATGATAGAGCTCATCCGCACCAACGACGCCGTCATCATTTCCTTTGTCGAATCGCTGATGCGCGATGCCGGCATCGGCTTTTTCGTCGCCGACCAGAACATGAGCGTGCTCGACGGCTCGATCGGCATTCTGCCCCGCCGTGTCATGGTGGACGCCGACAAGGCCGATGCGGCGCGGCGCATCCTGACGGATGCCGGCATCGCCAACGAGATCCGCCAAAAATAATGTCCGCGTCGCCCGCTGCCCTTGTCCCGGACATGCCGGCTCATACGGTCGATGCCTTCCATCGCGGTCGCTTCTGGCTGGTGCAGCCGAGAAAGGCAGGCCACCGCGCCGGCATGGATGCGATGATGCTGGCGGCTGCCGTGCCGTCCTCGTTCGCCGGGCGGCTTGCAGACTTTGGCGCGGGTGCCGGTGCCGCCGGCCTGGCGGTACTGTCGCGCTGCCCCGGTGCCGAGGCAGTGCTCGTCGAGCGTTCTCCGGAAATGGCGGCCTTCGCCACAACCACGCTTGCCCATCCCGGCAACGCGCATCTCAGCGACCGCGCCTCGGTGCTCGTCGCCGATGTCGCGCTGTCGGGCCGGGCGCGAATGGCCGCCGGCCTCGAGGATAACAGCTTCGATTTCGTCATCATGAACCCGCCGTTCAATGCCGCCGAGGATCGCGCGACGCCCGATCCGCTGAGAAAGGCCGCGCATGTCGCGGAGGACGGGCTGTTCGACAGCTGGATCCGCAGCGCGGCGGCGGTGGTCAGGCCGGGCGGCGGGCTGGCCGTCATTGCCCGGCCGGAACAGCTCGGCGCCATCCTCGATGCCATTGCCGGCCGCTTCGGCGATGCCGAGATGCTGGCCGTCCATCCTCGCCCCGAAGCGGCAGCGATCCGCATCGTCGTCCGGGCAGCACTCGGCGCACGCGGCAAGCTGTCGATCCGGCCGCCGCTGATGCTGCATGCCTATTCAGGCAATGGCCCCTCGGAACGGGCAGAGCTGATCAATAACGGGTTGGCGTCGCTGTTCGGAGACTGATCCATTTTGATTGCCGGGGTGACGGCATTGCCGTTGGCCGGCGAATTCCTACATGCCTCAAGCAAATCGACCGGAGACAGCCCCCTCGTGAAACGTCTTTTCAATCGCCTGCTGCCGAAATCCTGGCGCTCGAACGTCGTCACCATTCCGGTCATCCGGCTGCACGGCACCATCATGCCCGGCGGCGGCCAGTTCCGGCCGAGCCTGTCGCTGGCGTCGACTGCCGGCCTTCTCGAAAAGCTGTTTTCCTTCGACGCGCCGGCGGTCGCCATCTCGATCAATTCGCCAGGCGGCTCGCCGGTGCAGTCGCGGCTGATTTTCAGGCGCATCCGCGACCTGGCAACGGAGAAAAACAAGAAGGTCCTGGTCTTCGTCGAGGACGTGGCGGCATCGGGCGGCTACATGATCGCGGTCGCCGGCGACGAGATCTTTGCCGACCCGTCCTCCATCGTCGGCTCGATCGGCGTGGTGTCGGCCTCGTTCGGCTTTCCGGAGCTGTTGAAGAAGATCGGCGTCGAGCGCCGCGTCCACACCGCCGGCCAGAACAAGGCGGTGCTCGACCCGTTCAAACCGGAAAAGAAGGAAGACGTCGAGCGCCTGAAGGCGCTGCAGCTCGAGGTCCACGAGACCTTCATCGATCTCGTCAAGGATAGGCGCGGCAGCAAGCTCAAGGACGATCCCGACCTGTTCACCGGCCTGTTCTGGACGGCCAAGAAGGGGCTCGAGCTCGGGCTGGTCGATGCCCTCGGCGACATGCGCAGCGTGCTGAAAAGCCGTTTCGGGCCGAAGACCCAGCTCAAGCTGATCACCGCGCCGCGCGGCCTGTTCGGCCGCTTCGGCCTGTTCGGCTCGAGTTTTTCGGCGCCCGATATTGCCGCCGCCGCGGCAAGCGGCGTCATCGATGCGGCGGAAGAGCGCGCGCTGTGGGCGCGCTTCGGGCTTTGAAAAGCCGGTGAAAGCGTCTAGCATACATCATCAACCGACCCGACCGGCCGTCTTGCCGGCCTTGCGAGGGAGAGTTTGACATGCCGCAGATCATCTTCTTCGCCGTCGTCGGCATTGCCGCCTATTTCGGCTACCGCTCCTTCGTCAGGGAAGCCGAGCGGGTGACCGCCAAGGTGCGGCGTACCGAAAAGCAAGCCGCCAACGGTACGATGGGAACGCTGGTCAAGGATCCGAAGACCGGCGAATACCGTCTGGCCAAGGATTGACCGTCGTCTCCCTCGCGGCCGAGCCAGTGGATTCCGAGACCAGCATCCGGGCATCGCATGCGCACGCCAAGATAAATCTCGCGCTGCACGTCACCGGCCGGCGCGCCGACGGTTATCACACGATCGAAAGCCTGGCTGTGTTCACGCGCTTCGGCGACCGCATCGAGACGGAACTTGCCGACAGCGACGGGTTTTCCGTGTCCGGCAAATACGCCTCCGCGGTACCGGCCGACGACAATAATCTGGTGGCGAAAGCGCGCGACGCGCTGCGTCGCGAGGCCGGTCCCCAGCATGCGCCGGCTGTCGCCATCAGGCTCGAAAAGAACCTGCCGGTCGCGTCCGGCGTCGGCGGCGGGTCGAGCGACGCGGCGGCTGTGCTGCGTGCTCTGGTCCAGGCCTGGAGGCTCGACATCGGCGATGCCGAACTGGCGCGGATCGGCCTGTCGCTTGGCGCCGACGTGCCGATGTGCCTCGCAGCCAAGCCGCTGATAGCCCGCGGCATCGGCGACGAGCTGACGCTCGTGCGGAGTTTCCCGGCCCTGGGTCTGGTGCTCGTCAATCCAGGAACTGCCGTCTCGACGGCCGAAGTGTTCGAGGCGCTTGGCCGCCGCGACAATGCGGGGCTGCCGCCGCTGCCGCACAGCCTCGACTTCCACAGCATCCGCAACTGGCTGGAGATCACCCGCAACGATCTCGAGCCTGCGGCGCGTGCAATCCAGCCCGCCATCGGCAAGGCGCTTTCTGTGCTCAACAAGGCTGGAGCCGGTTTTGCCAGAATGTCTGGTTCCGGCGCCACCTGTTTCGGGCTGTTCGAGACCGGCAATGTGGCCAAGCGCGCGGCCGTCGATATCCGCAGCCGCCATCCCGACTGGTTTGTCGCCGCGACGCGAAGCATGACATCGGAGGCTGATGCGCATGGCCAGGATTGACGAGAGCCGCCCCTTCGTTCCCGTACGCATCGCGGTACTGACCGTTTCAGATACGCGCAGCCTCGCCGACGACAAATCCGGGCAGACCCTGGCCGACCGCATCACCGAGGCCGGCCACATCCTCGCCGCTCGTGACATCGTCACCGACGACCGCGACAAGATCCGCGACAAGGTTTTGGGCTGGTCGAAGGACGATGCGATCGATGTCGTCATCACCACCGGCGGCACCGGCTTCACCGGCCGCGACGTGACGCCGGAGGCGCTGGAGCCGATCTTCGAAAAGCGCATGGACGGCTTTTCCGAAGTGTTCCACTGCATCTCCTACGACAAGATCGGCACTTCGACGATCCAGAGCCGGGCAACCGGCGGCGTCGTCAACGCCACCTTCGTCTTCGTGTTGCCGGGCTCGCCCGGCGCCTGCAAGGACGCCTGGGACGGCATTTTGAAGCCGCAGCTCGACTATCGGCACATGCCCTGCAACTTCGTCGAGATCATGCCGCGCCTGGACGAGCATTTGCGGCGCGGCTGAGACGGAGCGAGGTATCAGCCGGGCGATCCCGCCTCAGCGAATGACCGGCTCGCCGTGAAACCGCCGGCGCGACGGCGGCGAGACGCCGAAGCCGACTTCCATCATCAGTCGTGGCGTGCGCGTCGGCACGGTACCCATATGGAAGCCGAACGGATCCTCGACAAAGCCGAGACCGGCCTGCCCCGTCAGCGTGACCGGGCTCTGCTCGCCATAGACGCCCAGCACCTCTTCCGCCGAATGGCCGACCAGAAGCGTCAGCTGATGCTTCAGGATGCGGCGGTTGTGGGAGCCGCGGACATAGACATGCGGCCCGGTGTCGTTGTCGACCGGCACCAGGTAGAAAAAGAACTTCAGCATGCGCCAGTCGTCGAGGTCGAAATGGTATTTGCCGAGCGAAGCCATGTTCTTGTCGGCGTCCGAGACGCCACCGGTCGGAAAGCTCCACCAGACGCGGGTGGTGATCAGCTTGGCCTGGCTGCCGAGATAGTGCGCTGCGATGTCGAGGAGTAGCGGATCGCGCTGCACGGCGACCGCAGCGTTGCAGTCGAGGACCCGCTCGAAATAGTGGCCGCTGAGCAGCGGGCGGCCGAAATGCTTTTCTGCATCGGCGTGTTTTTCGGGCAGGAATTCCAGCCGGCGGTCGAAATTGCCGAAGCATGGCGTGTGCTCGGCGAAGCGGGCGATCTCCTCATGGATGGCGGCCGGCAGCGTCAGGCCCGAATAGAGCCCCTCCGTCCGCAGCGCGCCGACGACGGCATCGCGATCGACGCCGGCGAACATCGTTTCACTGACATTGCGCGCCGGCCGAACCGGCTTCGCACCGCGCCAGTGCAGCCGCCGCGCCGGCATGGTGCGCGCCAGCATGAACATCGGCAGCCATGCCGGATTCTCGCGAAGGTCGGAAAGATAGGTCGGAATGCGGGCGGCGATGCGGCGCAGCGTACCGCCGTTGCGTGCGATCGCCTCGAGGCTTGCAGCGCCGGACTTGTCAGGGCTTGAAAGGGTCATCGGGGTCCTCAAATGTCGAGGGAACAGCGCCGACGATAGTCGTCGTCGCCGCTCCGGCACACCCCAAACCCATTCGCCCGTATCGCTGGGAATGGTAACCCCCGGCCAGATTTTGTGCAATGCACAATAAACGACAACCCGCCAGAAAATTTGCTTGGGCGGCGTTTCCTAGGCCGGGATGGTAAGCCGTCACTTCCGCGGCGCCACCCAGATCTCGGCGTGGAGCCTTCTTGTCGCCAGGCCGCGGGCGATCGCTTCGGCGCTGCGGGCGCTCTTAGACAGCGCGGCGGCCTGACGCTTGCTGATCACCAAGCCTTCGGCGAGAGCGCGATTTCCGGCAAAGACCCGCGACAGGAACGGCGCGCGGCTGCCGCGTGCCCGTGAAAATCGCGCCGCCATGGTTTGCCTGGCCGTATGGGCGACGACCTCGTCGATCCAGCCCTCCCCCAGCCGCGCTCCCGGTTCCAGCAAAAGCAGCCAGTCGCCCTTGGCCTGCCTGATGCCGGCGGCGATGCCGCCGCTGACATAGTGGCAGCCGGCATGTTCGGCGACGCGGTGCGTCTGATCGGTCGAGCCGGTGTCGCAGACGAGAACGTCGCGCACCACGCCTTCGACCGCGCCGCCGATCAGCGAGGCGAGCGTGCGGGCGAGGCCCTCCTCGTCATTCAGGGTTTCGATCAGGACGCTGAGCATGTTTAGCCGAATAGCGGAAAGCGGTGGGCAGCGCCAGTTTTTGCGGCACGCCGCGAGAAGGTTCTTGCTTTGTTCCACTCGGTGCGATAGGAATACATTCATGAGCAGAGCGATTCGACAGCGGGCGGACAGTCCCTGGGAAAGGGCCAAAATGGAACAGATCGTGCGTGCCGACATTGCCGCCTTCGGCGCTGGCAGGGCCGAGATGGCGAATGCGATGATCGAGCAGAGCGGCATGCGCGTCCGCCCAGACCGCAATCGCGGCAGGTCGGCGGGCATCAATCCGTCCGGCCGTTTCGAGCCGGTCAGCCGGCATGTGTTCGACGACGGCTGGAATTCGCTGGAGGAGCTGCCGCCCTTCAAGACCGAGGTACAGGTCGAGAAGCCGCGCACCATCATCACCCGCAACGAATCGCCCGACATCTCCTTCGACCGCTCGATCAATCCCTATCGCGGCTGCGAACATGGCTGCGTCTATTGCTTCGCCCGGCCGACGCACAGCTTCATGGGCCTGTCGCCGGGGCTGGATTTCGAATCGAAGCTGTTTGCCAAGCCGGATGCGGCGCGGCTGCTCGACAAGGAATTGTCCAGGGATAATTACCAGCCGCGCACCATCGCCATCGGCACCAACACCGATCCCTACCAGCCGATCGAGAAGCAATACCGGATCATGCGCGAGATCCTCGAAGTGCTGGAGGCGCGCGGGCATCCGGTCGGCATCGTCACCAAGTCAGCGCTGGTGACACGCGACATCGACATTCTGTCACGCATGGCCGAACGCGGGCTGGCCAAGGTGGCACTGTCGGTGACGACATTGGACAGGATGCTGGCCAGAACGATGGAGCCGCGCGCGTCGACGCCGACCAAGCGGCTGGAGGCGATCAGGCAGCTTTCGGACGCCGGCATTCCGGCCTCGGTGATGGTCGCGCCGATCATCCCCGGACTGACCGACTCGGAAATGGAGCGCATCCTCGATTCGGCGCAGGCAGCGGGCGCGCGTGAAGCGGGCTATGTGCTGCTGCGCCTGCCGCTGGAGGTCGCGCCGATCTTCAAGGACTGGCTGCTGCGCCACTATCCCGACCGCTATCGCCACGTCATGTCGCTGATCCGTTCGATGCGCGACGGCAAGGACTACGATTCGGAATGGGGCAAGCGCATGAAAGGCTCCGGCCCTTATGCCTGGCAGATCGGCCGCCGTTTCGAGATCGCCGCCAAACGGCTCGGCCTCAATGCCGAGCGGCGCTCGCTGAGGACCGACCGGTTCGTCCCCGCCGCCAAGGCAACCGAGCAGCTGATGCTGCTGTGACAAAGCGTCTCGCGCCAGCCGCTTGAAGCGGCCGCAGCAGGCGAAAAATCCCGTCCGGCCTGTCCTGTTCCCGGGCTTGCAGACGGTAGCCCCTCCTGGTCCGGTGCCCCGCCCGACCCGGAGGGGACTTGCGGAGAATCGGAGCCGATGCGAACCTCGCCGCACCATGGCTCGCCCGCGTTCCGATTCTCCGCTTCTCTTCGAAATCGTCGAGAAACCCGACTTCTCGTTCGAGACGAAGGCGATGGCCGAAGGCCTGTGGCCGGTGGCGGGGATGGACGAGGCCGGCCGCGGCCCGCTCGCCGGGCCGGTGGTGGCTGCAGCGGTGGTGCTCGATCCCGCCAACATCCCCGACGGCCTCGATGATTCCAAGCGGCTGACGCATTTGCAGCGCGAGGCGCTGTTCCTGAAAATCCTCGGCTCCGCACTCGCCGTATCGATGGCCTCGGTCAGCGCCGAAGGCATCGATGCCTCCAACATCCTCAAGGCCAGCCTGGAGGCGATGCGCCGTGCAGTGGCCGGCCTGTCAATCCGGCCGAAGCTGGCGCTGGCCGACGGCCGCGACGTGCCGCCCGGCCTGCCCTGCGAGGGCAAAGCGCTGATCAAGGGCGACCAGCGCTCGCAGTCGATCGCTGCAGCCTCGATCGTCGCCAAGGTGTTGCGCGACCGCATGATGTGCGGCTGCGGCAGCCATCATGCGCGTTACGGCTTCGAGCTGCATATGGGCTACGCCACTGTGCGCCATCGCACGGCGATCGATCTGCACGGGCCAGTGGCACGGCTGCACCGCGCCTCCTTCGCGCCGTTCCGGTTCGGCGGCACCGAGGTGCTGGAGGAAGAGGGCCTTTCGGGCCTGGATTGAGCGAAAGCGGCTAGGCGTAATCTCCCCCTCGAGGGCCCCTCGAGGGGGAGATGGCCAGGCCAGAGGGGGTCGCCTCGCGTGAAGCGCCAACCTTCTCTTTCGTCCCACATGGCGTCGCGCCAGGACGTACTGACCCCTCTGTCGCCTTCGGCGACATCTCCCCCTCGAGGGGGGAGATTTGCGCTCAGCCGCTTTCGCTAACAAAAAAGCCGCCAGGTTTCCCAGGCGGCCTTGGATGAATTTCTCGACGACGTCGCTTAATTCAGCTTCGACTTCAAATCCTGCAGCGAGGCGTTGAAAAGGTCGGCGCCGGCCTTGGCGTCGATCTTGCCGGCCAGCAGCGCGCGCGCGGCTTCGACCGCGATGTCGACGGCGCTGGCGCGCACTTCGCCGATCGCCTCGCGCTCGGCCTGGCCGATCTTCTGCTCTGCCAAGGCGGTACGCCGGGCGACATAATCCTCGGTCTTCTTGTGCGCCTCGGCGGCGAGCATGTCGGCTTCGCGCTTGGCGGCGGCGACGATGGCCGCGGCCTCCTGCTCGGCTTCCTTGCGCTTGCGCTGATATTGGCCGAGCAACTGCTGGGCCTCTTCGCGCAACCGGCGCGCTTCCTCGAGTTCGCTGCTGATCTTGTCGGCACGGGCATCGAGCGCCTTGGCGATCATGCCCGGCACCTTGATGTAGATGGCAATGCCGAGGAAGATTATGAGGGCAACGGTTGCCCAAAGCGTCGCGAGAGATGTGGCGTCCATGATGCGCTCCTCACCCGGCCACGGATTTGACCGCGGCCGCGATCTCGGCCTTGCTGGCCTTGCCGCCGACCAGCGCCTCGACGATGGCCGAAGCGGTGTCCTCGGCGATCGTGCCGACTTCCTTCATGGCATTGGCCTTGATG
Source organism: Mesorhizobium sp. M0563 (assembly GCF_040321065.1). NCBI lineage: Bacteria > Pseudomonadati > Pseudomonadota > Alphaproteobacteria > Hyphomicrobiales > Phyllobacteriaceae > Mesorhizobium > Mesorhizobium sp. M0563. The sequence goes on from NZ_JAMYQV010000003.1 coordinate 44,699, forward strand.
GAAGATATGCGCGCCTCGGCCTCGCCAAGCTTCTGGTCAAGCGCTGCCTCGATCGTCTTGCGGGCAGCCTCGGCTTCCGCCTTGGCCGCATCGTTGGCCTGCTGGCCGATCGCATTGGCCTTGCCCTTGGCTTCCGCCAATTCCTGCTCATAGGCGGCAACGGCGGCATCGGCCTCGCCTTTCAGCCGGGCAGCATGATCGAGATCCTGCGTGATGCGGTCGTTGCGCACGTCGATGATGCCGCCGACGCGCGGCATCACTACCCGCTTCAAGAAGAGGTAGAACAGCCCGAAAGTGATTGCCAGCCACAGCAGCTGTGACGGGTACGTCGCCGGATTGAATGGCGGGAACGTGCCGTGCGCCTCGGCAGGCACGCCGGTGGCGGCGTGCGTTTCGCCTTCCGTTGCGGCGGGCGCGGACTCTTGCGCAAAGGCAGATGTCACGAACATGGACTATCCCCGAAATTCAGACCCGCCGCAGGATCGCGGCCGGCCTGTTCAATTCTTCCCAATGTTCAGCCGAACAAGTATTCAGCCGAACAGGGCGAGAAGCGCGATGAGAAGCGAGAAAATACCCAGCGCTTCGGTCACGGCGAAGCCGAAAATCAGGCGGCCGAACTGGCCGTCGGCGGCCGACGGGTTGCGCAGCGCGCCCGCCAGATAGCTGCCGAATATGTTGCCGAGGCCAATGCCCGCGCCGCCCATGCCGAGGCATGCGATGCCGGCGCCGATGTACTTTGCTGCTTCTGCGTCCATTTGTTCAACTCCTTTGGATCTAAAATTCCGTTGCAAATTCGATCCGGCGGCAATGCCGGAAACCTTGTTAGTGCCCGGGATGCAGGGCGTCGTTGAGATACATGCAAGTCAGCACGGCAAAGACGTAGGCCTGCAGGAACGCGACCAGCAGCTCCAGCGCCGTCAGCGCCACGGCCATCGCCAGCGGCAGAACCGAGCCCGCCACGCCGACCGCGCCGAGCGCGCTCAGGCTGACGACAAAGCCCGAGAACACTTTCAGCGTGATGTGACCGGCAAGCATGTTGGCGAACAGACGAACCGAAAGGCTGACCGGACGCGAGACGAAGGAAATCACCTCGATCAGCACCACCAGCGGCAGCAGGTAGACCGGCACGCCATGCGGGACGAACAGCTTCAGGAAGCCAAAGCCGTGCTTGGTGAAGCCGTAGACGACGACCGTTCCGATCACCAGCGCAGCGAGGCCGAAGGTGACGATGATGTGGCTGGTGATGGTGAAGAAATATGGGAACAGGCCGAGCAGGTTGGCGACAAGCACGAACATGAACAGCGAGAACACGAAGGGGAAGAACTTCATGCCTTGCGTGCCCGCGGCGTCCCTCAGCATATTGCCGACAAATTCATAGGCCATTTCCGAGACCGACTGAAGGCGGCCGGGAACGAGGCTGCGGCTCGACGTGCTGAGGTAGAGAAACGCCGATGCAACAGCAACCGTCGCAAGCATAAACAGAGCCGAATTGGTGAAAGACAGGTCGTAGCCGCCGATGTGAATCGGAATGATCGGCTGAATCTGGAACTGGTGGATCGGATCGACCTTGTCAGCAGCCACTTTAAATCCCCATCGAAGCCGCAGACGGCTTGAGTATCCTGTTCAATGCGCCGGCATGCGGCGCCTCAATTCATTCTTTCGGATCGCGCGGTTTGTCGCCCGTTCCGAATTCCGACACAAGCCCGGCTGAACGCAGGACATTGAGCACGCCGGCGCCAAAACCCAGCAACAGCCCGACTATCAGACCCCATGGCGATGTCCCCGCCACGCGATCGATAAACCAGCCGAGAGCCGCGCCGACCACTATCCCGGCGATGAACTCGCTGGACAGCTTGAGCGCCTGGCCGTACCCGGCCACACTGCCCGCTTTCGCGTCGTCTTTCCCCTCGAGCCGGTCCGGCCGCCTTGTCGCAAGCGATGCTTCAAGGTCGCGCCGACGGCGCTCAAGATCGTCGTCGCGGATGTCGGCTTCATGCTGCTTGCCGCGGCCGGTTTTTCCGGTTCCGTCTGGCCCATTCTTGTCGGCCACGCAACCCCCCTGCCCGGTCAGACCGTCACCGTCCGTCCGCTTCTTAAAGTCGCCGGCAACATAGTTAGAGGGTCCGCGCCCGTCAAGCCACGAGCGGACGTTCAAGCTCAAGTATTTTTTCGTTATAAATCAGCTACTTGCTTGGGTGCGACATCGTGCCCGACGCGGTCTCTGGCGGGCTGCGGCCGAATCCCCACGACGACGGGTCTTCGATCGGCCGCTCTCCCGCGAAAGATGCAAGGGCTGCCCGAGCACTCAGCTCCAGCCGCCGCCATAGGTGCGGTAGAAGATATGCAGGCCGATCCTGGTCATTTTCTTCATCGTCCTCGCCCAGCCCGGATGGACGTAGTTGGCGTAATAATGGGTCGACGAGCCGACTTCCGGAATGAATATCTTGCCGGCTGTGACGGCCATGGCGACATCCTGGGCGGTCTTGTAGGCGGCGGGATTGTCGATGCGCTTCTTCCTGCCGTCGCAGGCGAAGGAAAACTGGCAGCGGTTGAACCAGTTGTCGTTCTGGTAGACGACGCCGCAGATCGAGTTCGGATAGGCCGGGTTGCGGACGCGGTTGAGGATAACCTGGGCGACGGCGGCCTGGCCGCGCACGGATTCGCCGCGCGCCTCGAAATAGATGCCGTTGGCGAGACAGGCCTGCTCCGGTTTGGAAAAGACGCTCGCCGGCAGCGGCGTCTGCATCCAAGAATGATCGCCCTTGCTCAGCGGTGGAATGAAGCGGCCATCGTTCGGGTCCTCGTCCTGCAGCAAGGCCTCGAAAGGCGATGCCTTGGCATAGTCGGGAGCCGACGAGGCATAGGCGGTTGCCAGCACGTCGGGATGATCGTTGTTGACCAGCGCGGCAAGCATCGCCGGCACGCCGGGATCCGGCTTCTTGTCGACGCGCGTGTGGAAGGCGGCGGCGATCTGGATTTCCTTGCCTTTGATCTCGGGCTTGGCGAAAGCCATCCTCAGGCCGCTGTCCATGCTTGGGCGGAGCAGTGAGGAGGTGCGCTCGAAGATCGAGCCGGCGTTGAAGTTCTTCGGCGGCGAGACGGGCGAGACCTGGATGATGCGGCCCTTCTTGTCGGCACGCGTGATACGGTTCTCGTCCGGCGTCGTGCCGGCGATGCCGCCCTTGCCGCGAAACGAGACGGAGCCGATGCCGGGCAGTTGGACGCCGGAGCCGGAGAGCGAGCCGGTGCTGCTGGAATCGAGGAAGGGCATTTCGGCGGCGTGAACGGAGCCGGCGACGGACTTCTCGACATAGGCGTTCCAGCGGACGCTCGGCGCCTCAAGGCCGGAGACCAGGCTTGTCATGTCCTGATAGGCAGCGACCGTCGGAAAGCCGATCCAGATGCCAAGGCCAATAATAAACGGAGATAGGAAGGAACGTTTTTTGTCACCGGCGGCGGCGACAAGCCGCGTCAAAACACGTCGATGCACGGAACTCTCCAGAAACGCAACGGACCCCACTGGAGAGCTACAATGATGCATTAACCTTGATGGGGCGTTAACAGCTTAGAACGTTGTTTTCCCATCTCATGTCGAAGTCAGGCGCTTTTGCGGCCATCGCTTGACGGAAGAAAGATCGGCCAGGCGATCAGTGCGCAAATAGCCGCACCCAGCCAGACGCCTGCCCACGAGCAGAGCACGAGAAGTCCGGGGATGGCGATCGGCACCAGGAAGAAGGCAATGAAGACCAGGCTGTTGGCGAGGCCGAGCGCCGTTCCGGCCTGGCTCGCGCCGGCCAGCGTCGCAAGCTCGGTGTAGGCGACGCCATGCCAGGAGGAGACGCAAATGCCGGCCACGACCAGCATCGCGACGATCGCCGGCGACAGCATCGGCACTTGGCCTGACAAGAATTGGGCCGCCAACAAGACGAGCGCCGCAAGCACGGTGAAGGCGATCAGGCTCAACAGGCTGCACAGACGCAGGAACGACCGGCGGTTGCCGTGACGGTCGGCGTAGCGGCCGCTCCAGACGCGCATGACCATGGCGCCGACCTGCACGGCGGCGAGGCTGGCGCTGATCACGGCTGTTCCCATGCCGGCGAAATCATGCAGGAAGACGGAAGCAAAGGTGAGCACCGCCACCTGCGGAAAGCACAGCAGGCCGATGGCTGTTGCGATGCGCCAGACGGCCGGGTTGCGCAGCGGCGCCGGGCCGGCCGGCAATGCCGTGCTGCTCGAATTGGTATCGTCATGCACCGGTGGCTGATGCAGCCAGCGCCAGGCGAGAGAGGTCGAGACGGCGGATGCAGCCGCCAGAAGTCCGAAGACCGCCGTGAAGCCATGGGCCGAAGCGAGCGACGGCAGCACGAGCGCGCCAAGCCCGCCGCCAAGCGGCACCGCTGTCTGCCTGATGCTCATGGCAAAGCCGCGCTCGCCTTCGCCGAACCAGGCCATGATGGCACGGCCGCTGGAGCCGTTGACGCTGCCGCCGAGCAATCCGGTGACCAGCAGGGCAGCGGCGAGAAGCGCGATGCCAGGAATGTGGGCCGGTGACGGCACGATCAGCGCGGCCATGACAAGCAGCCAAACCGCGGTTGCGCCGAGCCCGGTCAGCAGCACGCGGCGGTCGCCCCAGCGATCGGTCAGCAGTCCCCACGGCAATTCGCTCAGCGCTACGCCCAGGCCGAGAAGACCAAGCGCCATGCCGAGTTCGCCATTGGAGAGATGATAGCCCGAGCGCAGGAACACCGCCGTCGCCGGAATGCCGGAGAAGGTCGCGGAAAAGCAGGCATTGGCGGCGACGCCGATGCCCAGCACCTTCCAGCGATGATTGGCTCGAAGTGCCGCCGCTTCCGACGGGGCGGCAACGGCGCCTGGGCGAAACGGTTTGCAATCTGGTCCTGTGGCGACAGCAGACATGGTTCAGCTCCTGCATGGGCTGGTTGCGTTCGGTCTTGACGCGCTGTCTCTATCGCCATAGCTTCGTCCTGAATATCAGGAAGTTTTTGACGTAATGTCCCAAATACCAGGATTATTGCCATCCGACGCGTGACATTCGATCTCGACGTCCTGCGCAGCTTCGTCACCGGTATGGAGTTGGGCAGCTTCGCCAAGGCCGCCGACCGGCTCGGCCGCTCGACCTCGGCAATCAGCGCACAATTGAAGAAACTGGAGGAGCAGGCGGCGACGCCGATCTTCCGAAAGTCGGGGCGCAGCCTGGCGCTGACCGAGGCAGGCGAGACCATGCTGGGCTATGCGCGGCGGCTGATCGAGCTCAACGACGAGGCCGCGTCCGCCATCCACGACGTCGAGCTGGAGGGCTGGGTGCGGCTTGGATTGCAGGAGGATTTCGGCGAGGCGGTCCTGCCGGAGGTGCTCGGGCGCTTCGCCCGCGCCCATCCCAAGGTCAAGATCGAAGCCAGGATCGCACGCAGCCACGAGCTTGCCGAACGGATCATTTCGGGCAGCCTGGATATCGCGCTTGCCTGGCACAATGGCGCGACGCTGCCTTACAGCCGGCATGTCGCCGACGTCCAGATGCGCTGGATCGGCCCGACAAAACCGATCGAGATCAGCCTGCGCGATAGCGAGCCATTGCCGCTGGTGGCGCTTGAGGCGCCGTGCCTGCTGCGCAGCGTGGCGACCGAAACGCTCGACCGCGCCGGCCTGTCATGGCGGATGGCGTTCTCCAGCCCGAGCCTTGGCGGCATCTGGGCGGCCGTTGCCGCCGGGCTCGGACTGACGATCCGCACCGATATCGGCCTGCCGGCCACCGTCAGGGCGATGACGCCGGAGATCGCCGGACTGCCCGCCTTGCCCAAGATGGCGCTGTTCCTGCACCGCAAGGAGGCCGAGCCCGACCCGGTGGCGGCGCGGCTTGGCGACATCCTGCTGCAGGCGGCGCTGGAAGCGTTGCCGCAGACGCAAACAGCGCCTGTCCTGCGCAACGTGGCGTAGAGGAGAAGTGGCGCTCAGTGGCGCTTCTTTGCCTTGCTGGCGAACGGGTTGTCCGAGGTGCGCAAGGCGATGCGGATCGGCACGCCGGGCATGTCGAAAGCCTCGCGCAGGCTGTTCGAGAGATAGCGGACGTAGGATTGCGGCATCGCATCCGGCCGTGAGCAGGAGACGACGAAGCCCGGCGGCCGCGTCTTGGCCTGCGTGACATATTTGATCTTCAGCCGACGCCCGGCGACGGCGGGCGGCGGATGATGCGCCAGGATGCCTTCCAGCCAGCGGTTGAGCTTGCCGGTCGACACACGGCTGTTCCAAACTCGATGCGTCCTGATGACGGCATCCATCAGCTTGTCGAGGCCACGCCCGGTCTCGGCCGACACCGGCACCGCCTGCATGCCGCGCGCCTGCGGCAGCAGCCGCTCGGTTTTTTCGCGCAGCTCGGCCAGCAACTCCTGGGGATGGTCGATAAGGTCCCATTTGTTGAAGGCGATCACCGGGGCACGGCCCTCGCGGATGATCAGGTCGGCGATCTGCAGATCCTGCTTCTCGAAGGGAATAGTCGCGTCGAGCACGATGATGACGATCTCGGCAAAGCGGATGGCGCGCAAGCCGTCCTGCACCGACATCACTTCGAGCTTTTCGTGGATCCTGGCCTTGCGGCGCATGCCGGCGGTGTCGAACAGTTTTAAGCGGCGGCCATGCCAGTCCCAGTCGACCGAGATGGAATCGCGGGTGATGCCGGCCTCGGGGCCGGTCAACAGCCGTTCCTCGCCGATCAGCGCGTTGATCAGCGTCGACTTGCCGGCGTTGGGACGGCCGACGACGGCGATGCGCATCGGCTTGGTGTCGTCATAGCTCGGCTCTGCGTCCGGGTCGGTGATGTCTTCGCCGATCAGCACCTCGCTGGCGGCGACCTCCTCCTCACCGGCCTCTTCGTCCTCACCGAAGGCGCGCGCCTCGCCCAGTGCCGCGATCACCGCATCGCGCAGATCGGGCAGGCCCTGGCCGTGTTCGGCCGAGACCGGGATCGGCTCGCCAAGGCCGAGCTCCCAGGCCTCCAGCATGCCGCCCTGGGCGCCGCGCGCCTCGGCCTTGTTGGCGACGACGACAACCGGCTTGCCGGATTTGCGCACGATCTCGGCGAAGGTCTTGTCGTCGGGCATCAGCCCGGACTTGGCATCGATCGTGAAAAAGATCAGGTCGGCCTCGCGGATGGCGATCTCGGTCTGCGCGCGCATGCGGCCGGGCAGCGTCGAGGCGGCCGCATCCTCGAAGCCGGCGGTATCGATGACGTCGAAATGCAGGTCGTAGAGCTTTGCGGCATGGACGCGGCGATCGCGTGTGACGCCGGGCGTATCGTCGACAAGCGCCAGCTTCCTTCCCACCAGCCGATTGAAAAGGGTCGATTTGCCGACGTTAGGCCGGCCGATGATGGCGACTTTGAAGGTCATGGACTATCACGACACGCCGCCCGAGCCGCGGATCAGCTCGGACATCAATGTCGCCCGCTCGCGCGTGTTGCGCGGGGCGCCGTCATCCGCGGCGATCTGGTCGAACAGCTTCAATGCATCCGCCGCCTTGCCTTCCTTCCAGGCGGCAAGGCCAAGCGCCTCGCGCGCCGTATGGCGCAGCGTGTTGGTGTCGGCGGTGAGCGCCTCGACGCGGCTGGAGACATCGGCGAAAGAGCCGTGGTCGACCAGAAGCAGCGCTGCCCTGAGACGAGCCATGTCGCGAATGCCGGAGGGGATCTTGGTGTCGGCGGCGACCTCGTCGAAATCCTTGACGGCGGCGTCGACGTCGCCCTTGTCCGCCTTGACGGTTGCCGCGCGCATGCGGGCGAGCAGCGGATAGGCGCCGTAGCCGTCCTTCTCCAACGCCTCCAGAGCGGCAAGCGCCTCGTCGTTCTTGCCGTCATTGGCAAGCTTGAGCGCCTGCGAAAAAGCATCGCCCGAGCGGTTGGCGCGGGTCTCGTCCCAATAGCGGTAGCCGACGACAGCAGCAGTGCCGAGCACCACCAGCACGGCCAGCACGAGCAAGGCGGGACCGAAACGGTCCCACAGCGCATGCGCCTGGTCGCGACGAATCTCTTCGTTGACTTCGCGGATAAAACTGTCGTCCGACATGATCAAAACCATTCATGCCCCGGGCGGGGCGGTTGATGAGCCCGCGTTTTAGCGAAATTTTGCCGGCATGGAAGGGGTTCGGCAGGAAAATCGCCTATTCACGAGGCAGTCGCCGCCAACGGCGGCCGACAGGTCGATCGTACCCGTGCCATATTTCACCGGTAGGCGTCGCTTCTACATTCCTTGACCCGGTCAGATGCCTTTGCCCCGTTTGTCCCGCGTTGTTGCGTTTTCCATTGCCGTGTTTGCTGCCGGCGCGGCTTGCGCCGACCCGCCGGCGCCGCCGGCAAAACCGAAGCAGATCGTCATCATCTCATTCGACAGCGCCCGCGACATTTCGCAGTGGCAGCGCAGCCGGGCGCTGGCCGCACGCACGGGTGCGCATTTCACCTATTTCGTCTCCTGCGTATTCCTGCTGTCGCCCGAGACGCGCAAGGAATACACCGCGCCCGGCAAGACAGAAGGCAAATCGAATATCGGCTTTGCCGCCTCCAAACAGGAAGTTGCCGAGCGGCTCGAGCAGATCAACCTTGCGGCCTCGGAAGGCCACGACATCGGCAGCCATGGCTGCGGCCATTTCGACGGCAAGGACTGGAGCAAGGCCGACTGGCTGAGCGAATTTGGCGCCTTCAGGCATGTTCTCGAAAACGCCTATTCGATCAACGGCATTGCTGCTGAACCGAAGGGCTGGCGCGATTTCGCCCGCAAATCGGTGGTCGGGTTTCGCGCGCCTTATCTGTCGGCAAACAAGGCGCTTTACGAGGCGCTGCCCGCGGCCGGTTTCCTGCTCGACGCAAGCGGCGTTTCGCGCGGGCCGGTCGAGCCGCCGACCGTCAACGGCATCACGCGCTTTTCGCTGCCGCAGATCCCGGAAGGGCCGAGCTCAAGGCGGGTGATCGCCATGGACTACAATCTCTATGTCAGACATTCCGGCGGCTTCGAGCGGCCGAGCATGGCAGAAGAGTTCGCTGACCGGACCTATCACGCGTTCCGCGCCGCCTTCGATGCGCAATACCGGGGCAAGCGCATTCCGCTGGAGCTCGGCTTCCACTTCACGCTGATGAACGACGGCGCCTACTGGAACGCGCTGGAACGCTTTGCCGACGAGGTCTGCATCAAAGCGGACGTCGAGTGCATCAGTTTTCACGATTATGTTTCGCGGCGAGGCGAAAGGCAGGCGGCGGTGGGCGGCTGAGCCCAAGTGATCGCCGCCCGCCATCATCAGCTTACCGGTTGATCCTCAGGGCGCAAGCCGGCTTGCTCACGTTCCAGATAGCGCTGGTCGATTTCAGGCAGCGGTTCCCCTTCCAGCGTCGCCTCGAAGGCGCGTAGGCGTTTGTGCACCGACTGCAATTCAACGATGGTCGACCAGGATGTGAGCAGGAACTGGAGCGATCCTGTTACTCGGCCGAACGCATTGGAAATCTGCTGGAAGGGTCCGAAAGTTATCCTGTGAGCCACGAAGGATGGCCCAAGGATCAGCATGGCGAAGATATTGTCGGCCTGCAGGTAGGTGTAACGCACCACATTGAAATAAATATAATGAAAGTACAGCCGGAAATAGTTGTGACGGACCTTGGAAAACAGCTCGGCAGTGGTTGCAGGCTGAGCCCTGTCCGCATGATCCTCGCCGTAGACGAGTTCCTTGCGATAAGCAGCCTCGACACGTTGGTTGCGAAATTGCAGCCCAGGCAGCTTCAAACCCGCAACCATAACCGAAATCGTTCCGAACAGGCACCAGGCAAGCGCGGCAACGACCAGTGGCTGCGGAATCGCACCGACGATTGGCAGTTCGCTGATATGGCTCTGCAACTGGATCATCACCGGCAGGAATGCGATCAAGGTCATGATCGACTGGACAAAGCTGGAACCCAGATCTTCCATGATCTGCGAGAACCGCATCGTATCCTCCTGAATGCGTTGTGAGGCGCCCTCGATGTGGCGGAGCCTGCTCCAGTTCTCTACAAAGTAATTGTTCATCGCGGTGCGCCAGCGGAATATCCAGTGACTTACGATGAAGGCATTGACGACCTGCACATTCATTCCTATCAGCGCGAGCCATGAAAAGCTGGCCAATCCGGCATAAAACTCTGCGTCGGTGGATTTAATTGTCCCCGACATCAATCCCTGGATATAGTCGAAGAAAGGCCCATACCAGGCGTTGACCGCGACACTGACCTGCACATTGAAGTAGATGAGGAACAGGATGACCGCGCTGATCAATATCGACCAGTTTTGCCACGGATGCGGTGCATACCAGCTCCAGAATGCATAGAAGACGGCGACGCAAAAAGCGAAATAGAGATAGAACCACAGAAACGGCTTCGACCAGAGTACGGCGATACCGATAATGGGCGGTGCATCAGCCGCAGCTGGCGGCAAGCCGAACACAGCGCCCAGCTGTCCGCCACCGAAAAACCAGAACAGGATAGCGGCAAGGCTCCAGACGGCCAGCGAACTGAAGAACAGCTTCGGCTGCGGGAAGAAGGATACAAACACTGTTGGGAATCCTCGGTCGATGCGCAAATCAGCGGGGTTCAGCGGGCATAAAGTCACACATTAGTGGGAAAGAAAATGCCCGTGCCCGATGCCCGGCGCCGAGCAAGACCATAATCATGGCGATTTTGGCGCAGCCGACCAGGCGATCGCACCGGAAGCGAGCAGGACGGCGGCAGCCACGATCGAGGCAAGGAAAAAGTTGCCCGAGGCCTGCGCAAGCAGACCGGCGACGATCGGGCCGATGATCTGGCCGAGGCCGAAGGCGGCCGTCATCACCGCCAGCATCCGGCGTGGTGCTTGCGGAGCAAGCTGCCTGCCGGCCTGCAGGCCAAGCGCGGTGATGGCGATGAAGGTGCCGCCGACAAGAAGGCCGCCGAGCAGCGGCCCGGTGCGCCCGCCCATGACGACGCTGGCGCTGACGCCGACCACCTCGACCAGGCACCCCAGCGCGTAGGTGGCATAGAGCCCGATCCTGGCCGCGAGCTTCTGCCACAGCCAGACCGATGGGAAACCGGCAAGTCCCGTGACCATCCAGACCACCGCCTCGAAGACGCGGCCACCGCCGCCCTGGCGGACGATGGCGACCAGGAACGTTGCCGTGACGATGTAGCCGAAGCCGAACAGGCCGTAGGCGACGATGATCTTCACCAGCGACTGGTGTGTCGGCAATGCCGGCTCGCTCCCGGTGGTGCTGTTCGCGGCCGAGGTGCCGCCGGCCAGCAAGGCGACGGCGGCAAAGCCGCAGGCTGAAATCACCGCGGACCACAGCCAGCCCGCAGCCCAGCCGGCATGTTCGGTGACGAGGACTGCCAACAGCGCCGAAGACGCCGCGATGCCGAGGCCGACTCCGCCGAAATACAGCGCCTGCAGGTCGCTTCGCCCGGCTGCGGCGAGATGACCAAAAACGATGCTGGTCATGAAGACCAATACGAAGGCGCTGGCGAGGCCGGCAAGAAAGCGGATGAGGAGAAAGGCGGGCATCGTGCCGGTCAGGCCCATCAGCCCGGCGAGGATCGCAGTGGCGGCGAGGCCGGCCAGCATCAGCTGGCGCTCGCGGCCTTGCGCCCAGCCGCCGGTGGCGGCAAGCGCGCCGACGAGGTAGCCGAGATAATTGGCCGATGCGATCCAGCCGGCATCGGCCGGCGACAGGCCGAGCTCTTCCATCATTCCGGGCAGGATCGGCGTATAGACGAAGCGGCCGATGCCCATGGCGACGGCCAGGGCGATCATGCCGGCGATTGCCAGGCGCAAGGGCGAAGCGATGTTCATCGCGGTGCACCATAGGTGCGCCTGCCAGTGAGACAATCCGCCTTTTATTGGGCCAGAAGTGTTCGCGGCCGCGTCGGCGGCTGGCTCGCCTGAAGTGCCAGCAAGTCCTTGTTTAGCCGCAGCAGGTTCTTGGCGGGGCCGTCTCAAAGTGAGTACGACCCGCAGTCAGCCTGAACGGCATGTCGGCGAGTTCGCGCTCCGACATGGTGTCGAGCACCGGATGCGACAGCGGATCGGTCACCCAGCTGGTGGCCTCGCTGTCATGCCGGTGTGGCTGCGTTCCGATTGGGGAAAAGGCGCCGAGCCATGATAAAATCTTCATCGGATTTGCCTCCTCACTCTGAGTAACCCACCTAAAATCCGGCATTCGGCAGCGCCTGGCAATTGAGATTTCAGCCGTACGAGTTTAGAAAAACTGTATGGCTATGCTGAACCGTGTCCATCTCAACGGCTTGCGCGCCGTCGAAGCCGTCGCCCGCCTGGGCTCGCTCGCGGCGGCGGCCGGCGAGCTCAACGTCTCGGTCAGCGCCGTCAGCCAGCAGATCAACCGGACCGAAAAGCAGCTCGGCCGGGCGCTGTTCGAACGAACGCCAGCTGGCCTCGTGGCGACCGAATTCGGTGCCATCTTCACAACGCGGCTCAGCGCAGGCTTTCGCGAACTTGCGCAGGCGATGGCGCTTGCCGATGAAAGCTCGGAGTGCACGCTGGTGGTTTCGGTAGCGCCGGCCTTCGCCTCGAAATGGCTGCTGCCGCGGCTGTCACGGCATTTTGCCCGGCATCCGAACGTGCTCCTGCGGATCGATGCCTCGGTGCGGCTTGCCGATCTCGATCGTTCGGACATCGACGTCGCCATCCGGCTCGGCGACGGCAAATGGCCGGGCGGGCGGGCCGAATTGCTGCTGGCGCAGGAGGTGTTTCCGGTCTGTGCACCGGCGATCGCCAGCAAGCTGAAATCGATCGAGGACCTTGCTTTGACCTGTGCGATCACCGACGAAAGGTCGATGATCAGCTGGGAGAGCTGGTTCGAAGCGGCCGGCGTGGAGCCGGTCACCTTCATGCAGGGCGCGCGCTTCACCGATCCGATGCTGTGCCTGGAATCGGCGATTGCCGGTCACGGTGTCATGCTCGGCTGGCAGTTGCTGGCCGCCGACGCGCTGGCCGACGGCCGGCTCGTCGCGCCGTTCGGCGCGAGGGCGCAGAGCGGGCTTGGCTATTGGCTGGTGACCTCGGCCAGCAAGAGCGAAAGCCGTAAGGTCAGGGATTTCAAGATCTGGGTGCGCGAAGAGATCGAGGCGACGATGGCGCAGTTCAGATCGCTCGAGAGGGCCAGCTAGCACTACTTTGGCAGATTTTTAGCGGAGATGGTTCTGCGGCAGTGGGGACAACGGATTGGGGGCGGCTGCGCGAGCGCGGTGAGGATGGCTTGCCTGACGGCGGGTAGGCTCGGTTGGGGCGGCGGGCCGAGGATTCTTTTTTCCCCCTCCCGCTTGTTTGAGGCGGCGAGATTGCAGGAAGGCGTAGGCGATCATCGTCATCAGCGCGTGCCGGTGCAGGCCCGTCCATGAGCGCCCCTCGAAGTGGTCGAGGCCAAGTTCCTCCTTGAGCTGCTGATGCGCCTGTTCGCAGACCCAGCGCGCCTTGATGGCGCCTGCGATCTGCTTGAGCGGGGTGTCGGCGGGCAAGTTGGAGAGTAGTATTTGCGCTCGCCGGTCGAGCGGTGCTCGCCGATCACCCAGACCTCCTCGCCAGGCAGATGCTGAGCGCCCATGTCGCGGATGCGCTGGGGTGGGCCATCTGCAACCCGGACACGGACAGCGGCGAAGCGGGCCGAGAGGCGGCCTTTGGTGCCACGCCGCCAACTGACCGTCCGCCATTGGGCTTTTTCCAGCATCGCCTGCGCGGCCATCGACTTCACATCGGGGATATGCCGGCGGCGCGGGCGGCCGTGTCCGGCAACGGGGAAGATCATCGCCACGTCGGCGGCATAGACCTTCTGCTTGAACGGGATACCGACGGCCCAGGTAAGGCCGCGCTCGGTGAGCGCCTGCCGGAAGGGGGCGCTCAAGCCATATCCGGCATCGGCGAGCACGCAGCCAAAGCGTAAGCCGGCTGCGCGAGCCCGGTCGATCTCGGCCAGCGCGATTTCGGGCTTGGTCCTGTAGGCACGATGGTCCTCGGGCACACCGGCACGGTCGAGCCGGGCGGGATCGGAAGTCCAGCTCTCGGGCAGAAACAGTCGCAGCCCCACCATGACCGGCACTTCGCCAGAGGCCAGCGTCAGCGACACCAGCGTCTGGCAGTTGGCGTTCTTGCCAAGTGCCGAGGCATATTGCGGCGCGACGCCGACCGAGTGGCGCCCCTTCTTGGGGAGCGCGGTGTCGTCCACGATCAGCCACGCATCGTTCCCGCCAACTTGTCTGTCGGCCTCCGCGAGCAGCACCTTCTCCAGCGGCGCAGCATCCCACACGCCGCTCGCGATGAAGTGGTGCAGCTGGTCATAGTTGACGCCTGCGTCGCGCGCAGCCATCGGTTGGACGCTCTTGCGATCCCCAAGGCCAATCAGCCCAGCAATATAGGCCGGACACATCCGCGCACGCGTCTTGTGCCTCAACGCCGAGACGAACGGCTCAAGCCACCGCTCCAGATCGAGTTGCCAATCCCTGTTCATGGCCGGCCCCTCCAACAGCCGACCTCTCATGAATCACGCAAAACCGCTCTTGGGAATCCTCGAAACGCTCCCGGAACTAAAAATCTGCCAAAGTAGTGCTAGGACGTAGACTCATTACCGCGTAGCCAGATGCGGATTGCGACGAGTTTGAGCGCGGTAAGATAGTTCTCAGCCAGCTTGTCGTAGCGGGTTGCGATGCGGCGGAATTGCTTCGCTTTGTTGAAGAAGCGCTCAACTAAGTTGCGGGCCTTATACAAGAAGGGGCTGAAGCAGATCGGGTCCTTGCGGTTGGCCTTGGGCGGATGTTGGCCCATGCTTTTCGCTCGCTGACCGCATTGCGCAAGGCGTCGGCATCATAGCCCTTGTCGGCGAGTAGCATGGCACCCTCCGGCAAATCCGTGATCAGGTCCGCGGCCGAGGTAATGTCACTCATCTGACCTGCCGTGAGCATCAGTTTGATCGGCATGCCTTTGGCGTCGACAAGAGCATGGATTTTGGTTGTCAGCCCGCCTCGGGAACGACCGAGACAATGATCTCGATCCCCCTTTTTTGCCGTCGCGCCCTGCTGATGGACGCGAACAATAGAGGTGTCGATCATCTGCACCTTGCCGTCATGGACTTTGGTGATAGCACGCGCCGATCATCGACACGCGGCACACCTCGTGGCCTTTTTGGGCAAAAGTGGCTTGATCACGTGCCATTCGAAGTCGGTCAGGTCATATCGGCTCATGCAGAGTCTGGAATCAGATTCCCCTGCAATAGGAAAGCCGCCAGTCGACAATCGACCTCTTAGCGGACGTATTTGATTTTCACAGGTGGTCTTGGGAGTGCCGCAGCCACGAAGTCTTGACCTCGGAATTGCAGTGCCAATGGTGTTCAGCCACCAGCACCGCAAGTCCGGATGTTCCGCAGGGTTCGTTAGTTGCGGCCGTTCTCGTCGATGGCGAGGGAACTCGACAGCTCGCGATAGGCATCGATCTGCTGCTGCAGAATGGCAATCTTCTGCTCTGCCGTGGCAATGGCGTCGGCACCGGCAAGGAAACGGTGGGGCAGCACGTCCTCAGCCGCGAGCGTGATCAGGGCGCGCGCAAGCTTGGCGGCGTCACCCCCTTGCTTGCCGTTCTGAGAACGCCAGAAGGCGATCTGCGCCGTCCGTCGCTCATGGTAGTCCTCGACGGAAGGCGCGGCATAGTTGGTCGACTCTTCCGTGAGAAGCTCGGTGCGGAAGAAGCCCGGGTTCACGATCATCGTCTCGATGCCGAACGGCACGACTTCGGTCTGCAGCGCCTCCATCCAGCCGTCGAGGCCGAACTTCGAGGCTGAATAGGCCGTGCAGAACTCGAAGCCCATCAGCCCGGCCGTCGAGGAGATCGAGATGACCCTGCCGGACCGCTGCTTGCGCATCGCTGGCAGAAAGGCCCGCGTCACGTTCATGGGACCGACGAGGCTGGTGCTGAGCTGCAGTTGCATCTGTTCGGCGGTCAGCTCTTCGAAGTACCCGGCAAAGAAGCTCGCCGCATTGTTGACCAGCACGTCGATGCGGCCAAACCGGTCAAGCGTAGCCTGGGCAGCGGCTTCGGCGTCGGCCGCGCTCGTCACGTCCAGCTTGACGACAAGGAGGTTCTCGGACTTTCCCACGGCCCTTGCGACCTTTTCCGTGTTGCGGCCGGTTGCCACCACCTTGTGGCCCGCCGCCAATGCGGCCTTGGCGATATCCAGACCGAGGCCCCGGCCTGCGCCGGTGATGAACCAAACACTCATATTGGGCTCCTGTTCTTTAGGCCGCAGCTCGGCCTCGAATTCGGACGCGATGGCCAGCGGGGGCTGACGTCCCATACTGGTATCCGTCCGCTAGCGGACTGTGTCACTGCGGAAGGCCGGCGCCTTCGGTAATGATGCGAAATCCTTCGGTCGACTTGGTAAAAAACTGCCGGGCCGCCGTGTATTCCGGCGAGTTGTAGTAGCGCTGGGCGTCAGCAAGGCTCGGGAACTCGGCGATGGCGATCACCGATCTCGAGCTTCCTTCGATGGCAATGACATTGGGATTGTAGACGATCACGCGGCCGCCATACTGGGTGACGAGCGGCGAGGCGGCTTCGATGTACTGCTGAAACACCGCCTGATCCTTAATGTCATAGCTGCCGATCATGTAGGCGCGGGGGGCGGCGCCCGTCGCTTCCTGAGCAAAGGCGGCCGGGCTCACCATCATGGTGAGGGCGGCGAGCGCGCCCACGATTACCTTCTTCATTTTGTTCTCCTTCAGTGCGCCAGTTGGACGGTAGGCATTGCGCGGAGAGTTGCTCCGGTGGACCGTCTGGCCTTGACGTCAGGAAGTTAGCTCCTTTAGCGGCATGCAATTAGATGGTATAATCTGCATGGGCTTAGAAGTGGGATTGATGAATGCGTCGCGACAGTCTGGATGACTTCCTGACCTTCATCGCCGTCGCCCGCGAGCGCAGCTTCACCAAGGCGGCCGCCAAGCTCGGCCTGTCGCAGTCGGCTCTGAGCTATTCGATCCGGACGATGGAAGAGCGCCTCGGCGTTAGGCTGCTGACCCGCACGACCCGCAGCGTCTCGCTAACCGAAGCGGGGGATCGCCTGTTTCGAAGCATCGCTCCCAAGTTAGATGAGATCGCAAGCGAGATTGCCGCCCTCAGCGCCCTGCGCGACAAGCCGGCCGGCACAGTCCGGATCACCACGGTGGAGCATGCCGGCGAGACCATCATCTGGCCCGCCATGGTCGGGCTCATGCGCGACTATCCCGACATCAGGGTCGAGATTATCCACGACTACGGCTTGGCAGACATTGCGGCCGATCGCTTCGATGCGGGTGTACGGCTTGGCGAACAGGTGGACAAGGACATGATCTCGGCGCGCGTTGGGCCAGACTTCCGCATGGCGGTTGTGGTAGCGCCTTCATACTTCGCAAGCCGCTCCCGTCCGGTCACGCCTGAAGACCTTGCCGATCATGCGTGCATACCCCTGCGACTGCCCACAGGCGGCTGTGCACCGTGGGAGTTTCGCAAGGAGGGGCGGGAGTTGAAGGTGCGCGTTCAAGGACACGCCGCGTTCAACACCCTCGCGATGATCTGTCAGGCCAGCCTTGAAGGATTCGGGCTCGCCTATCTGCCCGAGGATCTGGTGACCTACCCACTCGAACAGGGTCGCCTGGTGCGTGTTCTTGAGGACTGGTGCCCCCTTCGGCCGGGATATCACCTGTATTATCCAAGCCGGCGCCAACACTCGCCGGCTTTCGCACTCGTGCTGGAAACGCTGCGCTACCGCGACTGAGTGCGGTTGAAATAAGGGTCGTCAGACCTCGACGACCATGGCACCTATCCAAGCCGCCCAGTACAGGAAGTCCGGAGCGTCCGTTTCCCACCGATCCCAGTCTTCCCCAATTTATGAGTTCACGGCCTAGCACTACTTTGGCAGATTTTTAGCGGAGATGGTTCTGCGGCAGTGGGGACAACGGATTGGGGGCGGCTGCGCGAGCGCGGTGAGGATGGCTTGCCTGACGGCGGGTAGGCTCGGTTGGGGCGGCGGGCCGAGGATTCTTTTTTCCCCCTCCCGCTTGTTTGAGGCGGCGAGATTGCAGGAAGGCGTAGGCGATCATCGTCATCAGCGCGTGCCGGTGCAGGCCCGTCCATGAGCGCCCCTCGAAGTGGTCGAGGCCAAGTTCCTCCTTGAGCTGCTGATGCGCCTGTTCGCAGACCCAGCGCGCCTTGATGGCGCCTGCGATCTGCTTGAGCGGGGTGTCGGCGGGCAAGTTGGAGAGTAGTATTTGCGCTCGCCGGTCGAGCGGTGCTCGCCGATCACCCAGACCTCCTCGCCAGGCAGATGCTGAGCGCCCATGTCGCGGATGCGCTGGGGTGGGCCATCTGCAACCCGGACACGGACAGCGGCGAAGCGGGCCGAGAGGCGGCCTTTGGTGCCACGCCGCCAACTGACCGTCCGCCATTGGGCTTTTTCCAGCATCGCCTGCGCGGCCATCGACTTCACATCGGGGATATGCCGGCGGCGCGGGCGGCCGTGTCCGGCAACGGGGAAGATCATCGCCACGTCGGCGGCATAGACCTTCTGCTTGAACGGGATACCGACGGCCCAGGTAAGGCCGCGCTCGGTGAGCGCCTGCCGGAAGGGGGCGCTCAAGCCATATCCGGCATCGGCGAGCACGCAGCCAAAGCGTAAGCCGGCTGCGCGAGCCCGGTCGATCTCGGCCAGCGCGATTTCGGGCTTGGTCCTGTAGGCACGATGGTCCTCGGGCACACCGGCACGGTCGAGCCGGGCGGGATCGGAAGTCCAGCTCTCGGGCAGAAACAGTCGCAGCCCCACCATGACCGGCACTTCGCCAGAGGCCAGCGTCAGCGACACCAGCGTCTGGCAGTTGGCGTTCTTGCCAAGTGCCGAGGCATATTGCGGCGCGACGCCGACCGAGTGGCGCCCCTTCTTGGGGAGCGCGGTGTCGTCCACGATCAGCCACGCATCGTTCCCGCCAACTTGTCTGTCGGCCTCCGCGAGCAGCACCTTCTCCAGCGGCGCAGCATCCCACACGCCGCTCGCGATGAAGTGGTGCAGCTGGTCATAGTTGACGCCTGCGTCGCGCGCAGCCATCGGTTGGACGCTCTTGCGATCCCCAAGGCCAATCAGCCCAGCAATATAGGCCGGACACATCCGCGCACGCGTCTTGTGCCTCAACGCCGAGACGAACGGCTCAAGCCACCGCTCCAGATCGAGTTGCCAATCCCTGTTCATGGCCGGCCCCTCCAACAGCCGACCTCTCATGAATCACGCAAAACCGCTCTTGGGAATCCTCGAAACGCTCCCGGAACTAAAAATCTGCCAAAGTAGTGCTAGGGCTGCCGGCGTCATCAGAGTGGAAAGGTCGGTAGCGCCGGTCTATGTAAGACACAGTCCCCAATCACGGCAGGCAGGATCATGACCACACATTCGCGCGGCGTTTCCGCAAGCATCGACCCGGTGAAGCTCGACAGGCTGGCGGAGGTCGCCGTCAAGGTCGGGCTGCAATTGCAGCCGGGGCAGGATCTGGTGCTGACCTCGTCTATCGCCGCGCTGCCTCTGACGCGGCGGGTCGTCGAGCACGCCTACAAGGCAGGTGCGGGCCTGGTGACGCCGATCTTCAACGATGACGAGATCACGCTGGCGCGCTTCCGCTACGGCGCCGACGCCGGCTTCGACCGCGCCGCCGGCTGGCTCTTTGAAGGCATGGCAAAAGCCTTCGCCAATAATGCGGCGAGGCTTGCCGTGCGCGGCGAGGATCCGTCGCTGCTTTCTTCTCAGGACCCGGCAAAGGTGGCGCGTGCCAACAAGGCGAATTCGATGGCTTACCAGCCGGCGCTGGAGAAGATCACCGGCTTCGATATCAACTGGAACATCGTCGCCTATCCCGATCAGGCCTGGGCCAAGCAGGTTTTCCCGGACGACGCCGAAGACGTCGCCGTGGCCAAGCTAGCCGACGCCATCTTTGCGGCCTCGCGGGTGGACGTCGAAGACCCGATCGGCAACTGGACGGCGCACAATGCGGCGTTGAAGAGCCGCACCGAATGGCTGAACGGCCACAATTTCCACGCACTGCATTTCACCGGCCCCGGCACCGACCTGACCGTCGGACTGGCCGAAGGCCACGAGTGGATGGGTGGTGCCTCGACCGCCAAGAACGGCATCACCTGCAACCCCAACATCCCGACCGAAGAGGTGTTCACCACGCCGCATGCAAGGCGTGTCGAAGGCCATGTCACCAGCACCAAGCCGCTGTCCTATCAGGGCACGCTGATCGACGGCATTGCGGTTCGTTTCGAGGCGGGGCGCATTGTCGAGGCCAAGGCCACGAAGGGCGAGGATGTGCTGCAGAAGGTGCTCGACACCGATGAAGGCTCGCGCCGTCTTGGCGAGGTGGCGCTGGTGCCGCATTCCTCGCCGATCGCCAAGAGCGGGCTCTTGTTTTTCAACACGATGTTCGACGAGAACGCCGCCTGCCACATCGCGCTTGGCCAGTGCTACTCTAAGTGCTTCGTCGACGGCGCCTCGCTCAGCCAGGAGGAGATCGCGGCGCGCGGCGGCAACAAGAGCTTCATCCACATCGACTGGATGATCGGCTCGGACAAGATCGACATAGACGGCGTCCATAAGGACGACAGCCGCGTGCCGGTGATGCGCAAGGGCGAGTGGGTTTAGGCCCGGGATCTCTAAGCGAAGGCCAGCAAGCAGCGGCGCCTGCTGGCCCAGCGGAGTTGGCAATGGAGCTCGCGGTCAAGCGCATTTATGAGCAGCCGGCGCCCGATGATGGGCAGCGGGTGCTGGTGGATCGCATATGGCCGCGCGGCATCGCCAAGCAGGACGCGGCGCTGACGCTATGGCTGAAGGACATCGCGCCAACCAATGCGTTGCGCAAATGGTTCGGCCATGAGCCGGCGCGCTGGTCGGAGTTCCAGCGGCGATACCGCGATGAGCTCGACCGGAACGGCGAGGCGGTTGCGGAACTGCGCGCCTTGCTCCGTGAAGGCCGGGTGACGCTGCTCTACGGCGCGCATGACGAGAAGCACAATAACGCGGTGGCGCTGGCGAGCTACTTGCGTGAGAGCAATTAGTCACGCCAGCGGGACAGCACCCCTCTCTGTCCTGCCGGACATCTCCCCCTCAAGGGGGGAGATTGGCAGCTTCGCCGAAAGCGCCCTTCTTTGGAGACTAGCGAACGCCGAAGTGACATCCAATCACCCCACTAGAGGGGGAGATGTCCGGCAGGACAGAGGGGGCGCGACGGATCGCGGCGGGTCGGTCCTATTTCCCACTCACCGCCTGCTGATAAACATCAGGCTTGAAGCCAACGAGAACCCTGTCGCCAAGTTCCAGCACCGGTCGCTTTATCATCGTCGGTTTGGCCAGCATCAGCGCCTTGGCCTTGTTCTCGTCCAGACCCATCCTGTCCTGGTCCGACAGTTCACGGAACGTCGTGCTCGCCTTGTTGAGCAGGATTTCCCAGCCGACCTTGCCTGACCAGCCGTTCAGCCGATCCGCGTCAAGCCCGTCTGCCCTGTAGTCGTGAAAGCGATAGGCAACATCGTGGCTCGCCAGCCAGGAACGCGCCTTCTTGACCGTATCGCAATTGGTGATGCCGTACATGGTGATCGTCAAAACGCGTCCTCGGACCAGTCGAAGCTGACGGCACCCTAAAACCGCGCCTCTCACTTTTCCAGCGGCCTCGCCGGGCTCCGCGATTTTGGGGCTTGCCAATAGTAAGGACTTTCCCTAAGTGTTTTCTAAGCCAACTCTGGTCACGCGGAATGGCCGAGGCAAGGAAATGACCATGACGAGCCTGCAGACCGAAAGCCCCCCGCCGATCAACGGCATTTTCCGGGCGCTCGCCGATCCGACCCGGCGACGCGTGGTCGAGCGACTGAACCGAAGTCCCGCCTCGGTCAGCGAGCTTGCGCAGCCGTTCGAGATGGCCCTGCCATCCTTCATCGAGCATCTCCGGGTTTTGGAAGGCTGCGGGCTGGTGCATTCGGAGAAGGCAGGCCGCGTCAGGACCTACCGGCTCGCGCCGGAGCCGTTGAAGCTCGCGGAAAACTGGTTGGCCGACCAGCGGGCGCTGTGGGAGCGCCGTCTCGGCCAGTTCGACGACTACGTGCTGAAACTCAAGGAGAAAGACAGATGAATATGGCCCCGTTGTTCCAACCCGATCCGAAGCTCGACCTCGTGCTCGAACGGACGATCGAGGCGCCGCGAGAACTGCTGTGGACGGCCCTGACGAGGCCCGAGCATGTCCGCCAATGGTTCACGCCGAAGCCGTGGATCATCACCGATTGCGAGATCGACCTGCGGCCCGGCGGTCTGTTCCGCACCCGCATGCAGTCGCCCGACGGCAAGGAGGTCAACGACAGGCGTTGCTGCTACCTCGAGATTGTTCAGAACGAGCGGCTGGTGTGGACCGATGCGCTGCTGCCCGGCTACCGGCCGTCAGGCGACCCATTCATCACAGCGGTCATATCGCTGCAATCGCAGGGCGAGGCGACGCGCTACACCGCGACCGCTATCCACCGCGACGAAGCCACGCGCAACAGCCACGAGGAGATGGGCTTTTACGACGGCTGGGGCACGGTGGCGGATCAGTTGGCGGGCTACGTCAAGACGATCTGAGGGGACCCTGGCTTGGCTCACATTGCGGCCACGGAATCGTCGTGGCCGTTCAACCGCCAGCGCCCGAGCTCTTCGTACCGGCCTTGCCGGATCAGACTGCGGATGAGCACAAAGTCACGTACGGTCCAGCTGATCGGTTCGATCGCCCGTTCTCGAACCCTTTGAACCCGCAATTTGTCACGAAGCAATCTAACATGAGGTTCAAAGGAGCTCCCCACAAAGGGCTTCAGCGGGCTGTCGGCGATCAGGGCGGTAAGATTGCGCCAGAACGCTTGCAGCGGCGGGACGCCGTCGCTGCCACGCAGCACCAACGCACCGCCGCCGAAAGCCGACAACCGATCGAACGACACCTCAAACGGTTTCGCCTGGACCATCGAGGCGACGTGGCGGGCGATTTTGACCAATTCCTCCGGCAGTCCATCATAATCGCCGAGCCCAACAAGCGAGATGTGCAGGCGTTCTGCCGGAAACGCTTGCCCTCGCAATCCCGATTCTCGCCGCCAGACGGCGGCCCGGCGTGCAAGCGGCACGGCGATCGTACTTTCAAGAAGAATGGCGAAGAACAGCCGGTCATTCCAGCGCCGATCCAGCTCCTGCCAGTTGAACACGGCTTGGCCGTTTTCGGTGATCCTGAATGCGGGCAGCTCATTCATGTTCATTGCTCCTCTCAAAGCCATTCCCGCCCAGCCAAGCAGAATAGAACAAAAAGGGAACAAATCAAACGGAAATGATACGAGCGCTGGTGCTGGCAGCATCAATGCTCGCAACCACATTTCGGTCGGCCGTATGTTGATGGCTCAGGCGCCGTAGCCGATGATGCCCTTGATCTCGAGGAAATCGTGGATCGCCCGGTCGGCGTATTCGCGGCCGTTGCCTAGCTGGACAGCATAGGGCAGTTGGCGCCACGGCGCAGGCTGATATGCGCCACGTCGCCGACG
This sequence comes from Mesorhizobium sp. M0563, assembly GCF_040321065.1. Lineage (NCBI taxonomy): Bacteria > Pseudomonadati > Pseudomonadota > Alphaproteobacteria > Hyphomicrobiales > Phyllobacteriaceae > Mesorhizobium > Mesorhizobium sp. M0563. The sequence continues at coordinate 68,305 of NZ_JAMYQV010000003.1, forward strand.
CTGAATTGAAAACCCTCCGCCCGGCGCGGCGCGTCGATCACCACCTGTGTCCCCTGCCCCAGCTCTGCATGAAGGCGCAAGGTGCGGCCGTGAAAGACGATGCTGTTCACCCGCACCGGTGCAGTACCGGCCGCGGCCTCTGTCGTCGCCAAAAGGTCCTCCGGACGCACGCCGATGGTGCGCACCGTGCCCTCGCCAGGCAGTTCGCCCGTCTCCGAAACCGCTTCCAGCGGCAGGGCGCCGGCGGCGAACCGCAAGCGCTCGCCGTCACGGCCGACGAAGCGCGACTGCAGAAGGTTCATCGTGCCGATGAAGCTGGCAACGAATTTGGTGGCGGGCCGGTCGTAGAGGGTCGCCGGCGGCGCAATCTGCTCGATGCGGCCTTTGTTCATGACGACGATGCGATCAGAGATCGACAGCGCCTCGGTCTGGTCGTGCGTGACCATGACGAAAGTGGTGCCGAGGCGCGACTGCAGTCGCTTCAATTCGACCTGCATCTGTTCGCGCAGATGCGCATCGAGCGCCGACAGCGGCTCGTCGAGCAGCAGCACGCGCGGTTCGCAGACGATGGCGCGGGCAAGCGCGACGCGCTGGCGCTGGCCACCCGACAATTCGGACACGCGGGCGCCGAGCTTTTCAGCAAGGCCGACCATGTCGAGCGCTGCGCCGACGCGCTTCGCCTGTTCGGCACCGGAGAGCTTGCGCAGCGACAAGCCGAAGCCGACATTTTCGGCGACGTTCATGTGCGGGAACAGCGCGTAGTCCTGGAATACGGTATTGACCGGACGGTCGAAGGGCCTGAGCGCACTGATGTCGCGGCCTTCGAGCAGAACCTTGCCGCTCGACGGGCTTTCGAAGCCGGCGATGACCCGCAGGCTGGTGGTCTTGCCGCAGCCGGATGGTCCGAGCAGGGTCAGGAACTCGCCGCGCGAAATATCGAGATCGACGGCATCGAGCCCGACGATGCTGCCGGGGAATATCTTGGAGACCTTGTCCAGCCGGACGAGCGGATCAGGCGCCATCGCGAACCTCGGACGGTTTGGTCGTGTTGACCCACAGGATCTGGCAGCGCTCGCTGCCCGGATTGCGGAAGGCATGCAGCAAGGTGCTCTTGAAGGCGAAGCTGTCGCCGGCCTTCAGGCCGTATCTGGTCGAATCGACCACCAGCTCGACCTCGCCCGAAAGGACGAACCCGAATTCATGGCCTGCATGGGCGTAGGCTTCGGCGGTGCCGCCACCGGCCTCCACCGTCACCAGCATGCCGGTCAGCGTAGCGGCCGGCGGCGACAGCAGTGCCTTGGCAATGCCTTCCGACTTGACCGGGATCTGCCGCCGGCTGTTGGCGCGCACACAATAAAGATCGTTGCCGGCGTCGTTGCCGTCGGCGATCAGCGCGGACGGCTCGATGTCGAGGGCGGCGGCGAGCGGCCAGATCACTCGGACCCGCAATGACGACATGCCGCGCTCGATCTGGCTCAGCGCTCCGATCGAGACGCCGGCTTTGGCTGCAAGTTCGGCCAGCGAGAGATTACGCTCCAGCCTTAGCGCCCGCACGCGCCGGCCGACCCTGACGTCGGCGTCGTCCTTCGGCTTCTCAGCCGCTTCGTCCAGCATGTCCATTCGTTCGTCCTTGTTTGGTAAGGTTTCCCCTTCTCCCCTTGTGGGAGGAGGTGGATAGGCGCGAAGCGCCGAAACGGATGAGGGGTGTTGGGCGGAGTGCCGTCGGTGCCATCTGGAACACCCCTCATCCGTCGCCTTCGGCGACACCTTCTCCCCAAGGGGAGAAGGAAGAAGCAGGCTCAGCCGCCCGCCTTGACCTTCTCGAACATCTTGGCGAGTTCATCATTCTGTTTCATCGGCCCGGTGAAGATGGTGGTCTTCAGCATCACTTCCGGATCGGACGGCAGCTGCAATTTCTCCAGCTCCTCCTTCGGCACGGCAGCGAAAGCCGAGCTGGTCGAGCTGCCATAGCCGTAGGCCTGGATCAGGTATTTGCCTGAGTCCGTTTCCAGCCGGCTGTTGATGAAGTCATAGGCGAGGTCGACGTTCTTTGCATCCTTGAGCATGACGAAACCACAAGCCCAGGTAAGCATGCCTTCCTTCGGCTTCATGAACTCGACAGGCACGCCTTGCTTCTTCAGCGACGTGGCCGATGCGTTCCAGGTCATGGCGGCGACCAACTGCCCGCTCGCCAGCGCCTGTTCGACCGATGTCATGTCGGTGGTGTAGTTCGAGAGCAGCGGGCGCTGCTCGCGCAGTTTCTCCGCAACCTTGTCCATCTGTTCCGCCGTCATGTCGAATGGATTGACGCCGGCAAGAAGGGCCGCCACCACCGGAGTATCGTGGACGGCATCGATGGTCGCCATGCGCCCGGCATATTGCTTGTCCCAGAGCAGGTTCCAGCTCGCTTCCGGGTTCTTCACCAGATCGGTGCGGTAGAGAATCGAGGTGTTGCCCCAGTCCCACGGCACCATCCAGACCTTGCCGTCGCCGGCCTGCAGGTCGGGCAGGTTCTTGAAGACCGGGAAGATCGAATCCCAGTTCTTGATGCGCTTGGTGTCGATCGGCTGCAGCAGGCCTTCCTTGTTCCAGCGCGCCACCTTGTCATAGCATGGGTGCGCGACATCGGGGCGGAAGCCGGCCTTGACCTTGGTGAAGGCGTCATCGTCGTCGCCGAACATCGAGGCTTCGACACCATCGGGGTGCACGGCGAGGAAGCTCTTGTTGAAGTCGGGCAGCTCATAGCCCGACCAGGTGAAATATTGCAGCTTGTCGCCGGCAAAGGCGACAGTCGACGCAAGCGCCAGTGCGAAGGCGGCCAGTCCGGTTTTCGCTGCCTTTGTCGTTATCGATTTCAGGTCGAATGCCATTGCAGTTCTCCTCTTTCGGTTTCTTCTGGTTTTGACAGGCTGGCGGGCGCTGACCGCCGGGTGGCAGCGAGCCCGCGATGGCGCAGGATTTCGGCGAGTGCGGCGGTGACGAAGGACACGGCCAGGATCGCCGTGCCCAGCGCCATGACGGTCGGCAGCGATTTTGGGAAGCGCAGCTGGCTCCAGATATAAAGCGGCAGCGTCGGCTCGGTGCCGGCAAGGAAGAAGGCGACGATGAACTCGTCGAACGAGCTCAGGAAGGCCAGCATGAACGCCGAAATAATGGCGGGCAGGCTGAGTGGCAGCATCACCCGCCTGAAGGTCGTCCAGTCGGAGGCGCCGAGGTCGAGTGCTGCCTCACGGATGGTCTTCGGAATGACGGCGAAGCGGCTGCGCATGACCACCACCGTCGCCGGCAGCGCCACCAATATGTGGCCGAGCACAATGGCAATGCGCGACGGCCCAAAGCCGGCGAGGTTGACCAGGATGAGCAGCGATATGCCGACGATGACGCCTGGGATCAGGATCGGCAGCCGCGCTATGGCACTGATGGTGGCGGCCAGCGGCGAGCGTCCGTAGAGGTCCATATAGGACACCGTGATGCCACAGAGCGTGGCGCCGGTGGCGGCAATGGCGCCGATGACGAGGCTGTTGGCGAGCGCACCGGACAGCGCCGAATTGCCTAACAGCGTGCCGTACCATTCAAGCGTAAAGCCTTGCAGGGGAAATGCCGCCTGGACGGAATTGTTGAAGGAAAACAGCGGGATCAGCAATATCGGCAAATACAGGAACACCAGATAGGCAAGGACATAGGCACCGAGCCAGCCGCCGCCCTGCCTTGCATCGATACGCGTCCCGTTCATGTGCGGCTGCTGTATCGGCGGTCGGCGAAGCGCACCACCAGCACCACGGCGAGAATGACCAGCATGACGGCGACGGCGAGTGCGGCGCCGAACGGCCAGTCATTGGCCTTGCCGAACTCGGCCTGGATAAGCGTGCCGATCATGGTGCTGGCCGGGCCGCCGACCAGCGCCGGCGTGACGTAGTCGCCGACCGTCGGCACAAAAACGACGAGGGCCGCGGCCAGCACGCCGGGCATCGAATTTGGCAGCACGATGCGGCGGAAGCTGGTGAACGGTTTTGCGCCGAGATCGGAAGCGGCTTCGAGCAGCGATTTCGGGATGGTGTCCAGCGCCACATAGATGGGCAGGATAGCGAACGGCGCATAAGCGTGGGCGAGCGTGACAACGACTGCTGTCGGCGTATTCAAGAACGCCAATGTCGGCTCCGACCAGATGCCGCTTTCAATCAGCGCCGAGTTCAGCACGCCATTATAGGCAAGCACGATCTTCCAGGCGAAGACGCGCAGGAGATAGCTGGTCCAGAACGGCAGGGTCAGCAGGAACAGCAGCAGCCCACGCCGCCGCCCGGCATGGAAAGCCAGATAATAGGCGACGGGATAGGCGGTGACGACGGTTGCGAGCGTGACCAGGCCGGCGACGCCCAGCGAGCGCAGCGTCACCGTCCAGTACAGCGGATCGGTGGCCACAGTGACGAAATTCGCAAGCGTAAAACCGGCCCCCAGCAGCGAGCCGTCATTGCCGCGGAAGGCGAGGAAGAACACCAAGCCAAGGGCGAAAAGGATCAGCAGAAAGGTGACCAGCCCGCCGGGCAGCAGCATAGCGAAGCGGAAGCCCGGCGAAGACCGGGTTTCCGGCAGCGGCTGCGTTGCGGCAATGGTCGACATTGACTGTCCGTCGAAATTTGAAATGGACTAAGCTTTTTTCATATTGGTGAAACTGTCAAGCTGTTTCACGTTTGGGAATGAAGTCAGCGTTCGAACGCGTCCAGCATCCGGTACCAGGCGATGGTCGCGGCAACGCCGACCTGCCGAAACGCGTGAAAAGGGATCGGCCGGATCGGCGATATCGGGAACGGCAATTGCCTGGTGTCGCCGCTCGACAGATAGGAGGCGATGCGCTCGCCAAGCGCGGTCATCAGGCCGATGCCGCGGCCCTGGCAGCCGACGACCGCCAGGAGACCCTTCTCTGGCTCGTGGATATGCGGGAGATGGTCCGGCGTCATTGCCACCCTGCCGAACCACCGCTTTTCAATGGCAATGTCTGACAGCGCCGGATAAAGCCGCAGCAGAGCGCGTTCAAGATGCGCCCAGTCGGCCGGGCCGTTCGGCAAAGCCATGCGGCCGCGCCCGCCGAGCACCAGCCGGCCGTCGGCACTCTTGCGGTAATAGACGAGGATGCGGCGCGAATCCGAAACCGCCTGCCCTTCCGGCAGGATCTCCGCAGCGAGATTGGACGATAGCGGCGCTGTCGCGATCTGGAAGGAATGCAGCGGAACGATCGTCTCGGCGAGGCCGGGGAGCAGGCCGCCGGTACAGGCGTTGGTCGCCAGAACGACCACCTTGGCCTTCAGTTCGGCGCCGCTTTCCGCCGAAACGTGCCAAATGCCAGCATCCTTGCTGATCTGCATCACGTTCTGGCGTTCGGCGATCTTCACGCCCGCCGCGGCAGCGACGCGCGCCAGTTCCGACGTGTAGGCGAGCGGATCGATGACACCGGCGCGGCGATCGAGCCAGCCGCCGAGATAGCCTTGCGCGCCGGTCATCGTCGCAATCTCCGTCGCGCTCAGCAGCCGGACATCGGCGCCGCGGGCGCGCCACTGCCGATCCCGGTTTGCCGCCGCTTTTAGCGCGGTCTCGGTATGCGCCGCCTGGATCCAGCCATTACGGACGAACGGCACCGCCAGTCCTTCGTCGCGGATCAATTCGAAGACGGTGTCAGCGGTCGAGGCGGCAAAGTTGACGAGCGCTTCGCCGCGCTCCGGACCAAAATGCTCCAGCAGCCAGTCCGGATCGTATTTCAGGCCGGGAATGACCTGACCGCCGTTCAGGCCGGATGCGCCATTGCCGATTTCGCCGGCGTCCACCACCTGGACGGCAAGACCGAGCCGGGCGGCGTGCAAGGCCGTCGACAGCCCCATGATGCCGCCGCCGACGATGACGACATCGACGCGTCGGCCGGCTGGAAAAAGCGACTGGAACGCGGTTGCTGTCCGCGGCTTTTGCCAGATTGGATCGGAAAACCGTAAGCGCAAGCGTCACCTGGAGATTTCAGTAAGTGAAAACCCTAGCGACGGTTTCATTATTTTGAAAGAGCGTTTTCCATGGCCATTGGCGCACGTCAGGCTCGATCAAGGTCCAGCGATGCGAAGACCGCTGGAAAGAATTGACAAAGCTCACCCTGGAAGCGGGATAGACGTTTGGCGGGAATTTGTTGAAAGTGCCGCGGCCAAAGGACAAGACAACAGGAAACGTAAGTCATGACGAACGCCACACATTTGCCCGCCGAGGGCCTCTTCGTAGGCCGCGCCCGGACGAGCGATGCTTCCCATCCGCTGGTGGTCACGGTGCGCGACGGCACGGTCTTCGACATCACGTCAAATGTGGCACCGACCGTACGCGACATTTGCGAATTGCCGGATCCGGCAGGACACGTCCGCTCGGCCAAGGGGCGGCCGATCGGCCCGCTCGAAGCCATTGCCGCCAACAGTTTCGAGACAGCGCGCGATCCGGGAACGCCGTACCTACTGTCCCCCGTCGACCTGCAGGCGATCAAGGCGTCTGGCGTTACCTTTGTCGTCAGCCTGCTCGAGCGCGTCATCGAGGAACAGGCGCGCGGCTCGGCGGAGAAGGCGGACGCCATTCGAGCCGACATCGCCGGGCTGATCGGCCACGATCTGTCGAAGCTCAAACCCGGCTCGCCGGAAGCGATGGAGATCAAGGCCAAGCTGATCGCGCGCGGCGCCTGGTCGCAATATCTGGAAGTCGGCATCGGGCCCGATGCCGAGATCTTCACCAAATGCCAGCCGATGGCCTCGGTCGGCTTCGGCGCCGATGTTGGCCTGCATCCGGTTTCGACATGGAACAATCCGGAGCCGGAGATCGCCATGATTGCCGCCAGCAGCGGCAGGATTGTCGGGGCGACGATCGGCAACGACGTCAATCTGCGCGACGTCGAGGGACGCTCGGCGCTCCTGCTCGGCAAAGCCAAGGACAACAACGCTTCGGCAGCACTTGGCCCCTTTATCCGGCTGTTCGACGAGACATTTTCCATCGGCGACGTGAAGAAGGCGGTCGTACGGCTGAAGGTCGAGGGCCAGGACGGGTTCTCGCTGGAGGGCGCCAGTTCGATGGCCGAGATCAGCCGTTCGCCGGAAGAGCTGGTCGCCGCCGCGATGGGGCCGCACCACCAATACCCGGACGGGCTCGCGCTCTATCTCGGCACGATGTTCGTGCCGTCGAAGGATCGCGGCGAAAAAGGCAAGGGTTTTACCCACAAGGTCGGCGACATCGTCACCATCTCGTCGGAGAAGTTCGGCGCCTTGGTCAACCGCGTGCGGCTGTCACCCGACTGCCCGCACTGGACCTATGGCGCCAGCCATCTGATGCGCGACCTCGCCAGAGCCGACCTGATCTGAATAGAGACGATCCAATTCGGCAGTAACCAGGCCGTGAACCGCCTCTATTTCGGGACGGGCAAGCAGGAGCCGCCGAGGATCAGATGGGTCGGAAAGGCGATGCGTTGCGCCGGCCGCTCGCGCTGGCCGCCGAGCCGCTCCAGCAGAAGCTGTGCCGCGGTGCGGCCGATCTCCTCGACGGCCCGGTCGATGAGCGTGATCGGGCCGGGATAAAGCAGCGCGACGTCCGACCTGTCGCAGCCGATCAGCGAGATATCGCCCGGGACCGAAACGCCTTGCTGCTGGATGGCGCGCAGCAAGCCGACCAGAATGCGGTTGCCGGCGGCGATGATGACGGTTGGACGCTCCTCCATCTGCAACAGGGCGGTGGCCTCGCGGAAACCGAAGTCCACCGAGAGGCTTTGCGAGCGGATCAGGTCCTGCGGCACCGGCAGGCCGCTGCGCTGGAACGCCTCGACGAAGCCGCGCACCCGTTCACGGCCCGGCCTGATGTCGCTGCCGGCCGTGATGATGGCAATGCGACGGTGCCCGAGTTCGATCAGATAGCTTGTCGCCTGCCGCAACCCGGTGGCGTGCTCGGTCAGCACCGCGTCGATCTCGAGCGGAATGTCGCGATCGAGCAGTACCGAAGGGATCCGTAACTCCTTTAAGCGCTTGATGGTGCGCGCATCCTGTTCGTTGTTGATGGTCATGATCATGCCGTCGGCCCGCCCATGCTGCAGCATGGTGGCGCGGCCGTTGGTGCTCATCAGGTAAAGCGAATAGCCGCGCTGGCGCATTTCCGCGTCCACCGCCTTGAAGCAACTGGCATGCCAGGGATTGGCAATGTCGTCGATGACGAAACCAACCGTCATGGTGTTTCGACGGCGCATGTTCTGGGCGCGCGAATCGGGCTGGAAGCCGAGCGACTGGATTGCCGCGCGTACCTTCCCCAACGTGTCCGGCCTGACAGTCTCAGGCGCGTTCAAGCTCCGTGAAACGGTTCCGACGGACACGCCGGAAACGCGCGCCACGTCGCGTATTGTCGCCGCCAGAATCCGGGTTTTCCATGTCGCGAAACTGAAAATCGAACGCGACATGATGAATGCTGGCGACTTCCGCGTCTCGCCGCTGGAAGTCGAGGCAGCGCTTGCGCCCTGCCCCGGCGTCGCCGAGATCGCCGTTGCCGAACACCGGGTGCGCGACGATGTCTCGGTCATCGCGGCCTATGTCGTGCGCAAGGCAGGCGTCAGCGTCAGCGCCGAAGATATCGTCGCCCTGGCGGGGCAAAGGCTCGCCGCCTACAAACGGCCGAAACAGGTGTTCTTCGTGCCGAGCCTGCCGCGCAGCGCCAACGGCAAATTGCTGCGCCGAAATCTCGCGCCGGACTGAAGTGGTTCAGGTCTTCTGCGTCGGCTTCTTTGCGGCTCCCCGACCCCCAGCGAAGCGGGCGAGCACCGCCTCGGTATCGGCGTCGAACGGACGGCCCTGATGACGCAGGCGGCCGGGTGTCTTCGACATGCCGGCAACGACATTCTGCATCACCACGCCGTCCACTTCGGCGATCATACCGCGGGCGCGGAAATGCTCGTCGTCAAAGATGTCCCTCATGTCGAGGACCTTGGCGATTGCCGCATCGACGCGGCGGAACTCGCGCAGCACCTCCTCGGATGGCCGGCCGGCGACCCAGGCGGCGACATAGGCCTCCAATGCCTCGCGGTTCTGGCTGCGGGCCTGGAAGCCGGCAAAGCGGGGATCGTCACCGTGACCGATCAAGGCCAGGACGCGGCGGGCGACGGAATCGGACGAGCTCGAAATCGCCACCCACACGCCATCGGCGCAGCGATAGGTGCCGCGCGGGACGGTGTAGGGGATGCCGGAGCCGAGCCGCGGCTGCAGATAGCCGAGATGGGCATAGGCGGACGGTAACGGCCCCATGATCTGGAACATCGAGTTGAGCAGATTGACGTCGACTGTCTGGCCTTCGCCTGTCCGCTCGGCATGACGCAGCGCCGCCAGCGCCGCAAAGGCGCCGACAAGGGCGGTGACTTCGTCGGTCATGGCGATCGGCGGCAGCAGCGGCGGGCCCCCGGCCTCGCCGAGGAGCCCGGAAAACCCACTCATCGCCTCGGCAATCGTGGCGAAGCCCGGATGCATGGCATAGGGACCATCCTGGCCGAAACCGGTGATGCGCAGGATCACCAGCCTGGGATTGCGGCGCAGCAGTTCGTCCGGCGCAAAACCCAGCGCCTCGAGCTTGCCCGGCCGCATGTTCTCGATCAGTACGTTGGCGTCGAGCAGCAGCGACCAGAGATTTTCCTTGCCGGTATCGGTCTTGAGGTCGAGCGCAATGACCTGCTTGTTTCGGTTGACCAGTTTCCAGAAATAGGAATCCGTTTCCCCCGGACCGGTCCACCCCATGCGGCGGGTCGGATCGCCACCCGGCCCCTCGACCTTGATGACCTCCGCGCCGAAATCAGCAAGATAACGGCCGGCACCCGGCCCGGCTACGACGGTGGCCAGCTCGATGACGCGGACGCCGTCGAGCGGCCCCGACGCTTCGGCCTTCGGCACGGTCTTGGTCGCTGGCGGAGCCGGCTTGTCCATCACGCGTCCTTCCCGGGGCGCAGCGGCAGCAGGACCGAGCGCGTGAATGTGCAGACTTTGAGCCGGTCCTGGTTGAACCCATCCGTGCGAACGGTCAAAACCCCCTCGCCCTGCCTGGAGGCGGATGGACGCTGCGCCAGTATTTCGGTCTCGCCATAGAGCGTATCGCCATGGAACAACGGAGCGAGATGGCGCAGCTCGCTAAGGCCGAGATTGGCGACCGCGCGTCCGGAAATGTCGGGTACGCTCATGCCGAGAAGCAGCGAGTAGACATAGGTGCCGACGACGACATTGCGGCCTTGCGCCATTTCGGTCTCGGCGAAATGGCGGTCGATGTGGAGCGGGCTGGCCGCCATGGTCAGCAGGCAAAAGAGGTGGTCATCGGCCTCGGTAACGGTCTTGCCCGGCCAGTGCTTGAACACGTCGCCGATCTCGTAGTCGTCGAGATACGAGCCAAACCTTTCGTCGCGGGCCGAATGAACCCTCGGCATGTCAGACCTCGAGCACCAGGGTCGGGGCGCCGGTCCTCACGTCATCGCCGACAGCGATCAATATCTCGATGACGGTTCCGGCGAAGGGTGCGGGAACCTCGACCTGGGTTTTGTCGGTCTCCACCGTGAACAGGGTTTGCCCCTCGGTGATCTTGGCACCGATGCTGGCCTGGATTTCGCTGATGACGACTTCATCGACGGCATCGCCGACCTTGGGCATCTTGAGTGTGGAACGCATCGTCAGTTCTCCGTCCGCAAGGCGAGGGTTGAAGGAAGTCCGCCGGCTGGCAGCCAGGCTTCGCGGCGGATGGGCGCTTGAAAACACCCACTTCTTCGTTGCCAGACGACAAGACCCCCGCCAAGATCGAGCGCAAAGACTTCGGTGAAATTCGAGGCGGCACGCGTTCTCATCACAGCGCCTTGCCCGTGGTGCCGTCGAAGAGATGCGCGCGGCTACCATCGATGACGAGTTCCAGCATCGTGTCGCGGCGCGGCACCTTGTCGGCGCTGACGCGAAGCACGATCAGGCGGGCATCCCGGCGCACCAGCTCGGCCGGATCGGCGGGAGTGCCGATCGAATAATCATCAGCGGTGCGGATGACGACCTGGGGATTGGCTGGAGCCACCGCGATGAAGGATTCAGGTTCGAGCTGTTCGACCAGCTCGACACGGGCGGCCAGACGGCTTGCTGCCCCCCCGCTGGCCGAAGCTTCGCCTGCAGGCCGCCATGACAGGTGCTCCGGCCGGAGGCCGACCAGCAATGTTCTGCCGGCCGGAAGGTCGTGGGCATCCGACTTCGGTGTCACAACCAGCCGACCGTCGCCGATGGACACGACCATCTTGCCGCGCCCGGCATCGACTACAGTTGCCTCAAGGAAATTCATCGCCGGGCTGCCGATGAAACCGGCAACGAAAATGTTGGACGGCGCGTGATAGAGCGCGTGCGGCGTGTCGTACTGCTGCAGCGCGCCGCGCGAAAAGACGGCGACGCGGCTGCCGAGCGTCATCGCTTCGACCTGGTCGTGGGTGACATGGATTGTGGTGACGCCGAGCCGCACATGCAGGCGGCTGAGCTCGGCGCGTAGCTGGACGCGCAATTTCGCGTCAAGATTGGAGAGCGGCTCGTCGAGCAAAAAGGCCTCCGGATCGCGCACAATGGCGCGGCCCATGGCGACACGCTGCCGCTGGCCGCCGGAGAGCTCGCGCGGCTTACGGTCAAGCAGATCGGCGAGGTCGAGAATTCGCGCCGCTTCGCTGACGCGGCGGTCGATCTCGGCCTTGGCAAATTTACGCAACTGCAGCGCGAAGGCGATGTTCTCGTGCACCGTCATTTGCGGGTAGAGCGCATAGTTCTGGAAGACCATGGCAATGTCGCGATCGCGCGGCGACACCTCGTTCATCACCTTGCCATTGATGCTGATCTTGCCGGTGGTGATGGATTCCAGCCCAGCGATCATGCGCAATAATGTCGACTTGCCGCAGCCGGACGGGCCGACGAAGACGACGAACTCGCCGTCCTCGACCTCAAGGTCGACGCTATGGACCGCCGAAACGGCGCCATAGAGCTTGCCGACCTTCTGCAGGCTGATCGATCCCATCAACACCCTTCCCTGCGCAACGGCCTGCAAGCAGCCAGGCGCGGGCGATGCAGGAGCGCATTTCGCACCGTTGGCGACTGCCGACAAAAGCGGTCCCGCACCAGAAATTGTGGCGCGAGACTAGGCAATTCGAGAATCTATGTCAATCGTTTGACCAGACCAGATCAATCGGTTGACCAAACCGCCTCGCGGGGCTATGGTTGCTCCGCTTTCCCGGGTCGGCCGGGGTCCTTGGGAGGGGATGGAATGCCTGGTCCTTCAACTATCGTCGATATCAGCGTCGCCGCCATACAGGGCCAATTGCCGGCGCCGGTGATCTTTGGCGACTGGGTGATGAAGCAAAGGGAATTTGTGGTCGTGCGGCTGCGCACGCAGTCCGGCCATGAGGGCTGGTCGTTCACGCTGACGCGGGATGGCGCCTGCGCCGAGCAGATCCGCAAGAGCATCGCCCCAGTTTATATCGGTACCGACGTTGGCGACCGCGTGAAGACCTTCAAGACAGCCAAGGGGCGCAGCTACGGTTCGCACAGCGCCGGTGTCGGCTTGCGCGCGCTGTCGCAGGTCGACCTCGCCGCATGGGACGCGGCAGCAAAGATAGCCGACAAGTCGATCGCCGAGTTCCTCGGCGGAACAACCGCGCCAATGCCGGCAACCGCGATCGTCGGCTACCCGCCGGCGCTGATGAACCCGCAGCAGATCGGCGAGCAGGTGAAAGGGCTCTATGCCGCGGGCTGGCGCCGGTTCAAGGCGCCAATGGGCGTCACGCTGGATGAATCCGAAGCGCGGCTGCGCGCCGCGCGCAGGAACGCGCCGGACGCCTGGCTCGGCACCGATCTGGTCTGGATGTTCTCGGACGTCGACGCGGCTGCCGCCTATGCCAACCGCCTCGCCGATCTCAATATGGGCTGCATCGAAGACATCTTCCCGCCGGGAAACGCCAGGAAGCTCGCCGAGCTGCGCAAACGCGTGCCAATGCCGATCTGGCAAGGCGACGAACAGGGCGGCTCTTACTATCCCGAAGCGCTGATCATGGCCGGCTCCGTCGACCGCGTGCGCGTCGACCTGACCTGCATGGGTGGGATTACCGGCGGCCGCGCCATTATCGACGAGTGCCTTGCCGCGGGCGTCGATTTCGGTCCGCACATGTTCGCGCATGTGCACAGCCAGGTGTTCAGCGCCTGGGGCTTTTCCGACAAGCCGGTCGAATGGGGCGTGCCGTGGAGCGGCGTCGACCCCTATGCGGACAGCCTGGTGCAACCGGAAATCATCAAGGGCGGGCTGATGAAGCCGCTTCCTGCCAAACCCGGCTTCGGCGACATGCTCAACCGGGAATGGGCGCTGAGCCAACCGCACCAGGATCCCGACCACATTCTCAACTGACCAAAGCCGCCGCGGAGCGGCCTAGACACGGGCATAGCGATGACCGACGACCAGACCGTTCCCGCCAATTATGCAGCGGGCCTCTTCGACCTCTCCGGCCGCGTCGCCGTCGTGACCGGCGGCGGCAGCGGGCTGGGTGCCGCGATCGCGATCGGCTACGCGCAATTGGGCGTCACCGTCATCGTTGCCGACATCAACATGGCCGGCGCCGAAGCGACGCGCGCAACGATCGCCGAACAGGGTGGCAAAGCCGAGGTCGCCAGCCTCGATGTCACCAAGCGCGACCAGTGCTTCGCCTTGGCCGAGGCGGTCAAGCGCGGTCACGGCCATGTCGACATACTGGTCAACAGCGCCGGCTCGGCCTTCCGCAGCCCGGCCGAGGAGTTCCCCGAGGACAAATTCAACTTCATCCTCGACCTCAACCTGAAGGGCACGTATTTCTGCTGCCAGGCCTTTGGCGGAGTGATGCTCGGCCAGAACAAGGGCTCGATCATCAACATCGCCTCGATCGGCTCGTTCAAAGCCTATCCCTGGGCGAGCGCCTATCTCGCGTCGAAGGGCGGCGTCCTGCAGGTCACCCGCGCACTGGCGCTCGAGTGGCGCGACCGCGGCGTCAGGGTCAACGGCATCGGGCCGACACTGATGGAATCGCCGCTGACCAGGGCGGCGGGAGCGACAAGCTCGATCACCGCCGATTTCATCAAGGCGCGTATGCCGCGGCCGCGACTCGGCTTGCCGCGCGAACTGATCGGCACGGCGGTGTTCCTCGCCAGCGACGCCTCGGAACTGGTCACCGGCCATGTCGTCATGTGCGACGACGGCTATCTGAACGCCTGACCAAAGGAGCGCAGACGGAATGGCCAGGATCACGAAAGCCCATCACACCGGCTTCACCGTGCGCTCGCTCGACCGCTCGATCGCGTTCTATCGCGACGTGCTCGGATTCGAGCTGGCGTTCCAATGGAACCCGCGTGCGCCCTATATCGGCGAATTGGTCGGCTATCCGGAAGTCGACCTGCACAGCGCCATCCTGCGCCTGCCCGGTACCGACGTCTGCCTCGAGCTTCTGGAATACCGCAATGTCGAGCAGATTCCCGTCGACATGCATAACGGCAATGTCGGCAATGGCCATATCGCCTTCAACGTCGATGACCTCATGTCGTTCTACGAAAAACTGACGGCGATGGGCGTCAAATCCGTGTCGCCGCCGGTGACACCGACGATCGGGCCGAACAAGGGCGGCAAGGCGGTTTACCTGATCGACCCGGACGGCTTCCGCGTCGAGCTCATCGAAAGTGCCCAAGCCTTCGGCAGCTACAAACCGGAATGACGCCAGTGCCGATAAAAATGTTTCCAAATCTTTTCCGCTGCGATGATTTCGCCGACGCTATCGACGATCCGAGCAGTGCATTGGGAGGTCTGAACCTTGGCTAAAATCTGGATACGGCAAGCGGTTCTGCGGGCGCTTGACGATGCAATGACGGATGACCCCAGCGTCATCGTCATGGGTGAAGACATCGCCGCCGCCGGCGGTCCGTTCAAGGTGACCGAGGGGCTGCTTGCCACGCACGGCCCCGAACGGGTGATCGACACACCGATTTCGGAAATGGCGTTCATGGGTGCCGCGGTCGGTGCTGCCGTCTGCGGCCTGAAGCCGGTGGTCGAGATGATGTTCATCGAATTCATCGGCGTCGCGCTCGACCAGTTGACGACGCAGGCGGCAACGATGCGCTATCTGTCGCGCGGCCGGCTGACGACGCCGCTCGTCGTGCGCGCGTCAGCCGGCGCCGGCCAGGGGTTTGGCTGCCAGCATTCGCAGATGCTCGACCACTGGTTCCGCGGCACGCCCGGCCTCAAGGTCGCGGTGACCAGCAATGCACGCACGACCTATGGCCTGCTGCGGTCGGCGATCGAAGATCCGGATCCGGTGGTGGTGCTCGAACCGCGTGTGCTTTACGCCGAGCGCGAGGAATACGAATTCGACCGCAACTACCGCATTCCGCTCGGCCAGGCCGAGATCGCGCGGCCCGGCACCGACGTGACGCTCGTCACCTGCGGCGCGATGCGGCGGGTGGCGCTCGCGGCAGCGGAAACCAGCCACGCCAATATCGAGGTCGTCGACCTTCTGACGCTGTGGCCATGGGACCGCCGGACCGTTGCCGAATCGGTTGTGCGCACAGGCCGCCTGGTGACGCTCGAAGAGGCGCCGGCCGGCAGCGGCTGGGGCGGCGATGTCGTCTCGTCGATCGCCATCGAAGCGTTCGGCCGGCTGAAGGCGCCGCCGCATCGTATCACGCTTCCCGAAGCGCCCGTACCTTATAGCGGCGCGCTCGAAGCCCGTTTCCTGCCGAGCCCGGCCTATGTGGCCGAACAGATCGCAACGCTTGTCTCGACCAACAAGCCACCCCTTCCGTGGTGGAGGAACGCAGCATGACGCTCTCCAATTCGAATGTGCCGATCGTGCGGCGCGAGGCCTTGAAGAACAGGCTGGAGCAGCTCACGCGCATGGTCGAGATTCGCGCGGTCGAGGAGCGCATCCAGAAACTCTTCGCCGAAGGGCACGTCCGCGGCAGCACGCATCTTGCCAGCGGACAGGAGGCCGTCTCGCTCGGCATCGCGCGCTCGATCGATCCCGACGACATCGTCACCTGCACCTATCGCGGCCATGGCCATGCATTGGCGCTCGGCGTGTCGCCAACGGCGGTCATCGGCGAGATCTGCGGCCGCGTCATCGGTTGCGCCGGTGGCCTCGGCGGTTCCATGCATCTGGTCGAGCCGGAGGTCGGGCTGCTGCCGACCGCCGCCATCGTCGGCGCCGGCCTGCCGATCGCCTGCGGCGCGGCGATGGCGGCTCGCGCCCGCGGCAAGGACCGCATCGCCGTATCCATTTTCGGCGACGGCTCGGCCAATATCGGCGCCTTCCACGAGTCGCTCAATTTCGCGGCGATCCGCAAGCTGCCGGTGGTCTTCGTCTGCGAGAACAATCTCTACGGCGAATACACCCGTATCCAGCTGTCGACGCCGGTCGAGGACATCGCCATACGTGCCGCGAGCTACAACATGCCGGGCGTCGTCGCCGACGGGCAGGATGTCGACAAGGTGGCGGAGGCGATGGCGACCGCCGTCGCCCGCGCCCGCCGCGGCGGAGGGCCGACACTGATCGAAATGAAGACCTATCGCTATTCCGGCCATTCACGTTCGGACCCGGCGACCTATCGGCCGGCCGGCGAGCTCGATGCCTGGCTGAAGCGTGACCCTATCGACATCCTGGCAGAGCGGCTGGCCGGCGAAAAAATATTGGCGCCGGGCGGTCTCGACCAGCTTAAGGCCGACATAAGCGATGCCGTGGAGCGGGCGACAATGGAGGTGCTGGACTCACCGGCGCCGGATCTCGGCGAAATCCTGTCGCATGTCGGCGCCCATTCGGCTGGAGGGGACCAGAGATGGAATTTCTGGTCGAAATAGAGGTCAATTTCCCGCCCGACGGCGACCCCCGGCAAAAGGCGGAGCTGATCGCGGCAGAAGGCCGTCGCGCCAAGGAATTGGCCGCGGCCGGCATCGTGCGCCGGCTGTGGCGTCAGCCGGGCCGATGGGCGAATTTCGGCATCTGGGAGGCGCCCGACGCGACCGCGCTGCATGAGGCGATCGCGTCGCTGCCGTTCTACCCCTGGCTGAAGGTGGTGGTGCGGCCGCTGGCAGCGCATCCTTCTGATCCGGGCCGAAGCTGACGAAGGATCAGCAGCGTGAGCACGTCTCCACCCGCAATAGGCATCGACGGTCCGTTCTACGAGGATCTCCGCATCGGCGACCGCTTCGACGGAGCGCCGGTGATGCGGCTGAGCGACGGCCTTGCCGCTGCCCACCATACAATCGTCGGCGGCAGGCTGAGGCTGGCCTTCGATGCGGCACTGTCGGCATCCGTGACCGGACTAAAGCAGCCTTTTGCCGCGCCGGCGCTGGTCTGGGACGTGGCGATCGGCCAGTCGACGCTGGTGACGCAGCGGGCGATCGCCAACCTCTTCTACCGCGGTCTGATCTTTCGCCGGGCGCCGGCGATCGGCGACAGTTTGAAGACCGTTACCACCATCATCGGGCTGCGGTCCGCCGCCGCCAGGCCGGGGCGTGCGTCGCGCGGCCTGGTCACCATGCGGATCGCCACCAGCGATCAGGAGGACCGACCGGTACTCGATTTCTGCCGGTGCGCGCTACTACCGGCCAGACAGGCAGGGGATGGTGCCGCGCAGGGCGAAACCGATCCGCCGCGATCCGAGTTCATGGGAGCGCCGGCGGCGATCGGCGGATGGAACCTCGACGCTTACCGCAAGGCGGTGCCTGGCCCGCATTTCAACGATCTCAGCGCCGGCACCATCCATCGCCTTGCCGGCGGCGATGTGGTGAGCAGCGCGCCGGAGCTGGCGCGGCTGACGATGAACCTGGCGACGATCCACCATGACCGCACCCAGACGGGGCAGCGCCTCGTCTATGGCGGCCATACGATCGGGCTGGCAGCGGCACAGTTGACCCGTGCACTGCCGTCGCTGGTAACCATTTTGGGCTGGCAGGACTGCGATCATCTGGGGCCGGTGCACGAGGGCGACACGCTGCACTCCGAAATCGGCATCGGGCACTGCGAGCCTCTGCCCGGCGGCGGTGGGCTGGTGCATTTGCGCTCACTGGTGCGGGCGACCGCTTCCGATGGCGGGATTTCCGACGTGCTCGACTGGCGATCAGTGGGGCTGTTCGCATGAGCGGCGGCATTCTCGCCGGCCTTAGCATCGTCGAGGGCTCGGCCTTCGTGGCGGCACCGCTTGGCGGCATGACGCTGGCACAATTGGGGGCCGACGTGATCCGCTACGACCAGATCGGCGGTGGGCTCGACCATGGCCGGTGGCCAGTGGCGGACAACGGCCAGAGCCTGTTCTGGGCCGGCATGAACAAGGGCAAGCGTTCGATCCAGATCAACCTGCAGTCGCCCGAAGGGCAGGACGTCGTGGCCAGTCTGATCGCGAGACCGGGGCCGGGCAACGGCATCTTCCTGACCAATTTTGCGGCGCGCGGCGCCCTCTCCTACGAGGCCCTGAAGCACCGGCGCAACGACGTCATCATGATCGCGCTGACCGGCAACAATGATGGAACCAGCGAGGTCGACTATACCGTCAACGCGGCAACCGGCTTTGCCGAAATCACCGGCGCGCGCGGCGCCACGGAGCCTACCAATAGCGTGCTGCCGGCCTGGGACATCGCGATGGGCGAGATGGCGGCGGTGGGCGTGCTTGCCGCCGACCGCCACCGCAGCCGCACCGGCAACGGGTCATTGGTGAAACTGGCGCTATCGGACGTAGCGCTGGCCATGACCGGCAATCTCGGTCGGCTGGCGCAGGCCGAACTTGGAGGCAGTGCCGAAAAGGACGGCAACTATCTCTATGGTGCGTTCGGGCGGGATTTCCTCACCGCCGACGACCGCCGCGTCATGGTGATGGCGCTGACCGGCCGGCAATGGGCCGTACTGCTGCAGGCGACCGGGCTGGACACGGCAAAGCTCGCGGCAACAAGCGGCGCCGACCTCGACAGCGAAGGCGGGCGTTATGCGGCGCGCGAGGCGATCGCCGCCCTACTGGCGCCGTGGTTTTCGGCACGGAGCTTCGCCGACGTGCGGCGCAGCTTCACGGCATCCGGCGTCTCGTGGGGGCCTTACCAGACATTCCGGCAATTGTTGGTCGAGGATCCGCGCTGCTCGACGGACAACCCGATGTTCGCAAAGGTCGATCACCCCGGTCTCGGATCGCTGCTGACGCCGACTTCGCCACTGGATTTCTCCTCGGTGGAACGGCTTCCTGCAGTCCGCGCGCCCGTACTTGGCGAGCACACCGACGAGATCCTGACCGAACTGGGGTTGAGCGACGGCGAGATCGGAAGCCTGCACGACCGCGGCATCGTCGCCGGTCCGGCGACGGCTTGAGCCGCGAAGGCTTTAGCGCAATTCCAGGAAAGGTGTGAAACGGTTTTCCGTCCGGAATTGCGTAGAAACAAAGAGATAGAGCGGTTCGGCGTTTCCGTGAAACGATGAACCGCTTTAGCGAGGCGGCGGCGCCACGGATTCGCGGTAAACCAGCTTCGGCGGGATATCGATGACGACATCCTGCGGTTCGCGCCCCTGGATCATGGCTTCGAGCTCGACGACGGCGCGCGCGCCCATTTCGGCGAGCGGGGTAATGATGGCGGTCAGCGGCGGCGCGGTAAAGATGGCGTCCTCGCCGTCGAGCGTGACCACCGAAAGATCGTCCGGCACGCGCACGCCGCGCACACGGGCCGCCGCCAGCGCACCGATGCCGACCAGCATGTTGAAGGCGAAGACGCCGGTCGGGCGTTGCGCCTCATCGAGCAGCCTGTGCAAGGCATCGTAGCCACCGCGGCGCGAGACCGGGCCGGCGATTTCGACGACGGCCGGCAGGCCGGCAGCCTGGCAGACTTCGACGAAGCCATGGCGCCGGCGTCGCGAGGTGTCGAGTTCGGGCAACGCGCCGATGAAGCCGAGGCGCCGATGGCCGGCCTCGATCAGGGTCTGCGCGGCAAGCCGTCCCGAAGCCTGGTCGTCGACGGTGACGCTGCGGCCGATGCTGGAACGGCGGTTGACGAAGACGTGCGGCACCGGATTGTTCTCGATGGCAGCGATCATCTCGCTGGTTTCGGCGCTGACGGCGATGATCAGCCCGTCGATGCGGCGTTCGCTGACCAACCGCATATAGGCGGCGGCGGAGGTGCGCTCGTCCGCAACCTCGGCAATGAGCATGACGTAGCCGGACCGTTCGGCCTGGCGCATCGCACCATGCACCGTCTCGGCATAGATTGGATTGGTGAGGTCGGGCAGCAGAATGCCGAGTGCGCCGGTGCGCTGGGTGCGCAGGTTGCGAGCAAGCGCATGTGGGCGATAGTTGACCCGGCTTGCCTCGTCGATGATTGCTTGGCGCGTCTGCGGCCGCACGCTGATGCCGCCGTCGTTGAGCACCTTGGAAACGGTGGAAACGTCGACGCCGACAGTGCGGGCAATGTCCTTCAGCGTGGCGCGCCCCGGCGGGCTGATTGGCTTCAAAGGCTTCAGCCCTTTCCGTACATGGCGAGCAGTTGCGCGTCGGGCGCATAGCGGTAGCAGCGCGAGGTCAAGCCGCCATCGACGGCCAGCGACTGGCCGGTGACGAACGAGGCCTCGGACGAAATCAGCCACGAGACGGCGGCCGCGATCTCCTCCGGCTCGCCGATGCGCTCGAGCGGATGCTGAATCGACATTTCCTTTTCAGCCACCGCGCTGTCGGGGCTGTCGCGGATCACGCGTTGCACCAGCGCCGTACGGACGGCGCCGGGCGCAACCGCATTGGCGCGGATGCCGATCGGCCCGTATTCGACCGCGATATAGCGGGTCAGCGCATCGATGCCGGCCTTGGCCACATCATAGGCCGCCCACATGTTGAAGGCCGAGCGGCCATGCACCGAGGAGACATTGACGATCGAACCGGTCGCCCGGTCTCGAACCCACGTCCGGATGGCTTCGGACGAGCCCCAGAAATGCGACATCAGGTTGACGGCGAACAAACGCTCGACCTCGGGCTCATTGGGTTCATGCAGATTGCCCATCAAGGCGATGCCGACATTGTTGACCCATCCGCGCAACGGCGCGAGTTGTTCCGCCGCCTCGCGGGCGGCTTTCAGCACCGAGCGGTCGGATGCGTCGCCGCACACCGCATGATGGCCGTTGCCAAGCGTCTTGCCAAGCGCCTCGGCTGCCGCCCGGTCAAGTTCGAGGCCGACGACATTCCAGCCGTCGGCGGCCAATCGGATCGCTATGGCGCGTCCTATGCCGTCGCCCGCACCTGTCACGACAACGCTTCCCAGGCTCATCGACGACCTCCCTGTCGGTTCGGGCTTCGGATGCGCTGGAAGGCCGCCATTCAGTCGCCTGGCACATTGTTGTTTGCCAGCGTGTAGAGGCCGTGCGCGACAGCTGTCAAGCGCCTGCGCCCGAGACAATTTTCACCCATAGAGCACGGCATCGATAACACGACGTGTTTGTTCAAGCAATCGTTTGAGCGATCATTAAGCAATCGATTGACTATTTAGATCGCCGGATGCAATCTGCCGTCCGGACCGATGCAGTCCCGTCGGCAGAACAAAGAAGAAACTGGGGAGTGAGACATGAGCGGAAAAGAGCAGACGGATCACCCGCGGCCCGGCGAAAACGCCGCCGTGGATACAGGCGGCCTGACGCGCCGCGACCTGATGCAGCGCGCCGGCATGCTGGGCCTGGCAACGGCGTTTGGAGGACTTGGCGGCACCGTGCCGCTCTACGCCGCCGGTTTCGACATGAAGAAGTTCGCCGGCACCAAAATCAACATCCTGATGACCGGCGATGAGAACGACCATCGCGCGCTCGCCGACATGATGCCGAAATTCGTCGAGGAGACCGGCATGGAACTGGAGATCACCTCGCCGGCACTCGGCGCGCTGATCGAAAAGACATTGCAGAACCTCAAGGCAGACAAATCCTCGTTCGAATTGATCGAGTATCTTGGGTTCCTGACGACCCAGCAGGTCGGCGGCGGCTATTACGAGCAGCTCAACGCCTATATCGACGATCCCGCAAAAACGCCGCCGGACTGGGATTTCGCCGATCTCATCCCGGCGGCGATGAAGAATGTCGGCATTTTCGACATGGCCTCCGGCACGGTTGGCAAAGGCAAGGACGTCTACGGCATACCCGGCCTGCATTCCGGGTCGGTCATCTATTTCTATCGCAAGGACCTGTTCGACGCGGCAGGCCTGCAGCCGGCCAAGACCTGGGACGAGTTCAAGGCTGCCGCCGAGAAGCTCAACACCGACGACGTGGCCGGTTGCTCCTTCATCGGCGCCAACGATTTCTCGCTCGCCGCGGTCGACTGGTACACTCGCTTCATCACCACTGGCGGCGTGCTGATGACCGGCAGCGCCAAGGAGAAGAATTTTAAGCCGCAGGTCAATTCCAAGGAAGGCATCGGCGCCTTGCAGATGCTGATCGACCTGCTGCCCTATGCGCCGAAGAATGTGACCAAATACGGCTTTGCCGAAAACGTCGACGGCTTCTCCACCGGCAAGATCGCGCAGATGATCTTCTGGTCTACAATTGCCGGGCCGATCCTGAACAGCGAGAATTCCATGGTCGCCGAGACCACCGCGACCACCCCGGTTCCTTCCGGCGACGGCAAGTCGCCGCGGGCAATCCAAGGCGGCTGGGGGGTCGGCATCCCGAAGAATATCGACCCGGCGAAGAAGGACGCCGCCTGGCTGGCGCTGACCTGGATCACCAGCAAGGCGGTGAACCGCTATTCCATCGAGAAATACAACATCGATGCGAACCGCACCTCGGCTTTCACAGATCCCGAGCTGGTGGCGAAGTTCCCCTACCTCAAGGACGCGCTGACGGCGATCGAGACGGCCGACACCATACCGACGTCGCTGATCCCGGAATTCTTTCAACTCAACGATGTCATGAACGTCGAGTTCAACGCGGCGCTGATCGGCACGCAAGATGCCAAGACTGCCTGTGAAAAAGTGCAGACCCAGTGGGAGGCGATCTTGCGGAAGGCAGGCCACCTTGCCTGATCGGTGCCCGCGCGGATCGCTGTGGATGTGATTTTCGATGAGCCTTGCGACAACCGCCGCCACCCAGACGAAATTCGTCTTCGGCACACGTGACGAGCCGGGGAGAGCCGTGTGGCTGCTCCTCGGCCCGTGCCTGCTTTACCTGATCGTCTTCAGCATTTATCCGCTGTTCCACAGCCTGCGCCTGTCGCTTACAGATTTGACCGCCGCGACCGGCACCGGCAATTTCGTCGGCCTCGCCAATTACCGTGCCCTGCTGGTCGATCCGCTGTTTTGGAACGCCGCCATGAACAGCGCCATCATGGTGTTTTTCTCGGTTTCCATCCAGGTCGTGCTCGGCGTCGCACTGGCGATGTTCTTCAACCTGCAGCTGAAGGGCGCCTGGATCGTGCGCGGCATCCTGTTGCTGCCGATGCTGATGACGCCGATCATCGTCGGGGTGATGTGGCGCGCCCTGCTCAATCCGGACTGGGGGCTGGTCAACTGGGCGATAAAGCAGATCGGACTGACGCCACCCGACTGGCTGGGCTCGGTCGGCATGTCGATGGTGACGGTGATCCTCGTCGACTGCTGGCAATGGACGCCATTCGTCTTCATCATCGTCTTTGCGCGCCTGCAGGCGCTGTCGCAGGATGTCTTCGAAGCCGCCCAGGTCGACGGCGCCGGCCCATTCGTCACCTTCCGGCGCATCACGCTGCCGATGCTGACGCCGGCCATCGTCTTCGCCGCCGTGTTCCGCGCCGTCGATGCTTTCCGTTCGTTCGACCTGATCTACGGGCTGAGCTATGGCGGGCCAGCGCGCAGCACGACGACGCTGTCCTTTTTCTCGTTCCAGAACGGCTTCCAGTTCCAGAATTACGGCTATGCCGCGGCGGTCGCCTACATGATGCTTTTGATCCTCGCCGTCGGCACGACAGTGATGCTCAGATACGTCCAGATCCGGCCCGGGAACTCGCGATGAAGATCCGCCCGGGCCGGGTCATCGCCTACCTCTTCCTCATCGTGCTCGGCATCTTCGGCGCCGCGCCCTTCCTCTATCTGGCGGTGCTGTCGACCAAGAAGCGCATCGAGATCCTGGCGCAGGTGCCACCGACGCTCAACCTCAACTGGACGCAGATCGTCAAGAACTACAATGAGGTGCTGTTCAGCCAGGGGATGCTGGCCTTCACCCTCAACTCCATCATCGTGGTCGGCATCGCAACCGCAGCCGCGATTCTGATCGGCACGCCGGCGGCCTATGCGTTTTCAAGGCTGCGCTTCAAGCATAGCGAGCAGCTGGCAAGCACCATCCTGTCGATGCGCTTCATGCCGCCGATCGCTGTCGCCATTCCGCTGTTTCTGATGGTCAAGACGGCCGGCCTGCAGGACAGTTATCCGGGCCTGGTCCTGCCCTATATCGCCTTTTCGCTGCCGCTCGTGGTGTGGATCATGATCGGCTTCTTCGACGAAATCCCGAGCGAGATCGATGAAGCGGCGATGATCGACGGCTGCACGCGCGTCGGTGTGCTGTGGCACGTCATGCTGCCGATCGTGCGGCCGGGCCTGGTGACGGCAGCGCTGTTCGGCGCGCTGTTCATCTGGAACGAGTTCCTGGTCGCACTCTACGTCATCGACAGCCGTGCCTTCCAGACCATATCGCTGGGTGCCGCGACCCTGGTCAGCGCGCAGCGACCGATCGACTGGAACATCGCCGCGACGGTCGGCGTCGTCACCGTCATCCCGATCCTCCTCTTCTCGCTTTTCGTCCAGCGCTACATCGTGCGCGGACTAACCGCAGGGGCCGTGAAATGAAGAACGATCTTTCGCCGGAACTGGTGACGGACAATCTCGGATGGCCGGAAGGGCCGACCGTGATGCCGGACGGCAGCCTGGTCTTCGTCGAAAGCTACCGCAGCCAGCTGACCATTGTCGGCAAGGACGACAAGGCAAGGCAATTCGCCTATGTCACCGGCGCGCCGAACTCCTGCGTGCTTGGCTCCGACGGCGCGCTCTATGTCTGCCAGAACGGCGGCACCGTCGGTCCGTGGCGCGCGCCTGAGATGACCGTGCCATCGATCCAGCGGGTGCGGCCGGGCGCCGGGCCGGAAATTCTGGTGACCGAGGTCGAGGGCGTCAAACTCAATGGCCCGAACGATCTGGTCTTTGCGCCGGATGGTACGCTGGTCTGGACCGACCCCGGCACCTATAATCCCGCCAGTCCCGACCCGAGCTACATTTTTGCGCTGGCGCCGGACGGCAAGGCGACAATCAAGGTGGCCTTCCCAGAACCGGTGTTTCCGAACGGCATCGTCGTCGAGGCCGACGGCTCGATCGTCTGGGACGAATCTTACACCGGCGGTGTCAGGCGACTGAAGGGCGACGGCAGCATCGAGGATCTCGGCCGCATGCCGGGGGATAACCCGATCCTCGACGGCATGACGATCGCCGCCGACGGTTCGCTGCTGGTCACGGATCTGGTCGGCGGCGGCATCCATGTCGTCGCCCGCGACGGCGCCATCAAGGGCTTCATCAAGTGCGGCGGCGCGCCGACCAATCTCGCCTTCGATGGCGAGACGCTGTGGGTGACCGACGCCAGCGTGCTGGCATCGAGCGACAAACCGTCCTATGCCGGGCGCCTGTGGCGGCTGAAAGTGCCGGGCGGCGGCGCCCCGACCTACAAAGGCACGATCAAAATGGCAACGAAGGCCGGCGCATGAGCCCGCGCGAACCGTTTCCCGGACTTTCCTATCAAGGCAAGGTCGCCTTCATCACCGGCGGCGGCTCGGGCATAGGCCGCGAGACGGCGCTGACACTGGCCGATCTCGGCGCCGATGTCGCGATCCTCGACTGGACCGCGGGCGCTGCTGCAGACACCGCCAGGCAGGTCAAGCACATCGGTCGGAAAGCGATCGCCTTCGAAGGCGATGCCGGTCATGAGAAGACCGTCGCCGATGCCTTTGCGGCGACGCGCAAGCAGCTTGGCGAAATCGATGTCGCCGTGGCCTGTGCCGGCGTGCTCGGCGCCGGCGGGCCGGTGTTCGAGACCTCGGTCGAGGATTTCGAGCAGGTGATGGGCGTCAACGTGCGAGGCTCATTCCTGGTGGTGCGCGAGGCGGCCAAGGGCATGCGCAAGCAAAAGAGCGGCGCCATCGTGCTGCTCTCCAGCCTCGATGGGCTGCAGGCCGAGCACGGCATGTTCTCCTACTGCGTGTCGAAGGGAGCGCTGCTCAACCTTGCCCGCGCGGCGGCGCTCGACCTGGCGCGGGACCGGGTCACGGTCAATTGCGTCTGCCCGAGCGTGACCCATACGCCGCTGCTGGCCGGACGGCTGGCAGCGCTGCCGAATGGTGACGAGATCCTCGCCTCCTACGCCGAGCGGCATCCGCTCGGCCGGGTGCTGACACCGCGTGACATCGCAGCGGCGATTGCGTTCGTCGCCTCGCCCATAGCCAATGGCATTACAGGCGCTGCCATTCCGGTCGATGCAGGCATCGGTGCCACATGGGACAATTTTCGCGACCCGGCCTGGATCAAGGGCTGATCTTGACATCCGGAATCTGAGGTCTTCGGTATCAAACAGGCCCGCAGCGCCCACGACAAGGGACGTCATGGTCGTTTGGAGTAGATGGGCGCCGGGAGCAATCCGGCCGACGCAGTCCAGGAATCGCCTGCCTGAAAAATATCACGCAAACTGATGCAATCTGATGGTAGGGCTGATGGCGCCTGCGGATGCGCCAACTACCACTGGCAGATGAAGGCTTGCCATCGATCGAAAAAGGGGATGCTCTGATGCACCCAGGTCGACGCTGGCAGAATACGATCGCGATTTTTGCCGCGCACGGTTTTTCGCCGCGATCGTCGTGGGAGGAGGAGTTCGGTTCAAATGGGAGGAAATCAAATGCTGACGAGGCTAAGACTGCTTGTACTTGGCTTGGTGGTGGCGCTGGCCATTCCGGCCGCGGCACAGGCCAAGACATTCTACTGGATTTCGCATGGCGGCCCGGCCGATCCGGTCTGGACCTACTTCCTTGCCGGCGCCAAGCAATGGGCGACGGACACCGGCAATACCGTCAACACCTCGTTCCACAATGGTGACGTGGCGTCGCAGCAGGAAGCCGTTCGCGCCGCAATCGCCGCCAAGGCCGACGGCATCACCACCACCAGCCCCGATCCGGGCAGCCTTGTCGAGATCGTCAAGGAAGCGCGGGCGGCGAACATCCCGATCATCAACTTCAACACGCCCGACCCGAAGGCGGATTTCAACGCCTATGTCGGCGGCGACAACGTCACCTTCGGCAAGCATTGGGCGCAGTATCTGGTCGACAAGGGCCTGGTGAAGAAGGGCGACTTCGTCTGGATGCCGGTCGAAATTCCCGGCGCCACCTATGGCGTCCAGGAAGAGGAAGGCATCAAGAGCGTCTTCGAGCCGCTCGGCATCACTTATGAAATCACCGAAGCGACGCTCGACCAGGCCGAAGTGATCAACCGCATGGTCGATTACCTCACCGCCAACAGGGCCAAGGTCAAGGCGGTCATCGGTCTCGGCGACCTTGTCACCGGTTCGATCAAGCGAGTGTTCGACCAGGTCGGCGTCAAGCCGGGCGAAATCCCGGTTGTCGGCTGGGGCAACTCGCTCGATACCACCCAGGAAGTGCTGAACGGCTACGTCAATGCCGGCCAGTGGCAGGATCCGCAGGCGACCAGCTACGTCGCGCTCTCGCTCGCCAACATGGCGGCGAGCGGCATTCCGCCCGGCTTCGACGTGATCACCGGCGCGCTGTACGAGAAGGACACCGCGGCAGTCTACGACAAGATCCTGTCCGGCAAATAAATCCGCGATCGAGTTGGTCACGGCCGCTCCGGCGGCCGTGACTGTCTCATCATTCCGCCGAAGCCGGTTGCCGTCTCGGCCAGTTCCAATCCTATCGCGGGTCCAAGGTGGAAAATCGTTCCCTTATCCAACGCTCGATCGCGCGGCCAGAGTTCGGGCCTTTCGTGCTGCTTGTCGTCGAGATTGCCGTGTTCTGGGGCATCAATCACGACTTCCTGTCGCCGCAGAACATCTCGAACACGCTGGCCTTCACGGTCGAACTCGGGCTGATCGCGCTGGCGATGACACTGCTGATGACATCGGGCGAATTCGACCTCTCGGTCGGCTCGGTGTTCGGCTTCTCGCCGGTCCTGATGTGGACGCTGTTCAACAGCGGTCTCACCTCGCTCGAAGCCGCCTTCGCCGTTGCCCTGGTGGTTGCCGCCTTCATCGGGCTGGTCAATGGCTGGTTCGTGACGCAGCTCAAGATCCCGTCCTTCCTGGTGACGCTGGGCATGCTGCTGGTGGTGCGCGGCACCGCTTTGTTCGTCACCAACGGGTTTCCGCAGCGGACCTGGAGCGCCGAGGGGAGCTGGCTGGCGGAAGCCCTGGTCGGCGATTTCTTCATCGGGCCGTTCCGTATCTATATGTCGCTGTTCTGGTTCATCGCGGCCGCCGTCGCGCTCGGCTACGTGCTGACGCAGAGCCGGATCGGCAACTGGATCCAGGCGGCCGGCGGCAACCCGAGTGCCGCAAGGGCGCGCGGCGTCAATGTCAGCGGCGTCAAGATCGGCCTGTTCATCCTGTCGTCGATCCTGGCCTCGCTTGCCGGCGTCATCAGCTCGCTGCGCACCTCGGCGGCCAACCCCAACAGCGGCACCGGCTACGAGCTCGAAGTCATCGCCATGGTGGTGATCGGCGGTACGGCGCTGACCGGCGGGCGCGGCACCATCATCGGCACAGTGCTCGGTATCCTGATCCTGCGCGTGATGCGCAACGGCATCGTGCTGATCGGTGTGCCGGGCCTTGCCTACAACATCTTCATCGGCGCTATCATCCTCGGCATGATGGCGCTCCACTCCTGGCTGGAACGCCGGCATCAGGCAGGGACTTGAGACGATGGTCGAGCCGCTGATCCGCATGACGAACATCCGCAAGTCCTATGGCCGCGTTCAGGCGCTGGTTGATGCCAATTTCCATGTCAACGAAAGGGAGATCGTCGGACTGCTCGGCGACAATGGCGCCGGCAAGTCGACGCTGATCAAGGTGCTGTCGGGCGCGGTCCCGCTGACCAGCGGCGACATCTTCATCCGCGGCAAGAGGGTAAATTTGCGCAGCACCAGCGACGCCATCGCCCACGGCATCGAGACGATCTACCAGGACTCGGCGCTGGTGACGCAACTGTCGATCGCCCGCAACCTGTTCCTTGGACGCGAGCCGATCAAGCCGCCGCGTTTCCTCAACCGCATGGACCAGGAGGCGATGAACGTGGTTGCCCGCGACCTGCTCAAGCAGGTCGGCATCTCGAAGAACATTCCGCCGACGACGCCGATCGGCTCGCTCTCCGGCGGCGAGCGGCAGGCGGTGGCGATTGCACGCGCCATGCATTTCGACAGCGACCTCATCATCCTCGACGAGCCGACCAACAATCTCGGCGTCGCCGAAACGCAAGGCGTTCTAAGCTTCGTGCGCAGCGCCCGCGATTCCGGCCATTCCTGCATCTTCATCGCCCACAACATCCACCACGTCTTCCAGGTGGTCGACCGCATCGTCGTCATGCGCCGCGGCAAGGTGGTCGCCGACGATATCGACCCGAAGAAGACCAGCGTCGCCGAAGTCGAACGCGTCATCACCGGCATGTCGGACAAGGAGATCCACGACGCGCTGGTCGAGCGCACAAAGCGGCACGACTGACCGCCGGCTGACCGCCGAGGCACTGGATCGCATCGCCACATGGTTGCGAGATGAAAGCCACCGTTTCGGATATTGCCAGGAGCTGCGGCCTGTCGACCGCGACGGTCGACCGTGTGCTCAACAACCGGCCGGGGGCGAGTGCCGCCAACCGGCAGCGCGTGATGGAGGCAGCCAAGCAGCTCGGCTATCTGCCGGTTGTCGACCAGGTCGCGTTGCCCTCACGGCCGGCACATCTCGAATTCTTCCTGCCGATCGGCAGCAATGCCTTCATGGCCGATCTGGCCAGGCACATCGAGGATTATGCGGCGCGCCTGCCGCTGGTCGCCTCCTGCCGCATCCACAAGCTCGCCGGGATCTCGCCGAGCGCCTTACAAGGGGCCGTCGAAAACCTCTCGCTCAAGGCGAACGGTCTCGGCGTCATCGCCATCGATCATCCGAGAACGCGCAACATCTTGCGCGAGATCGTCGAGGCCGGCATCCGCCTGGTCACGCTGGTGTCCGACGTTCCCGGCGCGCCCCGCTCGGCCTATGTCGGCATCGACAACCGGGTGGCCGGCCGTACCGCGGCGCTGCTGATGGGACGGTTCCTCGGCGGCCGCCAAGGCCATCTGGCGATGGTGGTCGGCTCACGTTCCTATCGCGGCCACGAGGAACGTGAAATGGGCTTTCGCTCGGTGCTCGGCGAGGAGTTCCCCAATCTGACCGTCACCAGTGCCGTCGAGATCAACGACGAGCCGGAGGTCAGTTATACCGCGACCATGAAGGCGCTGCACAACCAGCCGGAGCTGCTCGGCATCTACTGTATCGGCGCCGGGCGCTCGGGCGTGGCAAAAGCATTGCTCGAAGCCAGGCCGCAGAAGAAGCCGGTGTTCATCTGCCATGACCTGACGCGCGAAACGCGCGGCTATCTTGTCGACGATCTGCTCGACGTCGTCATCGACCAGAATGCGCGGCTGATCGCGGAACAGTCGGTCATTCGCCTGCTCGGCTCGATTGCCTCGTCGGCGCCCTATCTGACGCGGAAATTCATCGAGCCGCGCCTGATCTTCAAGGAAAATGTCCCGGTGCAGTGATGCCGCGCGAGGGCGATGTTCGCTCGGCCTCGATCGTTAAAATTCGGCTGATACCGCAAATCTGCACATCAGCTATGCAACTTTTGTGGTTGCCGAATCATTGGGCAATCGATACTTTCGGAGGTGTCGGCCATCTACTCCTCCCAGATGCGATGCCGACGCTGAGTGCGGTACACCTCCTCCCGTGCCGTATTCGAAATCGAGCCCGCTGCCACCTCCTCCCGGCAGCGGGCTTTTTTCGTTCCAGCTCCGAGGTATCGGCCAAGGCTGGGGCCATCACCGGGACGAGTATCGATCCGCGAATCGATGGGCCTTCGCTGAGATCGCCACGGCTTTTCCGGGCGGAATCCTGTCACACTTGTCACTCTCACCAATTCGCTGCCGGCCCTATCTTGCCTCACAACCAACAAGCAATACGCCGCGCAAGGAATGGCGCGGCGGCAGACGGAGAAGTGTGGTGACGACACATCCGAATGGGACGAAAGAGCGCTCGGCGGCGCGGCTCGTAACCAACGAGCTGTCAATGGTTTCGCCGCTTGCGAGACTATCTGGCCCTGAAAGAAGTGATCAGGCCTTCCGCCATGCGGACGAACTGCGCGCTCGGGCCCTCGGCGCCAACGCTTTGCAGGCTGACACGGGCGCCCTCGAGCAGAAGCGACAGCGTGTCGGCGAGAAGTTCGGCCTGGCCGATGCCTGCATCGCGACACAGGGAGACCAGCCGCTCGCGCTGCGCTTCCTTGAGTTCCTTGATCACTTGCCTTGCCGGATGATCGGTCTCGCTCAGCTCGATGGCGGCGTTGGCCATGTCGCAACCGCGACGATCCGACATCAGGCAATCGGCCGCCATCCGGACCCAGGCGTGCAGCTGCGCCAGTTTGTCGCCCGGATTCTCGGCCTCGAACTTTTCCCACATCGCGTTGGCGCTGCAGGCGGTCGCCCGCAGACATTCGATGATCAGGTCGTCCTTGGACTCGAAATGCCGGTAGAGCGTCATCTTGTTGGTACCGGCGGCCTCGGTGATGGCGTCGATGCCGACGCCGCGAATGCCATGCTTGTGAAACATGTCCCGTGCCGTCTCCAGGATCCTGTCCCGGGGGCGAACACGCTCCACAACACCGTCTGTCATCAAAACCTCCGTGATTGCGTTTCCCGAAATTCCCTCGGTGCACCTCTTGACTAGGGTGTTACCGGTCTGTAACGTTAGAGATGTTACTTACCTGTAACACCCGCATTGCATCATGTCAAACTCGCAAGTGCCGGCCATCAGCCCCGCCCAATCGGCAAGGGGACGAACCGCACCTTACGGCCTCGGCCGGCGAGCAAGAGAACACCCGATCCGCGGCCTGCCGCGGATCGCCAAAAACCAGGAGCCGCTTCGATGTCGCAGCGCAATGATCTGACGATCGATGAAGTCGTGAAGGATCCGATGATCCGCATGCTGATGAAGGCCGACCGCGTCGACCCGCGGTCTTTCGAGGCGATGCTGCGTGCGCTGGCGGACGAGCAGGCCGAGCGCCGCAACGCGCCGCGTCGCCCGCTGCAAGATTTCGGCTTTCTCGAAGATTCCGGCTCAACGCGCAGCCGGCGACTGTCCAGGGTGGCCAGGGCCTTTGGCCGGGCCAGAGCATCGGGCGAGGCGTGCATCTCATGGTAAACTTCTTCATTCATCGTCCGATCTTTGCGTCGGCGATCGCCATCATCATGGTGCTCGCCGGGGGCATTTGTTATTTTCTGCTGCCCGTCTCGCAGTTTCCCGACATCACGCCGCCCCAGGTCGTGGTCAGCGCACACTACCCGGGCGCCAGCGCGCAGGTTGTCGCCGACACGGTGACGACGCCGCTCGAACAGCAGATCAACGGCGTTCAGGGCATGACCTATATGTCGTCGTCGAGCTCCAATGACGGCTCCTCGACGATCACCATCACTTTCGAGGTCGGCTATTCCCTGAGCACCGCCGCCGTCGACGTCCAGAACCGCGTTTCGCAGGCGGCTTCCTCGTTGCCGGCCATCGTCAACCAGGGCGGCGTGACGATCAAGAAACAGAACCCGAACTTCGTCCTGATCGTCGACCTCACCTCCCCGGACGGCTCCGTCAACCCAGTCACTTTGAGCAATCTCGCCTACCTGCAGGTGGTCGATCCGCTGAAGCGCCTGCCTGGCGTCGGCGACGTGCAGATCTTCGGCGAGCGGCGCTATTCGATGCGCGTTTGGCTCGATCCCGACAAGCTCGCCAATCTCGGCATCACCGCCGTCGACGTGCAGAACGCCGTCGCCGAGCAGAACGTCCAGGTGGCGGCCGGCAAGATCGGGCAATCGCCGGCTCCGGCCGGCACCGCTTTCGAGATGCAGGTCAACGCCGTCGGCAGGCTGAGCGACCCCAAGGAGTTCGGCGACATCGTCGTGCGGGCCAATACCGCCAACGGCTCGTTGGTGCGGCTCCGCGACGTTGCGCGCATCGAGCTCGGCGCGCTGCAATATTCGTCGTCGGCCTTCTTCGGCAAGGACCCGACGGTGGTGCTCGCGGTCTACCAGATGCCGGGCTCCAACGCGCTCGATCTGCAGCAGCGCGTCAAGGACAAGATGCAGGAGCTGTCGGCCCGCTTCCCGAAGGGGGTCAGCTATGCCATGCATTACGATACGACACGTTTCGTATCGGCGTCTATGCATGACGTGCTGATCACGCTCGGCGAGGCGCTGGTCCTGGTCGTCGCGGTGGTGTTCATCTTCCTGCAAAGCTGGCGCACCACGATCATCCCGACGATCGCGATTCCGGTGTCGCTGGTGTCGACATTAGTCGTCATGTACATGTTCGGCTTCTCCCTGAACATGCTCAGCCTGCTCGGCATGGTGCTGGCGATCGGCCTCGTCGTCGACGACGCTATCGTCGTCGTCGAGAATGTCGAACGCCAGCTCGAGGCCGGCCTCAAACCGCTGGCTGCCACGCGTACGGCGATGGCCGAGGTCACCGGACCGATCATCGCCACGACCGCCGTGCTGATGGCCGTGTTTGTGCCGGTTGCCTTCATCCCCGGCGTTTCCGGCCGGCTCTACAACCAGTTTGCCCTGACGGTCGCGATCTCCTTCGGCATCTCGGCCTTTGTCTCGCTCACGCTTACTCCGGCGCTCAGCGCGGCGTTCCTGCGCCACCGGCCTGAAACGCAGTTCGTGCTGTTCCGCTGGTTCAACATGGGCTTCGAACGGCTGTCGCATGCGTATGCGAATGGCGTGCGCATTCTCATCCGTCTGCGCTGGATCATGCTTGGCCTGTTCGCGGCCGGACTTGTCGCGACCTATTTCGTCTGGCAGCGCCTGCCCTCGACCTTCCTTCCGGTCGAGGACCAGGGCTACTTCTTCGTCGTTATCCAGCTCCCCGACGGGGCCTCGCTGGAACGCACCGATGCAGTGGCGCAAAAGGCACGCGACATCCTGCAGAACACGCCCGGCGTCGACATTGTCGGCTCGATCAGCGGCTTGAACTTCCTGACCAGTGCCGCGCAGTCGAACTCGGCGGTCGAATTCGCCATCCTGAAGCCATGGGACGAACGCGGTCCCGACCAGAGCGCCTCGAAGCTCGTCGCCGACGTGCGCAACAAGCTGCTGCAAATTCCGGAGGCTTTTGCGCTGAGCTTCGACCCGCCGTCGATCCCGGGCATCGGCACCACCGGTGGCTTCGAGTTCCAGGTCGAAGATCTGACCGGCCGCGGCAGCGTGGCGCTCAACGATGCGACGCAAGCTGTGATTGCCGAGGCGCGCAAGCAGCCGGAGCTCAACCCACAGCAATTGTTCTCGTCGTTCTCGACCTCGACGCCGCAGTTCAACTACGATCTCGATCGCGCCAAGGCAAAGCTGCTCGGGCTCAACCTGCCGGACGTCTTCAACACGCTGCAGATCTATCTCGGCTCGCTTTATGTGAACGACTTCAACCTGTTTGGCCGCACCTTCCGGGTGACGATCCAGGCCGACAAGGACTCTCGAGCCGGTCCGGCCGACATTTCGCGGCTCTATGTCCGCAATGCGTCGGGTGGCATGGTGCCGCTGAGCACGCTGGGCAAGCTTGTGCCCATCGTCGGCCCCGAGACCGTGCCGCACTACAACAACAATGCGTCGGCCCTGATCAATGGCGGCGCCGCCCCCGGCTTTTCGTCCGGTCAGGCGGTGGCGGCAATGGAACGTGCCGCTGCCACGGCGTTGCCGAGAGATTTCGGCTACGAATGGACCGGCATCACCTATCAGGAGCTCAAGGCGGGATCGATCGCATCCGTCGTCTTCGGCCTCGCCATCGTCTTCGTTTTCCTCATCCTTGCCGCGCAATATGAGAGCTGGGCGATGCCGTTCATGGTGCTGCTGGCGGTGCCGCTCGCATTGTTCGGTGCGTTCGTCGTGCTGTGGCTGCGCGGCATGCAGATCGACGTCTACTCGCAGATCGGCTTCGTCATGCTGATCGGACTGGCGGCCAAGAACGCGATTCTGATCGTCGAGTTTGCCCGGCGCCGGCGCGAAGAAGGCCTCAGCATCGTCGACGCCGCGATGGAAGCGGCGCGGCTGCGGCTGCGGCCGATCCTGATGACCGCCTTCGCCTTCATCCTCGGCGTGCTGCCGCTGATGTTCGCCACAGGTGCGGGTGCCGCAAGCCGGCAGTCGATCGGCACCACCGTCTTTGGCGGCATGGTCGCGGCGACCATTCTGTCGCTGGTGTTCGTGCCGGTCTTCTATGCGGTGATCGAGCAGCTGCGCGAGCGCCGCAGCGAGAGCGAACCGGTCTCCGAAACGACTGAACAACCAACCGCCGAACCCGCCTTCGAGCCATTGGCCGAAGCGGCTGAATAGGACTGGAGAATCGATCATGCGTAAATGGAAAATCGCGCTGGGAACGGCCGTCGCCCTTGGGGCGATTTCGATGGCGAGCGTTCACTTGCTCGACATGGGCAGTCTCAGCCTCAACGCCGGCACAGCCGGGGCGGCAACACCCAAGCCGGAAGCCTTTGTCATGCCGGTGCCGGTGGTGAGCGTCGTCAAGAAGACGATCCCGATCTATCTCGACTATGCCGCTCGGGTGGAGCCGATCCGCAGCATCACGCTGCAGGCGCGCGTGCCGGGCTATCTACAGGAGCAGGTCGCCACCGACGGCAGCGACGTTGCGAAGGGCGACCTTCTCTACAAGATCGCCCCGGAGGATTTCCAGGCTGCCCTCGAGCAGGCGAAGGCGCTTATCCAGCGCGACACGGCAACACTCGACTATGCGCGCTCCAATCTCGGGCGCGGCAGCGAGCTCGCCAAGAGCGGCTATCTCGCCAAGGACGTGTTCGACCAGCGCACCAGCACCTTGCGCGAGGCTCAGGCCTCGCTCGCCGTGAACCAAGCCGCCTTGCGGACCGCCGAGCTCAATTTGAGCTATACCGAAATCCGTGCCCCGTTCGCGGGACGCATCGGACGCAGCCAGGCTTCCGTCGGAACGCTGGTCAGCGTTGCCGGCACGGTGCTCAACTCGCTGGTGCAGCTCGATCCGATCTACGTCACCTTCAATCCGAGCGAAACGGACCTGACCCAGATCGAGGAAGCTCGGGCTGCGGGACCGATCAGTGTCGACGTCCTGCTTCCCGGTGAAACCGAACCGCGCCAGAAGGGCGATCTTACCTTCATGGACAACACAATCGATCGCTCGACCGGCACGATCACGGCACGGGCGACGGTCGGCAACGGCAAATTCACGCTGCTGCCCGGGCAGTATGTCCGCGTCCGGCTGCACGTCAAAGAGCAGCCCGATGCGCTGATGGTGCCGCAGACGGCACTCGGCTCAGGCCAGCTCGGCAAATACCTCTATGTCGTCGGCAAGGACAACACCGTCGACCAGCGCATCGTTTCGCTCGGACCGACCAATGGCGATCAGGTGGCCATCTTGAGCGGCGTAGCCGAAGGCGACCAGGTGATCACCGGCAATCTGCAGAAGATCGGCCCGGGAATGCCGGTCTCGCCGCTACCCCAGAAACCGGCCACCTGATAACCCCCATCAGGTCCGGTCCCGCGGCGCCCTCGGCTCCCACGCCGAGGGCGCCGTTTTCTTGCTGAGCAGGGTCGGCAAGATTGGCCTCATCGGCGCACTCGGCCTTGGCAGGAGCCATGAAGGCGCAAATAGAGCGGGCCGTGACGTACCCATCTGCCGCAAGCTGCAGGCCAGCGGAGAACCTGAACCCGCAATTACCCTCTTGTTAGATTGTCGACAATCTGCTTGTGTAGCTTTTGGTCTCCTGGAGCACCGAATGGCGAAGCTGGATTTCAGTCCGATCGCGGATACGACACGCCGGGCCGAGATCGTGGCGCTGCTCCGGCGCGCGATCCTGACCGGCCAGTTAGAGCCAGGACAAAAACTCAACGAACTCAGGATTTCCGAGCAGATGCGGGTGAGTCGTGCGCCGCTGCGTGAGGCGATGCGCGAGCTGGTGCAGGAAGGCATCCTGACCAGCATCCCCTACGCCGGAACCTTCGTCATCGACGTTACCGCCAAGGACATCGACGATGCCTATTCGCTCAACAAGGTGCTGGACGAATTCGCCATCGAGCGGACCTGGCCGCTTCGCGACCAGCGCTTCTTCGACGAGATCGACCGGCGGCATGCGGCGGTGAAGCAGGCGACGCGCGAGTTGGACACGACGCGGCAGATCGAAACGGCGCTGCAACTGCATGGACTGATCCACGAATGGGCCGACAACTCGGTGCTGCTGGAAACCTGGCAGCGGCTGGCCAGCCGGCTGCAGATGTATTTTGCGCTGCACCAGCGGGCCCGCAACGAGCCGGTGCCTGCCGAAGACGCTCACGAAACCTATGTGCAGTTGCTCCAGGGCAGCGACATGCGCGCTGCCCAGCGCCACGCCAAGGAGCATATCGATTTGGATTTCGAGGAACTGCTCGCCTATGCGCGCGGGCTGGAAGAGCGCGGCTCAAAGGGCGCCGGTGCCGATCGTAGCGGCCGGCCCGAAGGCGGTTGAAACCGACAAGTTTGGCGGGTCATCCCGGAACATAGGCAACGGACAGAAAACGTGCAGATCAAAACCATCAAAGCCTACCATGTCGTGCAGCCCTTCGTTGACGGGCCTTATCGTATGTCCAAGGGGCGCGTCGCCGATGCGTTCGACGCGGTGATTGTCGCCGTCATCGCAGATAGCGGGCTCACCGGCTGGGGCGAGATGGCGCCGCTCGGCAATTTTTATTCACCGGCGTTCGCCGCCGGCACGCGCGCCGGCGTCGTCGAGATCGCGCCGCATCTCATGGGCCATGACCCACGCGGGCTTGCCGGGATCAACAGGCTCATGGATACGGTGTTCAAGGGCCATCCCTACGTCAAGTCGGCGCTCGACATGGCATGCTCGGATCTCGCGGCGCGCGCCGCCGACGTGCCGCTGGTTACGTTGCTTGGCGGACGCGAGAGCGAGACGGCCGAACTCTACAAGGTCGTCACCCATGGCACGGTCGACGCGATGGCTGCACTTGCCAAGCGCATCGTCAAAGACGGCTTTCATCGACTGCAGGTCAAGGTCGGCGGCAACGTCCATGACGACATCGAACGCGTCACAGCCGTCGCCGCCGCGGTGCCGAAGGGCACCGTCATCTTCTGCGACGCCAATGCCGGCTGGACGCCTTACCAGGCACGCCAGTTCGTGGATGCGACGCGCACCATCGACTACACGTTCGAACAGCCCTGCACGACGATCGACGAATGCATGTCGGTGCGCCGCTCGCTTGACAAACCGATGGTGCTCGACGAATCCGTCGCCTCGCTGGACGACATGCTCGACATCCACCGCAAGCGCGCTGCCGACGGGCTGACGCTGAAGATCTCGCGGCTCGGAGGAGTGACCAAAACGCGCCAAATCCGCGACCTCGCCGTCGATCTCGGCTTCATGATCACCGTCGAGGACACTGGCGGCGCCGAGATCGACACATCGGCCATGGCGCATCTGTCGCTGTCGACGCCCGAGGAGCGCCGGCTGCACGCCATCGCCTTCCACGAATGGGTGACGGTGCGCACCGCATCCAATATGCCGCCGGTCTCGGGCAGCCGCATGGGCATTCCGGACGGGCCGGGACTTGGCATCGATGTCGTTCCCGACCTGCTCGGCGCGCCCTTCTTCGAGATCGGCAGCTGAGGTAGAGACCGCGCCACCTCAAGGCAACGTCGAGCAACCCGCATCGGTCGGCGCCGTCCGGCTACCTGCAGAGGTCGTGCCCTGACCGGCAGCTGACCCCAAGCGATCGGCCATTCCAGAGCGGGAATGTCCCAATTGCAGGTTGAAATATTTTTCATTTGGAAATAGGAATGTTCAAAACGTTGATTTGGACGCTGCGGCGCGTCAAGAACTGGAGGAAGCGACATGTCCCATCCGCAATTTGCAGCGGAACTTCTGCAGCGCGCTGAACAGCAGGGGCCGATCACCATCGGGCTTGCCGGCGCCGGTCAGATGGGCACCGACATCGTCGTCCAGGTGGCACTGATGCCGGGCATGCGGATCGGCGCTATTTCCGAGGTCAGGCCGCAGGCAGCGATCGACGCGGCGCTGCTCGCTGGCCACGACCGTTCCGACATCGTCCAGGCCGGCAATGCGGCGGCGATCGACCGCGCCATCGAGGCCGGCAAGATTGCGGTGACCGAAGATTTGCACGCGCTGGCGGCGGCCGGCCGGATCGACGTCATCATCGACGCGACGGGCAATCCCAATATCGGCACGCTGTTCGCGCTGGAAGTGATGAAGAACGGCAAGCACATCGTCATGCTCAATGTCGAGGCCGACATCACGATCGGCCGCTTCCTCAAGGACGAGGCACGCAAGGCCGGCGTCGTCTATACCGGTGCCGCCGGCGACGAGCCGGCCTGCACGCTGGAGATCATCGGCTTTGCCAAAAGCCTCGGCTTCAACATCATCGCCGCCGGCAAGGGCAAGAACAATCCGCTGAAGATCGACGCCATGCCGGCCGATTACGAGAAAGAAGCGGCCGAGCGCAACATGAATGCGCGCATGCTGGTCGAATTCGTCGACGGCTCGAAGACGGCCATCGAAATGGTGGCGATCGCCAATGCCACCGGCCTGGTGCCCGACGTGCCGGGCATGCACGGCCCAACCGCAACGCTGGAGGAGCTCGCCAGCGTGCTCTGCCCGCGCGAGGATGGCGGCGTGCTGCATCGCAAGGGCGTGGTCGATTATTCGATCGGCAAGGGCGTGGCGCCCGGCGTGTTCTGCATCATCGAGACCCAGCATCCGCGCGTGCTGGAGCGCATGATCGACCTCAAGGTCGGCAAAGGCCCCTATTTCACGATCTTCCGGCCCTATCATCTGACCAGCCTGGAAGTGCCGCTGTCGGCGGCGCGCGCCGTCGTCTACAAACGGGCCGACATGGAGCCGCTCGACCGTCCGGTCGCCGAGGCGGTGGCGGTTGCCAAGAGCGATCTTGGCGTCGGCCAGTCGCTCGGCATGATCGGCGAGAACGACTATCGCGGCTTCGCCATGACATGGGAAGATGCACGCGCCCGGGGCGCGCTGCCGCTCGGCCTTGCCGAACGGGCCAAGGTGGTCAAGCCGCTCAAGATCGGCGATTTCCTGACCTATGAAAATTGTGTACCCGACGATTCGATGGTGATAACCCAGATCCGCCGTCGTCTCGATCAGTCGGACGGACGGTTCGCTACCAACGCGGCTTGACCCCGCCGGATCTCCGCCTGATGGACGATATCGTAATCGGGATCGACGCCTCGACCACGGCCGTGAAGGCGATTGCCTTCACCCGCGACGGCGAGGAGCTGTTCCAGGCGCGCGAGACTTATCCGCTTTCAAATCCGAAGCCCAGCCATTTCGAGCAGGACGCCGAACATTGGTGGACGGCGCTGCTTGGCGCATTGAAGCAGGTCACTGAGGCGGTCGGCGCTTTCCGCGTGGCGGCGATCTCCATTGCCCACCAGCGCGAGACCTTCACGCTGGTCGACAGCGCCGGCAAACCACTTATTCCGGCGATCCTGTGGCTGGACGAACGCGCCCGGCCGCAGGTTATCAGGCTTTCGGCCGAACTCGGCCGCGAGGCGATCCGCGACTGGAGCGGCAAGCCGCCGGACCCGACGCCGGCGCTCTACGCCATCGCCTGGCTTGCCGAACACCAGCCTCAGGTGCTTCACCAGGCAGCGGCACTGGTCGACGTGCACGGTTTCTTCGTCCAGCGGCTGACCGGGCGATTGGTCACCAGCACCGCAAGTGCGGATCCGCTCGGGCTCCTCGACGTCGAGAGAGGTACCTGGCATCCCCGCCTCGTTGCGGCCGCCGGACTGCAGATGGAGCAATTGCCCGACCTGGTCGCGCCGGGCGCAATTTGCGGCGGGCTTTCCGCAACCGCGGCGCAACTGACCGGCCTGAGGGCCGGCACGCCGGTCGTTGCCGGCGCTGGGGACGGCCAGGCGATGGGCCTCGGCATGGGCGTCTACGGCGAAGGCAAGAGCTATCTCTCGCTCGGCTCCGGCGTGGTCAGCGGCTGCTATTCCGGCAAGGTGAAAACCTCGGACGCCTTTCGCACGCTGGTCTCGCCGACCGGTTCCGGTTTCATGCTGGAGACAGTGCTGCGTTCGGGCATGCAACTGGTCGACTGGATTGTCCGCACGACCGGTTCGCCGTCGGCGGCAGCACTGGAGAAAGCGGCGCTGGAGGTTGCCGCTGGCAGCGAGGGCCTGCTCGTCATGCCCTATTGGGCCGGCGTCATGAGCCCCTATTGGGATGGTGCCGCGCGTGGCGCCATTGTCGGCCTGTCGCTCGACCACCGGCCGGAGCATCTTTTCCGCGCTGTCCTGGAAGGCATCGCCTTCGAGCAGGCCGTTGCCACCGAGGCCATGGAAGCCCAGGCCGGCGGACAGGCGGCGATGATTGCCGCCGGCGGCGGCACCAATTGCGTACTCCTCATGCAGATCATGGCAAGCGTGCTCGAGCGGCCGATCTCGGTTTCGCCGGTCAACGAAGCCGCCGCACTCGGCGCCGCCATGCTGGCGGCCGCCGCGGTCGGCTGGTTTGCCTCGCCGGAAGCCGCCGCAAAGGCAATGGCTGCCGCTCCCACCATGCATGTCGACCCGGTCGATGGACTTGTTGCCGGCTATCGCGGCCGCAAGGCAATCTACCGCGATCTCTATCAAGCGACGCGCGATATCCACGTGCGGCTGAGTGCTCTCAACGCGACTAGCGGTTGAGCAGCCCCTTTGCCGCATCCTCGTCGGTGATCAGAACCGATACCTTGGTGTTGGCGAGTGCTGCCCGCATGATGGCAATCTTTTCCTGCCCTCCCGACACCAGGATGATGCTCGGGATATCCGACAGATCCTGCAGCGGATAGGCACAGACGCGGCGGTTCACCTCGTGGTCGACCGGGCGGCCCTCGGCGTCGATGAAATGACACAGAATATCGCCGACGGCGCCGGCCGCCTGCAGTTCCTCGAGTTCGCTTGGCTTGATGAAGCCGTAATTGGCGATCGGGCTGTCGTTGGAAAACGAGCCGACGCTGAGCACGGCAATGTTTGCCCGGCGTGCACGGAAGACAACGTCCTGAACGCTGCGCTGGCTCATGAACGCGTCGCGCTGTTCCGGCCGGTCGGCATAGACCGGCACCGGCAGCAGGAAGCAC
The DNA here is from genome assembly GCF_040321065.1 of Mesorhizobium sp. M0563. Classification (NCBI taxonomy): domain Bacteria; kingdom Pseudomonadati; phylum Pseudomonadota; class Alphaproteobacteria; order Hyphomicrobiales; family Phyllobacteriaceae; genus Mesorhizobium; species Mesorhizobium sp. M0563. Next base: position 110,773 of record NZ_JAMYQV010000003.1, read on the forward strand.
TCCGCACCGATCTTCTCGGCGAAATCCCAGGCGCTTTCTGTCGGGTTGAGCGGCTGTGCATGGGTCAGGCCGCCAAGCATCGAAACCACCGTGGTCCTGGCGATAGGCCGCCTTGGCAACTCATTGATGGCGAATTTCAGCGTCCGCCCCCAGCCCAGCGCAATGACATCGCCGGCATTCACATGGTCGGCCAGATAGGCGGCGGCGGCGTGGCCGATCATCAGCGGTGCGTTGCTTCGGTCGGCAGCCGACGGCACCACAACAGCCTGGCTGAGCCCGAACCTCTGCTTGAGGCTTTCCTCCAAAACCACGCATTCGACGACGCTGTCGCGGATGCGAAACTGGACGACACCCTCTTCGCGGGCGGCTGAGAGAATGCGATGTACCTTGATGCGGCCGACGCCAAGAATTTCGGAAATCCGCTCCTGTGTAAGACCCTCGACATAATAGTGCCAGGCGGCGCGGGCCTTGAGTTCGGCGTCGGGAAAGCGCGAGGCTCTTTCGTTCTCTACGATCGTCATCTGTTTGCCTTGCCGCAGCCGCCGGCTCTGCTCATGATATTCCAATCCGGCGACTTCGAAATGCCCAAGATTTCCGAGACCTTGCGTAAGGCAAACCGGCGGACAGCGCAAACCGTCGTCGAATGAAACGGCAGGCCTTGACAATTTTCCGACGAACAGTTTAGCTGAACAAAATTGCATGTTAAAGATAAATTGTTCACATGGAGGGGCCTGGTGAACAAAGTGGCCCGGTGATGCAGCGCCGGATTGCTGTGGAGGAGACGAAGTGGCTGTGAGCAACGACGCAAGCGAGTTGAAAGCAGGCTCTGGTACGCAGGCCACGACGGGCGCAAAGTTTTCGGCTGTCTTTGCCGGAACCATGGGCCCGCTGATCGGGCTGGTCCTGCTGTGCCTGGCGCTCTCGCTGACCACCGATACGTTCCTGACCATCCGCAACATCCTCAACGTGCTCGACCAGGTTACCGTACTCGGCATCATGGCGATCGGCATGACGCTGGTCATCCTGATCGGCGGCATCGACCTGTCCGTTGGCTCGGTGCTGGCGCTGGCTTCCATGGTGATGGGCTTCGTCGCCCATCCGGACTATCTCAATCTCGGCCTGCCGGCCGGCATCGCCGCAGCCCTCGTCGTCGCCGGCCTTTGCGGGCTGGTTTCGGGCCTGCTGGTGACGGTCACCAAGCTGCCGCCCTTCATCGCCACGCTGGCCATGATGTCGGTGGCGCGCGGTCTCGCCAATATGATCACCGACGGCTCGCAGATCGTCGGCTTTCCCGACTGGTTCACCAGCCTGTCGATCATCCGCCATTTCGGCTTCCTGTCGGTCACCGTCGGGCTGATGATCGTGCTTGCCGTCATTTTCGCGATCTTCCTGAATTATCGCGCCACCGGCCGCAGCCTCTACGCAATCGGCGGCAGCGCCGAAGTCGCCCGGCTGTCCGGCATACCGGTCAGGTCGCTGACAAACTGGGTCTATACGATCTGCGCCGTGCTGGCCGGTCTCGCCGGCATCGTGCTTGCCGCCCGGCTCGATTCCGTCCAGCCGAGCTCCGGCCTTGGCTACGAGCTCGACACCATCGCGGCGGTGGTTATCGGCGGCGCCAGCCTGTCGGGCGGCGTCGGTTCGATCGGCGGCACCGCCATCGGCGTCCTCATCATCGGCGTGCTGCGCAACGGGCTGAACCTGCTCGGTGTCTCGCCCTTCATCCAGCAAGTGGTTATCGGCGTGGTGATCGCGCTGGCGGTGGCCACCGACACCTGGCGGCGCAGAGCACAATGAAAAATGGGGCACAATGAAGAATTGGGCTCAATGAGATTCACCCGGATATTCGGGCGAAAACGGATCGGTGATCCGAAACTGGGAGTTGTTCGGCCACGGGGCGCCGCGATGCGCGGGCAGGACAGATTGAACATCAACGGAGGAATAACATGCTGACTAAACGTTCATTGCTGCTTGCCGCCGCGGCCATCATCCCGCTGCTTAGCCTGTCCGACATGGCCTCGGCCAAGGAAGCCAAGAAGCTCGGCCTCGCCGTCGCCAATCTGCAGGCCGACTTCTTCAACCAGATCAAGCAGTCCGTCGAAGCCTACGGCAAGGAAAAGGGCATCGAGGTCGTCACCGTCGACGCCAAGGGCGATTCGGCGACCCAGGTCAGCCAGGTGCAGGATCTGATCACGCAGAATATCGATGCGCTGATCTACATTCCGGCCGGCGCCACCGCCGCCACCGTGCCGACCAAGACGGCCAAGGCTGCCAGCATCCCAGTCATCAATGTCGACCGCAACGCCGACGGCGCGCCCGGCGACACCTTCATCGCCACCAATAGCGTGGCATCGGCGAAAGCGGTTTGCGACTACATCGCCAAGCAGGCCGGCGGCAAGGGCGAGCTGATCATCATCCACGGCCAGAAGGGTACGACGCCCGAGGTCGATCGCTCGAAGGGCTGCGGCGAAGCGCTGAAGGGCTATCCCGACATCAAGGTCGTCGGCGAATTGTGGAGCGAAGGCTGGCACCAGGACGAAGGTTTCAAGCTGACGCAGGATCTGTTGCAGTCGCATCCCGACGTGTCGATCGTCATCGGCCAGGCCGATGCGCTGGCGCTCGGTGCGGCGCAGGCGGTCAAGGTCGCCAATCCCGGCCACAAGGTCTGGGTTGCCGGCTTCGACGGCGACGTGGCGGCGCTCAAGGCGCTGAAGGACGGCGTCTTCGACGTGACGGCGACGCAGCAGACCCAGGGCATGGGCCGGCTTGCCGTCGATGCGGCAATCAAGCTGGTGGCCGGCGAGACCATTCCCGCAGAACAGCTGCAGGATGCGACGCTGACCACCAAGGACAATGTCGAGCAGTTCATCGCCAAGCATCCCTGATTTAGACCAGTCCGGCAGTCGACGAGCGCAACAATGTCCACCGAACCTCGCCACACGCACAGCCCCAATCTGGGTCTCGTCGTCAGCGGCCTCTGCAAAAGCTACGGACCGGTGCAGGTCCTGGCCGATGCGAGCTTCGAGGTGCGGCCGGGCGAGGTCGTGGCGCTGCTTGGCGAAAACGGCGCCGGCAAGTCCACCGTCTCGAACATCATCGCCGGGTCGACCAAGCCCGATGCCGGCACCATCACCTGGCGGGGGAACGCTTATTCCCCCGCCAATCCTGCCGCGGCGATCGACGCCGGCATCGGCATGATCCACCAGGAGCTGAAGCTGCTGCCGGATCTGTCGGTCGCCGAAAACGTCTATGTCGGGCGCCTGCCGATGCGCGGCGGCCGCATCGACCGCGCGGCAATGAATGCACGGGCATCAGCCCAGTTGAAGCGCCTCGGGCTCGATGTCTCGCCCGAGCGCAAGGTGCGCACGCTGCGTATCGCCGCCCAGCAGCAGGTCGAGATTGCCAAGGCGCTGACGCTCAATGCCGAGCTGCTGATCTTCGATGAACCGACGGCCGCCCTTGGCGGCGAGGAAACGGAGCTCCTGTTCCAGCAAATCCGCAAGCTCAAGGCGGAAGGCATGTCCTTCATCTATATCAGCCACCGGCTGGACGAAATCGCCCAAATCGCCGACCGTGTGGTGGTGATGCGCGACGGGCGCATCGTCGCGCGGCACGAGCGCGCCGACATTCCGGTGCGCACCGTTGTCGAGCAGATGGTCGGCCGCAGCGTCGAGCGGATGTTCCCGACTTTGTCGGCGCCCCGCAACGACACGCTGCTCGAGGTCGAGAACCTGTCCTCGCCGGAACGCAGTTTTCAAAATGTCAGCTTTTCGGTGCGGGCCGGCGAAATCCTCGGCATTGCCGGGCTGATCGGCGCCGGCCGCACGGAGCTGGTGAGGGCGATCGCCGGCGCCGACCCGATCTCATCCGGCTCGGTGCGCGTCGCCGGCAAGCCGGTGCATCTCAATGGGCCGGCGGCGGCGATCAAGGCCGGCGTCGTGCTCGTGCCGGAAGACCGCAAGGCGCAAGGCGTGGTGCTCGACCAGACGATCGGCGAGAATCTGGCGATCGGCAATTTCGACCATGTCGCGCCGAATGGCTGGGTGTTCCCGAAGGCGGTGCAGAAATTCGCCGAGGCCGGTATTCGCCGGCTCGGCGTCAAAGGCCGGCCGAACCAGGCGGTCAGCAAGCTTTCAGGCGGCAACCAGCAGAAGGTGATCATTGCCAAATGGGTGTCGCGCCCGCCCAAGGTGTTTATCCTGGACGAGCCGACGCGCGGCATCGACGTTGGTGCCCGCGCCGCGATCTACGATGTCATCGCCGACCTTGCCCGTTCCGGCATGGCGGTGGTGGTGGTGAGTTCCGACCTCGAGGAAGTGCTCGGCCTGTCGCATCGCGTGCTCGTGCTGAGCCGCGGCCGTCAGCGCGGCATTCTCGACCGCAGTGATGCGAGCAATGTCGCCGTCATGGAACTCGCCACAAGCTAGGACAGCCCATCGAAACAAAGCGCAGCAGGTGGTATCCTCCCGGGCACCAGACCGCGCGGGGCGCCAGCAACAGAGTTGGCGCCCCTTTATTTCCGGAGGACGGCGGTTGGAGGAGAGGGACCGACGATGAAACTATTCGAACTTCATGGTGACGTGGCACTTGTGACAGGCGCCGGCAGCGGCATCGGGCAAGCAATCGCCATCGGCCTGGCCGAAGCCGGCGCCGACATAGCCTGTTTCGGTCACGCCTCCAAAGGCGGGCTGGAGGAGACCGCACACCAGATCACAGCACTCGGCCGCAAGGCACTGGTGCTGACTGGCACGGTGACTTCAGAGGCCGATTTGGCGGCTGCGATCGAGCGTACGGAGGCTGAGCTCGGCGCGCTGACCGTCGCCGTCAACAATGCCGGCGTTGCCGCTGCCGAGCCGGCCGAGACGCTGTCGCTGGAGAAATGGCAGAAGCTCTACGACGTCAATGTCAGCGGCGTGTTCCTGTCCTGCCAGGCCGAGGCCCGTGCCATGCTGACGCGGCGCAAGGGCTCGATCATCAACATCGCGTCGATGTCGGGCTCGATCGTCAATCGCGGCCTGACCCAGGCGCATTACAACTCGTCGAAGGCCGCGGTCATCCACATGTCGAAGAGCCTCGCCATGGAATGGGCCGATCGCGGCCTGCGCGTCAACGTCGTCAGCCCCGGCTACACGCTGACGCCGATGAACAAGCGGCCGGAGGTCGCCGACCAGGTCAGGATCTTTGAGCGCGACACGCCGATGGGCCGCATGGCGGCGCCGGAAGAGATGGTCGGCCCGACCGTGTTCCTGGCCAGCCGCGCCGCGAGTTTCGTCACCGGCATCGACCTGATCGTCGATGGCGGCTTCGTCTGCTGGTAGGAGAAAAAATGCAGAAGCGATTCCAGGGAAAAACGGCGGTGATCACCGGCGCGAGCGGCGGCATTGGCGCGGCAATGGCCAGGCGCTTCGCGGCGGAAGGTGCTGCGGTCGTCGTCAGCGCCATCGACGCGCGCGTCGAAGAGGTTGCCGCCGATCTGAAGACTGCGGGCGCCAAGGTCGCGTGGATGCGCATGGACGTGACCAAAAAGGACGAAGTCGTCGCGCTCTACGATCTGGCCGAGCAGGAGTTCGGCCGCGTCGACATCTCCGTGCAGAATGCCGGTGTCATCACCATCGCCAGGATCGAGGCGATGACCGAGGCAGAATGGGACAAGGTGATGGCGGTCAACACCAAGGGCGTGTTCCTGTGCTGCCAGGAGGCGATCGCGCGCATCCGCAAGCATGGCGATGGCGGCCGGCTGATCAACACCGCATCCGGCCAGGCGCGGCAGGGCTTTATCTACACGCCGCATTATGCGGCCTCGAAATTCGGCGTCGTCGGCATCACCCAGAGCCTCGCCAAGGAAGTGGCGAAGGAGAAGATCACCGTCAACGCGATCTGCCCCGGCATCATCGACACCGATATGTGGGCCTATAACGATGCCGCATGGGGCAAGTTGATGGGCGACTACAAGCCCGGCGAGCTGATGGCCGAATGGGTGGAGAACATCCCGATGGGCCGCGCCGGCAGCGGCGAGGACGTCTCCGGCCTGGTCAGCTTTCTCGCCAGCGACGATGCGGCCTATATCACCGGGCAGACCATCAATGTCGATGGCGGCCTGATCATGTCGTAAGATACGACACAGGCCAACGTTCCATCCGCCGGGATCTGAAAGCCGCTTCGCTGCATTCAGGCTGCTCGGCCGGCCCGCGCCAATCCATGTTCCACGAGCCGGTCGATGATTTCGGAATAGCTGACGCCGCTTGCCGCCATTGCCTTGGAGTACATGCTGATATCGGTGAAGCCGGGGATGGTGTTGATTTCATTGACCAAGAACTGCATGTCCGGTGTCAGGAAAAAGTCGATGCGCGCCATCCCGTCACAGCCGACGGCTCTGAAAGCCCTTGCAGCCACATCCCGCATGCTTGCCTCGACCTCGGGCGGCAGTTCGGCCGGCACTTTTAGCGCCGCGCCGTTCTCGTCGATGTATTTGGCATCGTAGCTGTAGAAACCGTGGCTTTCCGCCGGCACGATCTCGCCTGGCCGCGAGACGAACAGGTCGCCTGCCGGGTCCTCCAACACGCTACATTCGATCTCGCGCCCATGAACGAATTCCTCGGCCAACAGCTTGCAATCGTGCTGGAAGGCTTCAGCAAGCGCCCCATCGAATTCCTGGCTGGCATTGACCTTTCTGACCCCGACAGACGACCCCTGACGCGCCGGTTTGATGAAGAACGGCAGGCCGAGTTCGCTTTCTAGTATGGCGAGGGCAGGCGCCGCACCTTCATAGACCGTCACTGAGCGCGCGATTGGCAGACCCGCCGCTTTCAGGAGCCGCTTGGTGATATCCTTGTCCAGTGCGGTTGCTGAACCCAGGATGCCGCAGCCGGCGAGCGGCACCAGAGCCACCTCGGCCACCCCCTGTACCGAGCCGTCTTCGCCATGGGGGCCGTGCAGGACGGGAAACAGGATGTCGATCGTTGGCAGATCATAGGGCGTGCCGTCGGCCGGGATCGCCATCATCCGTCCGCGCCCACCCGGAAGCAGGCAAACTTCCGTGCCGCCTGCAGGTTTCGCGAGCTTACCATCCTGAAAGCTGCTCAGCCGCCACCGTCCCTCGCGCGTGACGAAGATTGGGACGGCATCGTATTTGGCAGGCAGCAGCGCACGCATGACATTGGTTGCGGAAAGCACCGAAACGTCATGTTCGGCGGAACGTCCGCCAAAGAGCACGGCAATGCGCAGTCTGTTCAAGGAAGAGGTCATGCAAGCCTCGGAGACGATCTGGTGTTGAAAGGGTCAGAAGCCGACGGCGATACCGCGGTTGGCGAAGAAATAAGGCGCTCTGGTCTGCTGCATTGTGTCGATATCCTGTCGTCGCGGCTGGTAACCCGATGACTGGCAACCTTGGCTTTTTTCGAACCGATCTAAGGGTTCATGCAAAAAGACGGCCGTGAAATTGGCGCAGGCGTTAATCGTTGCGCCACGTGAACGTTGGTATATATAATTTCATCTCATGAAAGTGGCTCTGGCAAATTACAGAGCCAACAGCCGAGATCATGGGACTTTGATGGTTTGCACCTCAAGACCGGCGATCGATCCGTGGATCACTGCCTCGGCAGCAATCGTTCGGCAGTCATGACGCGGCCGGTCCCGCCACATCTTCACCAATTTGGGCACCACGCCGTTTTGCGCCGGCATCCGCTTCGGCAGCATTGTGGCGCCGACGGCCTTGCGCAACGACCAGCTTTTCCAACACAATCAAAAAAAGACGCAAGAAGGGAACGAACGATAACGTCCACCAGAGCTTGACAGGAGAACAAGCATGTTACTTCGGAGCATGATTGCGAAACTATCAATGGGAGCCTTGGCGCTTGCCGCAGCAAGCGCGCTGACACTACCGGCACAAGCAGCGGCGCCGGAATCCAACGACCCGATCAAGATCGCGCTGTTCGACTGGACCAGCGTCAATCTGAACGCCAAGATCCTCGGCGGCATCCTCGAAAAGCTCGGCTATACCGTCGAGTACCCGACCGCCGACTATCTCTCCAGCCTGACCACCGGCCTGACCAATGGCGACATCGATGTCGGCATGGAGTTCTGGGACACGACGGCCGGCGAAGCGATGAAGGCCTCGGATGCGACCGGCCAGACCGAACGTCTCGGCAAGCTCGGGCCCAAGGCCAAGGAGGAATGGTGGTTTCCTGAATATATGAAAGAGAAATGCCCGGGCCTGCCGAACTGGGAGGCATTGAAGGACCCGAAATGCGCCGAGACCTTTTCGACGGCGGAAACAACACCGAAGGGGCGCTATCTCGGCGGCCCTGTGACATGGGAAGGTTTTGACGACGAGCGCGTCGAGGCGCTGAAACTGCCCTTCACCGTCATCCATGCTGGCACCGATGCAGCGATGTTCGCCGAACTGGACTCGGCCTATCAGCGCAAGGCGCCGATAATGCTGTGGATCTATTCGCCGCATTGGGCACCGGCCAAATACAAGGGCGAATGGATCGAATTCCCCGACTATACTGTAGAGTGCTACACCGACCCGAAATGGGGCGTGAACCCCGATGCGAAATACGACTGTGGCAAGCCGCATGGCGAGATCTGGAAATATTCCTGGGCCGGCATGAAGGACAAATGGCCGGTCGCCTACAAGGTCGCCAAAAACTACACGGTCGATACCGACGAGCTCAACAAGATGAGCGGCGAGATCGATCTCGAAGGCAAGACGCCGGAAGACGTCGCCGCCGCCTGGATCGCCGCCCACGAAGCCGACTGGAAAGCTTGGGCCGAGTGACCGTCTGACTGGAAATCCGACGGCCCGGCCATTCGTGGCCGGGTCTCGATCCCTATTCCAGAAGGACGATTGCATGACCGATACGATTGAACGCGCGGCGAAAGCGGGCAACGATGCCCGCCCGATAAAGCTTGCCTGCCGCAATGTCTGGAAGCTGTTCGGGGCGGACGCGGCCAATTTCATCCGCCGGCGCGACGGCAAGGCCAGCCTGGCGGACATCGCCGCTGCCGGACTGGTTGGCGCGGTGCGCGCCGTCGATCTCGAAATCCGGCAAGGCGAGATCTTCATCATCATGGGACTTTCGGGATCAGGCAAGTCGACGCTGGTGCGCTGCATGTCGCGGCTGATCGAGCCGACCCACGGCAAGGTCGAGTTTGAAGGCAAGGACCTGCTCAAGATTTCCGATGCCGCGCTGATCGAGCTGCGACGCCACCGCATGGGCATGGTGTTCCAGAATTTTGCCCTGCTGCCGCATCTCAACGTACTGGAGAACATCGCCTTTCCCTTGGGCATCCAGGGGCAGGACCGGCCGACGCGCGAAAAGCGGGCTCGCGAGGTCATCGAGTTGGTCGGCCTGCGCGGCCGCGAGCATTTCTATCCACGCGAGCTTTCCGGCGGCCAGCAGCAGCGTGTCGGCATCGCCCGCAGCCTCGCCACCAAGCCGGAAATCTGGTTCCTCGACGAGCCATTCTCGGCGCTCGATCCGCTGATCCGCCGTGAGATGCAGGACGAGCTGATGCGGCTGCAGACCATGCTGCACAAGACCATCGTCTTCATCACCCATGATTTCGACGAGGCCATCCGGCTGGCCGACCGGATCGCCATCATGAAGGACGGCGAGGTCATCCAGATCGGCACGCCGGAAGAGCTGGTGGTCAACCCGGCGACGGATTATGTCGCCGAATTCACCCGCGACGTCGACCGCGCCAAGGTGATCTCGGCCAAGAGCCTGATGCGCGCCTGCGACGGCGCTGAACATGGCGGCACGGTCGCGCCCGATGCCAAGATCGCCAGTTTCTCGGCAGATATCGTCTCTGCCGGCAAGCCCTTCGCGGTGGTCAACGGCACCGGCAAGCCGATCGGCGAGGTAACGCCGCAGGCGGTGATCGATCTTCTCGCTGGCATCGAACGTCCCGGAGCCGGCGCATGACGGTCACGGCAAGCGCGAGCGCAGCGAGGCCGCGGCAGGGTCAGACCTGGCTGGTGATCTGGGCCTGCGCGCTCGCCGCCGTGCTTGTTGTCTTCCTGCTGCAGGAAAGCCTGCCCTGGACGGTCAATTACCCAGCCAATGCCGTCATTCCCGTCGCCGACTGGGTCAGCGCGCTGATGAACTGGGTGAAGTCGAACTTCTCCTGGCTGACGCGCTCGCTCACCGCCGTGCTCGGCGTGCCGCTCGATTTCGCGCTCAATCTTCTCGCCAAGAATTTCAAGATCGGCCATGGCGCGGATATGATCGTCTTGCCGCGCCTGTCCTGGGTCGGCGTCTGCGCTGCCGCGTACCTTGCCGGCCGCGCTGCCGGCGGCTGGAAGCTGGGCGCGCTGGTCGGCGGGTGTTTTCTCTACATCGCGCTGTTCGGGCAGTGGACCAGCGCCATGCTGACGCTGGGCCTGATCTCGATCGCTGTGCCGTTTTGCATTGTCACCGGGCTGTTCGCCGGCATCTGGGCATGGCGCAAGCCTTGGGCAGAAAGGCTATTGATCTCCCCTGCCCTCGATCTGATGCAGACGATCCCAACCTTCGCCTATCTCATCCCGATGCTGCTTTTGTTCGGCAACAGCCCAGTCTCGGCAATGATCGCGACGGCAATCTTCGCGACACCGCCAATGGTGCGGGCGACGATGCTGGGCCTGTCGCGGGTGCCGTCGGAGATCGACGATTTCAGCGAGATGGCCGGCTGCACGGCACGGCAGAAGCTGTGGCGGGTGCTGTTGCCGTCGGCGCGGCCGACGCTGATGGTCGGCGTCAACCAGGTTATCATGCTGGCGCTCAATATGGTGATCATCGCCTCGATGATCGGCGCCGGCGGCCTCGGCTATGATGTGCTTTTGGCGCTGCGCGCGCTCAAGGTCGGCGAGGCGATGGAGGCAGGCCTCGCCATCGTCGCACTGGCAATTGCGCTCGACCGGCTGAGCCAGGCGATCGCGCACAATCACGCCAAGGGCAATGTCTATCAGGACGTGAGCCCGAGCTTCTGGCGCCGTTATCCCAATCTGACGCTGGCCGTTGCCATCCTTGCCGTCAGCACACTGTTCGGCCTGTTCGTGCCGGCCTTCGCGGCGGTGCCGAAGGCGATCACCTTCACCACCGCGCCTTTGTGGAAGGCGGCGGTGAACTGGATCACCATCAACTTCTTCGACACGATCGAGGCGTTCCGCGTGGCGCTGATCCTCAATGTGCTGAACCCGGTGCGCGCTCTCTGCGAGGGCTTTCCGTGGCTGGGCGCGGTTTGTCTCCTCGGCCTTGCCGGATACCAGCTCGGCGGCTTGCGCTTCGCCGCCCTGGTCGCGGCATTGACAGCGTTCTGCGCCGTCACCGGCCTTTGGGAAAAGACCATGGCGACGGTCTACCTGTGCGGCATCTCGGCCTTTATCGCTTGCCTGATCGGCATCCCTATCGGGCTGATGGCATCGCGCAGCGACCGCTTCGAAAAGATCGTGACGCCGGTCATCGACACGCTGCAGGTGCTGCCGTCGTTCTGCTTCATCATTCCGGTGGTGATGCTGTTCAGAGTCGGCGACGTCACCGCGATGATCGCCACCGTCGCCTTCGCCGTGGTGCCGGCCATCCGCTACACCAATCACGGAATCCGGCAGGTGCCGCCGGCGCTGATCGAGGCGGCGAAGGTTTCCGGCTGCACCAAGCGCCAGACCTTCTTTCGCGTGCAGCTGCCGCTGGCGTTGCCGGAGATCATGCTCGGCGTCAACCAGACTATCCTGATGGCGCTGGCAATGATCATCATCTGCGCCATGGTCGGCACGCGCGATCTCGGCCAGGAAGTGTTCATCGCCCTGTCCAAGGCCGATTCCGGCCGCGGCATCGTCGCCGGCCTGGCCATCGCCTTCATCGGCATCGTCGCCGACCGGCTGTTCAATGCATGGACGGCCAAGGCGAGAGCGAGGCTGGGATAGCCGGGAATAGGACGGCCACAGGAAGCTGCCGTTAATGGCGCCCCGGTGACGAGTTACCGATCCCTACGCCTAACGACATAGCCCTTCGGGATTATTGCTCGCTCTTGGCTCACATCGTACGGCTGTGATGGGACGGGTAGGCTCAACAGGAGAGCGGATAATGTCTAAACGCGTTCCCTTTACTACCGGTGATCTAGCAGATCATCAGTGGGGTATCGATGACGCCCTCACAGGCGATCCAAACACGAATATCTTGACCGGCGACGCCGGCGGCAGCCTGCTCGATTTCTCGAGAGGCGGCAACGATACCTTTACGGAAACCGCACCGTCGACCTACACCTTCTACGGTGACGCGGCTCGGAGCTTGTTCAATTTTGCTCGGGGCGGTGACGACACCTTCACCACGGGGCTTTCGTCCACCACGACGACTGCCTATGGTGACGCGGGCGACGATATGTCGGACCACAGCAAGGGCGGCAACGATACCTTCAACAGTGGATTGGCAAGGCAGGTAGTCGATACCTTCTATGGTGACGCCGGCGGCAACATGCTCGGCCATGCTCATGGGGGTGACGACACTTTCCTGACCCAAACCAAACAAGGAGCCGACCACACCTTCTACGGTGATGCAGGCGGCGAGATGTCCGATCGCAGCAAGGGCGGCAACGACACCTTCGAGGGCTCGAAAGAAGCCAATAACATTTTCTACGGTGACGCCGGCAGCAACATGTCCGGCAATGCGCGGGGCGGCGACGATAGCTTCACGGGCAAGAGCGATTCATTCAACACTTTCTACGGCGATGCCGGCGGCGACATGTCGGACGACAGTAGGGGTGGCAACGATACCTTTACGGGCCGCTCCTTTTCCACCAACACTTTCTTCGGCGACGCCGGCGGCAACATGTCTGGCCATGCTCTGGGCGGCGACGACTATTACACAGACACGTTTGGGGATCTCGGGAGCAAAACTCTCTATGGCGATGCGGGCGGCGATCTTTCCGGTTTTGCCACGGGCGGCAACGACACCTTCACGAGCGTGGGTGGGTCCCGGGTAACGTTCTACGGTGACGCGGGCGGCAGTATGTTCGACCATGCGCTTGGGGGCGATGACGTGGCCGTGCTGCAAGGCACCGCCCATAATGTGGGGTATGGCGACGCCGTGACGATGCTCGGCAACGCTGTGGGCGGCAATGACACCCTGACCGGCGGGGACAAGAGCGCCTTTCCTGACGTTCTAAACGAGTTGTCCGGCGACGCGCGCGCTATGTCCGGCTCCGCCCAGGGCGGCAATGACATTCTTACCGGGGGCCAGAACAGCGAAAGCGGCCAAGTTCGCAACTTCCTGTGCGGCGACGCTCTGCAAATGTCCGGTTCGGCTCAGGGCGGCAACGATGTCCTGTACGCAGGGAGCGCGGCACCTGGCTGCACGGTCATCAATGACATGTGGGGGGATGGACAACTGAGCGAGTTGGCTCAGGGCGGCGCAGACCAATTCATATTCAAGGACGATGGTTCAATGACGGTCGGAACCCAAAACACCATCTACGACTTCAGCCAGACCCAAGGCGACACTATCGTGTTTAGTGGCGTGGAGGGCGTGCAATCGTTCGATGATCTCACAATTGCGCAAAGTGGAACCGACACCATTATTACCGCGGGAGTCGATCAAGTTACTCTCGCAAACTTTGCGAGCCCGCTGACAACGAGTGACTTTTTGTTCGTCTGAAAGTGAAACCTTACCTGTTCGAAGTAGCTGGAATGCGGTGAGAGTTCGTTGAAGATGGTCGCGCGGCCGGTCGCCCCAATTCTGCTCGACCGGCCGATCGGCGATCCCAGCCGCAAGTATGGATCAAGCGGCCAGGAATCTCTCGGTCAATCGAGCCCAGAGCGCTGCGCCAACGGTCAAATTGCCGTCGTTGAAATCATATTTCGAGCTGTGAAGGATGGCTGAATCCTCGCCGTTGCCGAGGCGGAGGAAGCAACCGGGTTTGTGCTCGAGGAAATAGGAAAAGTCTTCGCTGCCGGGGATCAACGGGCAGACGGCCACCTTGTCGTGACCAACGAGTTCAACAGCGACGTCTGTCGCAAAGGACGTCTCGCTCTCGGAATTGACCACCACCGGGTAGCCGCGCTCGTAGTCGATCTCGACGGTTGCGCCATGCGCCTGCGCCACAAGTGCTGCGATACTGCGAATACGCTGCTCGAGCCTATCGCGAATCTCGACCGAGAAGGAGCGGACGCTGAGCGTGATCTCGGCCTGTTCGGGGATGACGTTGGAGGCCGTGCCGCCGTGAATGGTGCCGACGGTGACGACAGCCGTCTCGATCGGGTTGACGTTGCGCGACACCACCGTCTGGAGGGTCATGATGATGTTGGCGGCAGCGACGATCGGGTCGACCGTCAGGTGCGGACGCGAGGCGTGGCCGCCACGCCCGGCGATCTTGATGGTGACGGTATCGCTCGCTGCCATCAGCGGCCCCGCGCGCATCAGGAAGGAACCCGCCGGCGCGCCCGGATGGTTGTGCAGCCCGAAAATCGCATCGCAGGGAAAGCGCTCGAACAGGCCGTCGGCGATCATCGCCTGCGCCCCGCTTCCTTTGCCGGCTTCCTCGGCCGGCTGGAAGATGAGGTTCACCGTGCCGTTGAAATGGCGCGTGCGCGCCAGGTATTCGGCCGCGCCGAGCAGCATCGTGGTGTGGCCGTCATGGCCGCAGGCGTGCATCTTGCCGCTGGCTTGGCTGGCATAAGGGAGATTGGTCGCTTCGGTGATCGGCAAGGCGTCCATGTCGGCGCGGATGGCAATGCTGCGGCCGCTGCCTTGGCGCAAGCGGCCGACGACCCCGAGCCCGCCGACATTGCGTGTCACCTCATAGCCCCAGCTTTCGAGCCGTTCGGCAACGTATGCACCCGTTTCGTGCTCCTGGAAGGAAAGCTCGGGATGCGCGTGCAGGTGCTGGCGAGCCGCAGCAAGCTCGGCGGCCTTGTCGGCGAAGTCGGAAACATCGGCGAACTGGTTGGAGGTCTTTGGCATGAGGGGTCCTTTGCCGAGCACGTAATGGCGCCGGCTTTTCTGTCAGATGAAACGGCTTAAAAAGGCCCGCGTGCGCGGGTGCCTGGGTTTGGCGAGAACCTCGTCCGGAGGCCCGGCCTCGATCACATTGCCGTCGTCCATGAACACCACCCGATCCGCCGCTTCGCGGGCGAAGCCGATCTCATGCGTGACCACGATCATGGTCAAGCCCTGCCTGGCAAGATCGCGCATGGTGGCGAGCACCTCGCCGACCAACTCCGGATCGAGCGCCGACGTCGGCTCGTCGAAGAGCATCAATTTCGGGCGGATGGCGAGCGCACGGGCGATGGCGACGCGCTGCTGCTGGCCGCCTGAAAGCTGGCGCGGATAGGCGTCGATCTTGTCGGCGAGACCGACACGGGTCAGCAGTTCGCGGGCGTAGCCGATCGCTTCCTTGCGGTTCTCCCGGTGAACGCCGACCGGAGCCTCGATGACGTTCTGAAGGGTCGTCATGTGTGGATAGAGATTGAACTGCTGGAACACCATGCCGATCTTGCGCCGCTGCGCCGCGATCGCCCGATCGGAGAGCTTGTCGAGACGGTCGTCGTGCAACCGGTAGCCGATCTGCTCGCCGTCCACCTCGATCGCCCCTTGGTCGATCGCCTCGAGATGATTGATGCATCGCAGGAAGGTCGACTTTCCGGAGCCGGACGGTCCGAGAACGACCACCACCTCGCCAGGCGCGACGTCCAGGTCGATGCCCTTCAGCACCTCGAGCGGGCCGAAGGCCTTGTGAACGTTGCGCGCCCGGACCAAGGGCGTGTCATGCGCGCTCATTGGCGGCCTCCAGGGTGGCGGTCGCCGTCTTCTCGCGGGCGCCGCGGTCGCCGCGGCTGTAATGGCGTTCGATCGCGCCCTGCGCGACATTGAGAACCGAGATGATCAGCAGGTACCAGAGCACCGCAACCATCAGCAGCGGAATGATTTCGAAGGTGCGGTTGTAGATCGACTGCACGGAGTACAGCAGGTCGGCCATGGCGATGACGCTGACCAGCGACGTCGCCTTGATCATGCTGATCAGCTGATTGCCGGTCGGCGGCACGATCGAGCGCATCGCCTGCGGGATGATGATGCGCCGCAGGGCCCGCGCGCGGGTCATGCCGAAGGCTTCAGCCGTTTCGGCCTGCCCCTTGTCCACCGACAGCAGCCCACCACGAATGATCTCTGCCATATAGGCGGCCTCATTCAGCGCCAGACCGAGGATAGCCGCCGTCAAAGGCGTGATCAGGTCGTTGGTGTTCCAACTGGCGAAACCGATGGAAATGCGCGGAAACAGCGTCGAAAGATTGTACCACAGGATGAGCTGCACCAGCAGCGGCGTTCCCCGGAAGAACCAGATGAACAGTCCGGATAGAAAAGATGCCAGCCTGTCTTTCGACATGCGCGCGATGGCGAGCAGCAGGCCGAGCACGATACCCAGGATCATCGCCACGACCGTCAGGCCGAGCGTTACGGAAAGCCCCTGCATGACCGTCGGATCGAAGAAATACTGGGCGACGACTGGCCAACCGAAATTCGGGTTGACCGCGACGATATAGGCGAAGCCGGCCGCCACGGCGACGGTGAACGCCCAGAGCGCCAGCCGGACAAGCGGAAACGGCCGGTGGGCTCGCTTGACATCGCGCAGAGCGTCGTCGGGACGTCGCGGCACCTCGGACGCGTAGGCAGCGGTCGCGTCGGTCATGGCAGCCTCTACTGTCCCTGGTTGATGCCGGGCGCGTCGATCATGTTCTTCTCGAGACCCCACTTCTTCATCACCGCGGCGTAGGTGCCGTTCTTCATCAGGATCTTGAACGCGTCGAGTAGTACACCGCCCAGCGGCGAGCCCTTCTTGACGACGGCGCCTTGATAGATGTCCTTGAAGCCATTGGCCTGGCCGACACCTGAAAGTTCCAGTTGGCCCTTCGCCTGCTCGACGAAATAGGTCAGTGGCGCCTGCGAGGAGAAGAATGCGTCGGAGCGCTTCGACCGGACGGCCAGTATCGAGCTCGGCTGGTCGGTGAAGGATTGCACCTCGACGGCCGGCTTGCCGCCCTCGGTGCATTTCTGCGCCTGCTGCTTGATGACCTTTTCGGCTGAGCCACCCGACATCACGGCGATGCGCTTGCCGCACGCCGTGTCGAGCGAGGTGATGCCTTGCGGATTGCCCTTCTCGACGGAAAAGACGACGTATTCGCGCACCCAATCGATGAAGTCGTTGGATTTCTGGCGGTCGGGATAGTCGCCGACAGGTCCCATCGCGAACTGATAACGGCCGGCATTGATGCCGCTCAGCAAGGCCGGCAAGCCGGCGACCGAGGCGTGATCGACTTCGACACCGAGCAGCTGGCCGATGGCGTCGGAAATGTCCCTGGTTGCCCCGGTCAGTTCGGTGCCGGTGACGATCTCATAGGGCGGGAACGAGCCGTTGTTGACGGCCGTGATCTTTCCCGCCGTGCGGATCTCTTCCGGCAGCCGGGCCCGCAAATCTTCGTTCACCGATTGCTTCTGGATATCCTGGGCGAAGCTGGCCTGCGCCAGAATGGTGACGAGCGAGGCGAATATGAAGCTGATTGTCCTCATGGCATTCTCCTTCGTGTTCTTCGTTGCGCGTTGTCAGGCTGCGGTGGCCCGCGACCTGGCGTCGAAAGGAAACAAGGCTTCGGCGGAAATCGGTTCCGTCAGAATGCCCTGGGCATGTAGCTCGGTGACGAAATCCTCGATCATGCGCCGGTTGGCGGGCAGGCCGCTGGCGTTCCAGGAGGCAGGCAGGTCGCGCCCCGCATGAAGCAGCTCCTCGAGGATCCAGGGCGAGGTATCGGCATATTTTCGGCGCTTGCCCGTCCAGACGCGCTGGCTTTCGTCGATCAGCCTGGCGAGTTCCTGCGGCAGCCAGGGGTGCTCCCTGGCCAGGACGGCCTTGACGGCGACCAGATGCATGCCCGGGACATAACCGACGTCGGCGAAATAGGCGCGTTCGGCCGCGCGAAAATCGCGCAGCACTTGCCGGAAGCCGGAAGCCGGGCCGAAAAAGCCGTCCGGCATGAAGGGTGTGAAAACGGCGTCGAGCTCGCCTTGCGCCAGCAGCTCCATCATCGGGCGCTCGCCTGGCGCTGCTTCGATGCGACCCGGCCTGCCGAATCCGTCGAGGCGGTCGGCGACCGGGTGCTCGGATGTCAGCCTGCCGGCAAACCAGTAGGCGTCCTCGACGCCGACACCTTCGCGGCGAAGTGCCGCCCGCGTCCATGTGTTGCCGGAATCGCGCCAGCCGGTGACGCCGATGCGTTTGCCGGCAAGGTCGGAGAGCCGTACCAGCGGACTGTCACTGACCGTGATGATGCAGCGGTGGCGAAAGCCGCGCATGATGAAACACGGTATTCCAACCACCGTATCCCGGCCCGACGCCATGGCCGACACATAACGGCTGAACGAGACCTCCGCCGCATCGTAGTTCGGATCCGTGCAGAGATCCGGGATCAGCGTGGCGACACGGTCGACCTTCACCGACAGGCGGCTCGAAGTGACGTCACCCAGGACCAAGGGAGTGAGGTAGTCCCAATCGCGGGTGGCTATGGTGATGGAGACGGGCGTGGTGGAGGCGGGCATCGGCATGAACTTCAAAGCTATGTTTGACCGGCGATTGGTAAATGTTTATTTTTGGCCGATCAAATGTTATTATGTTACTGAACATTCACACTGACAGTCGTTGATTCGATGGATTTCGATGCAGGATGGTTCGCTGAACGCCTCGGTGACCGCACGACGCGCGGCATCGCGCGCGAGACCAGCGCGCTGATCAGAAGCGGCGCGCTGCCTGTCGGCGCAAAGCTTCCGCCGGTGCGCGATCTTGCCTATGTGCTCGGCGTCAGCCCGGCGACGGTCTCGCAGGCGTGGAGCGAGCTGCGGCGCTACAAGATCATCGGCGGCCGCGGGCGCAACGGCACCTGGATCATGGGCAACCGCTTTGCCGCCCGGCCCGAGCGCCACATGAGCGGCGGCAATTACGGTGCGGACATTCTGAACCTGGCGATCGCGGAGCCCGATGTGAAGCTCTTGCCGCCGCTCGACATCGCGCTGGCGCATGGCGCGCGCGCCGAAAAGCTCAACAGCTACGACCGGGTGCGCATCCTGCCCGAGCTGGAGGCCGCGGTGCGCCCGTCATGGCCGTACGATCCCGGCGCGTTCCTGGCCACCAATGGCGGTTACAACGCCATCTACACCTTGCTGCATGCGCTGGTCCCGACGGGGGCGCCTGTGGCCATCGAGAATCCGACGGCGCTTCGCCTGCTCGACATCCTCGAAGATCTCGACGTGCCGATCATCCCGGTCGACTGCGACAGTGACGGCCCCTTGCCCGACGCGCTCGCCAACGCTCTGCGGCAGCGGCCGGTCGCGTTCCTATTCCAGCCGCGCGTCCATTCGGTGACCGGCGCCTGCATGTCGTCGGCGCGGCTGGAAGTCATCGGCGACCTGCTCGCCGGCACCGACGTGCTGATTGTCGAAGATGACGGCGTTGGCGATATTGCCGATGCGCCGGGCATTTCGCTTGGCCGGCGTTTTCCCGATCGCGTCGTCCACATCCTGTCCTATTCCAAGACCCATGGCCCGGACCTGCGGCTCGCCGTGCTGTCCGGATCGGCGACGATCGTCGAACAGATCCAGTCCTATCGCAGCTTCAGCTCGGGATGGACCAGCCGTATCCTGCAGGCGGCCACCGCCTGGCTGCTGCAAGACCCGGCCACGGCTGTCTTGGTCGAGCAGGCGAAGGAAGTGTACCGCCGCCGTCGCGAACGGCTCGCCGGCGAACTGGCGAAACGCAATGTCGGGATCGACGCCGGACACGGTCTCAGCGTCCTCATTCCGGTTGCTTCGGAACCTTACGCAATGGTCACGCTGGCTGCCCACGGCATCGCGGTCCATGCCGGGGCCAAGTTTTCGACCGGGAAGACCAGTGCCGTGCGCGTCGCGACCAGCATCTTGAGCGAGGAGCACCTCGAGCACGTCGCAAATTCCCTGGCGCTGGCGGCCGACCCGGCGCGGGACGTTGTCTGAGGCAAGGCAATCGTCGTTCGGACTTGCCTACTCCGCCGCCACGCCCTTCACCTCGAGATAGCTCTCCATCGAATCGTCCATCGCCTGCAGCCAGGGCGTGTGATGCAGCGGCGCCATCGTGCCGGTCATCAGCGAGCGATAGGAATGGTCGCGGAAGCCCATGATGTCTTCCGCCTTGTGGTGCTCCCACTCCATGAAGGTCTGATTGACAGCCTCGACATCGAAGCCGGGATAGTCGGTCTGCTCCATCAACTCCCTGGTGTAGTCGCCCTGGAACCAGATCATCTGCTCGGCGTCTTCCAGCGTTTCCTCGCGTGCCCGCCACTTTTTGCCGTGCTCGGCCATCGCATCGGCCGAGGGCAGTTTGATGCGGCCCATGATGACGTCGCGGGCGAACCAGGCCTGCGCGTCGAACATGTTGAAGGTGTAGAACTGGTCCTGCATGCCGATATAGGACAGCTTCAGGTTTTTCTCCCAGACGACGCCCTCGTAGAGCCCGTCCGGCCACATGCGGTTGGCGGTCTTCAGCTTCAGATCTTCGGTCAGGAACGGGAAGGAGTGGAGATAGCCGGTGCACAGGATGATGGCGTCAACGTCTTTGGTGCTGCCGTCCTTGAAATGCGCGGTCTTGCCGACGACCTTCTGCAGCAGCGGCACTTCCTTCCAGTTCTCCGGCCATCTGAAGCCCATCGGCTTCGAGCGGTAGCTGGAGGTGATCGATCTGGCGCCGTATTTGTAGCATTGCGAGCCGATGTCCTCGGCCGAATAGGAGCGGCCGATGATCAAAATGTCCTTGCCCTTGAATTCCATCGCGTCGCGGAAGTCATGGCTGTGCAGGATACGGCCGTTGAAGGTCGAAAAGCCCTCGAAATAAGGAACGTTGGGCACGGAGAAATGCCCCGAAGCGACGACGACATTGTCGAACTCTTCCGAGTAGGTGACGTCGTTGGTGCGGTCATGCGCGGTGACGGTGAACTTCTTTGTCGCATCGGAAAAGGTGACCATGCGCACCGGGCTGTTGAAGCGCACCCATTGGCGCACGCCGGATTTTTCGACACGGCCCTTGATGTAGTCCCACAGCACGGCGCGAGGCGGATAGGAGCCGATCGGCCGGCCGAAATGCTCCTCGAACGTATAGTCGGCGAATTCGAGGCATTCCTTCGGGCCGTTCGACCAGAGATAGCGGTACATCGAGCCGTGCACCGGGTCGCCGTGCTCGTCGAGGCCGGTGCGCCAGGTGTAGTTCCACAGGCCGCCCCAGTCGGACTGCTTTTCGAAGCAGACGATCTCGGGAATGTCGGCGCCGTTGTCGGCGGCCGACTTGAAGGCCCTGAGCTGGGCCATGCCGGACGGCCCGGCTCCGATGACGGCAACACGATCTTTCATTTCGGGCCTCCCGATCTCATTTCTCTAACGAAACAAATTTCACTGACAGGACAGTAATTACCCCTTCGATGCTGTCAACAGGCCTTGTCGCGAAACCCTCGTTTCACCACGCTGGATTTCCAAGCGACGCGGTAGCTCGGGCGAAATCCGGACATTGCGCAATTCGACACGGGTGGCTTGCCGTAAGAGTTGCGCTTCTGTATCGGCACCGAATATGTTCACCGTGAGTGAAATGAATCGGCAAGGTCCGGGGTGGCGAAATGGCGAAAAAAGCGACCAGTCTAAAGCCTGCGGCAGCCGCCGCGGGCAAAGCCAAGCCGTCGGTTGCTGTAATCGATCCGCGCAAGATGCGCGCGCCGCTCACCCAGAACCCGCACGCCATTCGCGACACTCGCGAAAAAGTGCTGGAGGTCGCGATCGGCCGCGAGGTGCGGGCATTCCGCAAGAAGCTCGGCATCACCGTCGCCGATCTGGCGGCCGCCACCGACATTTCGCTTGGCATGCTGTCGAAGATCGAGAACGGCATCACCTCGCCGTCGCTGACCACGTTGCAGGCGCTGTCGCGGGCACTCGGCGTTCCCGTCACCGCATTCTTCCGCCGCTTCGAGGAAGAGCGCAGCGCCGTCTTTGTCAAGGCCGGGGAAGGCCTTGACGTCGAGCGCCGCGGCACGCGCGCCGGCCACCAGTACAATCTGCTCGGCCATATCGGCTCCAACACCAGCGGCGTCGTCGTCGAACCCTATCTGATCACGCTGACCGAAGATTCCGACGTGTTTCCGACCTTCCAGCACGAAGGCATGGAGTTCCTGTATATGCTCGAAGGCGAAGTGGTTTACCGGCACGGCAGCAATCTCTACCCGATGAAGCCCGGCGACAGCCTATTCTTCGACGCCGACGCACCGCACGGACCGGAAGTGCTGACCGTTCTGCCGATGCGCTATTTGTCGATCATTTGCTACCCGCAGAGCGCGGGGTGAGCGGAGCTCGATCTCCCCTTGGTCGCCTCGTGAGGGAGATCGGCGGCTTCGCGACGGCTACTCTTTGCAGCATTGGGGATTGGCGAAGCCGAAGTGACATTCGATCTCCCCCCTTGAGGGGGAGATGTCCGGCAGGACAGAGGGGGGCGAACCGCGATGACGCATAATCTAGTATCCGCCAACAACCGCCGCAATGCGCGCAAGATGCGCAAGGTGATGACCGATGCCGAACTCAAGCTTTGGAATGAGATCAGGGCACACAGGTTGATGGGACTGGGATTTCGACGCCAGATGCCTATCGCCGGCCATGTCGTCGATTTTGCATGCCCGGACAAAAAGCTGATCGTCGAGCTTGATGGTTCCCAGCATGGCCAGGCCGAAACGTCGGAATCGGACGCTGCAAGAACCGCGAAGTTCGAAGCGCTGGGCTGGACGGTCCTGCGCTTCTGGAACGACGATGTCATTCGCGATATCGACAATGTCTGTCAGCATGTCGTGATCGTGGCTGGGCTGGGCGGCGCGTCGTGAGCTTCGCGGAGGCGCTGGGGTGGAGATTGGGCAAGGCCGGCGCTCCACGGCGCCCCCCTCTGCCCTGCCGGGCATCTCCCCCTCTAGGGGGGAGATTGGCTGCTTTAGGGCAGCGCCAACAGGGGCAAGAAAAACTCAATCCGGCCCAAACCCCGGCGACGTCGCACTGCCGTCATCCAACTTCGACAGCCATTCGACGAGCGTCGCGCGGTAGCGCGTCAGGCCCTTGTAGGTGGCGAGTTCCTCGGGCAGGTCGCGGATGACGCGGTGCAGGCGCCGTGCCCATTTCGGCTGCATCACCAGCTCGTCCATCTTGATCAGGTAACAGCGGATCGGGAACACGATCGCATTCGAGCGCGGCAGCCGCCAGAAGCTCTGCAGCTCGACGCGCAGATGAACCTTGTCGCCGACATTTTCCGGCGTCACCGTGGCGCGGTCCGGACCCCATTTGTGGTAATTTTCCGGGCTGGTATCGAGGCGCGGATTGATGGTCATCGTCCAGTTCAGCCGGCGCGCCGGCTTACCCTGCTGGATATTGGTGAGGAACTTCAGCGCCCGGACGAATATGCCCTTCTCATGCGCCAGCGGCACCGGCGCGTGCCATTCGAAGAAGTTCATGCCGATGTCGAAATCGAGCGACCAGTCGGCCTGGGTGGTGACCATGCCGGCATCCATCCACAGATTGCCGTCGCGCTGGTCGAGGATGCAGAAATCGCCCTGGCTCTGGCGGGTGATGTATTCCATCGGCCCATAGGGCAGCGTCGAGACGTCACCGAAGGTGAAGCTGTCGTCGATGCCGAGCGGCCGGTTGATCCAGCGCCAGCGGTCGCCGTCGCGGGCCAGGGTGAAATGCTCGGGATAGGCCAGCGCCTGCTGCTCCATCAAAAGCTCAAGCAGATCCCAGCCGGCCAGCGTCATGTGCGGCAGCGATTGGCAGCGCAGCGGATCCTCGGCCAGCACCAAAGCGCGGTCCTGCATCTCGGCGACATAGTGCTCGTCGACGTCGATCAAATTCTGCAGCACGCTGCCCTTCGGCCCGACGACATGCGGCTCGATGTTGACCGCATACATGTAGCTGTCTTCGTGGAACGGGAACGGGAACCGCCTGATGTGCTCGGGGCTGTTCCTGAAGGTGAAGTCGTCGCGAAAGGTTTCCTTGCGAAAGGTGATGCCCAAGCTCGCCTCCTATCTTTCCAGCACCAGCGACCGGCCCTCGAAGCGCGAGACGCAGGGCATGATCTTGCAGCCCGAACGGTGGTCTTCCTCGCTCAGCCAGTGGTCGTTGTGGATGAATTTACCGTCATGCGAAATGACGTTGGTCTCGCACTGGCCGCAGACGCCGCCGCGGCAGAGATAGGGCGGATCGACGCCGGCCGCCTCGATCGCCTCGAGCAGGCTCTGCTGCTCGTCGACACTGATGGTCTTGTCGCTGAGCGCCAGCGTCACGTCGAAGGGCGCGCCGGGCTGCGGGGCCGCGAAATGCTCGAAATGCACGGTCTCGGGAGGCCAGCCGAGGGCGGCGGCACGCTCGCGCACCCAGCCGATCATGCCGGACGGGCCGCAGACATAGAGGTGCGTGCCGAGTGGCTGCGACGACAACAGCCGGTCGAGATCGACGCGCTCGTCGCGGTCGTCGTGATAGAGCCTGACCCGGCGATCGTAGCGCTCCTTGAGCAGGTCGGCATAGGTGCCGAGCGAGGCGGTGCGGCAGGTGTAATGCAACTCGAAATTGCCGCCTTCCGCCGCCAGCTGCGCGGTCTGCGCCATGAACGGGGTGATGCCGATGCCGCCGGCCAGCATCAGATGCTTCCTGGCGCGCAGATCGAGCGAGAACAGGTTGACGGGATAGCTGACCACCATCTCGGTGCCGGGCCTGACCTGCCTGTGCATGAACAGCGAGCCGCCGCGGCCGGCGTCGTCGCGGCGAACCGAGATGGTGTATTCGCGGGTATCGAGCGGCGAGCCCATCAGCGAATAGGGATTGAGCCTGGTGCGTTCGCCATCGCGCATCTCGACGACGACATGGGCGCCGCCGGAAAAGGTCGGCAAGAGCTCGCCGTCGCGCCTGCGGAAGTGAAAGCGCGTCACCAACTCGTTGACCGGAACGACATCGCTGACGATGACGTCGAGCTTGGTGGTGCCGGTGCTCATCGAAAGACCTCCTCCGTCGGAGGAATTTCACTGCGGTCCTCGGCGTTGATGCAGACGCCCTGAAAGGCGGCGAGCCGCCGCGAATAGTGATCGCGCACCAGAAGCAGCAGGCCGCAATGCGAACAGGTCGCCGGCTGCGTCGTGACATTCTCGGTGATGCCCTTGCAGTGGACGCACTGCATGCGGCGCGCCAGCGAGCCGCGATGCTCGGTCTGGATCGAGGTGTGGTCGATGCCGGCTTCGAGCGCCGCCTGCATGGCCTGGCCGATCAGCCCTTCGGTGCCGGCAAGGTAGAGCCTGAGTCCCATATGCGCGTTTGCCAGCGTCTGCTTCAGCCGCGGCAAAGCGCTGGCAAAGGAATGGCCGAGGTAGAACTGCGCCGGCTTCAGCGCTTCGAGCACATCGGCATATTTGCTGTCGCGGCCGGGAATGAAAATGATGTGGGCGCCGCCGAAGAAATCCGCCGGTGCCTTGGCGGCCAGATCGGCAATGGCCAGCGCTCCCTCTGCATCCGCTATGAAAAGATGATGCTTGCCGGGCTGCGGAGACAGGGTCCCATAGACCGGCCGGCTGATGATGCTTTTCGCTGCCATACCCGCAGTATGCCTCAGCCTTTCGCCGTGCGCTTGGTCTTCTTCGGATCGTCGAACGGAAGCGGCTCGGCGGTTGCGCTGATGGCGCCGCTCTTGTTGCGGATCTCGAGCCTGGTGCCTTGTACCGCGCAGTCGACGTCGAGCCGGGCGATGCCCATCGATTTTTTGACCAGCGGCGAATACATGGCGCAGGTCACCACGCCGACTTTTTTGCCGTCGCGATAGACTGGCGCGCCCTCGTCGGCCGGCTCCTTGCCTTCGAGCAGCACGCCGAAGATCTTGAAGCGCTCCTTGCCCTTGAGGCGATAATGCTCCTCGGCGCCGCGAAAGCCTGTCTTGCCGGGGCTGACGGTGAAATCGAGGCCGAGCTCCCACAGCGTGTCGCCGGGGCCTTCGTTCTCGAACGGGTATTTCTGCGAATTGTCGTAGGGGTAAAACAGCAGGTAGCTCTCGACGCGCAGCATGTCGAGCGTGGTGAAGCGGCACGGGATGATGCCGGCGCTCTTGCCCTCGTCGAGGATCCTGTCCCAGATCGTGCCGGCGTCCTGGCCACGGCAGAAGATCTCGTAGCCGCGCTCGCCGGTGTAGCCAGTGCGCGAGATCATCACCGGCAAGCCGAACAGCTGCGTCTGCATGTGATGGAAATAGTTGAGGTCGCGAATGCCCGGCACATGCTTTGCCAGATAGTCGACGGCGGTCGGGCCTTGCAGCGAAAGGTCGTGCAGATTGTCATCGAAGCGCAGCGACACGTCACGACCGACCGAAGCGCGCTGCAGCTCTTCATGGCCGGTGCCCGAGCCATGCACCACCATCCAGGAATTCGGGCCGGTGCGGTAGAGGATGCAGTCGTCGGTGAACTTGCCGGCCTCGTTCAGCATGCAGGCATAGGCCGACTTGCCGGGATAGATCTTTTCGACGTCGCGCGTCGTCGCCAGGTCGATCAGGTGCGAGGCGTGCGGCCCGGTGATGTGGACCTTCTTCAAGCCGGACACGTCCATCAGGCCGGCCTTGGTGCGGATGGCGATATACTCTTCGTCGGCGTCCTTGTCGTAGGTCCACGCGGTGCCCATGCCGCTCCAGTCTTCGAGCTTCGAGCCGAGCGCGCGATGGCGGTCCGCAAGGGCCGAAAATCTCCAGGATGCCGTCATCCGCTGGTCCTCCGTTCGAAAAAACTTCTTGCTTTCCCCTGCTCCCTGGCGGGAGCGTTGCCCGAATATTGATCGCAAACGCCGAGAGCCTGCAATACCCGCAAGCAAATAATTTCATTGTCAGGCAAAATCCGGCTGGTCAAACAAACAGTTAACGTTGCGTAAAATCGTCTTGACAATTGCGGAGTTCGGCTTGAAGTTATGAAAAAAATTTCACTCTCTTGAAAGAGAGCGATGGAGGGGAACCGATGTCCGACATGCAGCAGCGCATTGAAGCCCTGTACCGTTCCGACCTTCGTGGATCGGTGCTCCTGATCGTCTGTCTGTGGGCGACGATCCTCTTCGTCCTCTTCATGACATGGCCGTACATCCCCGACGCAGGCATCAAGCTAGTCGTCGCGGTCGCTGCCGCCGCGGTGCTGATCTTCAACACGGCCGCCATCCTGGCGATGGTCAACCACTACAAGGAAGACAAGGACTTCATCTACGGCCTCGACATCAAGAATGCCGACGCTTACCGCAACCGCAAGTCCTGAGGGGGAGACGCATGGCCCGCTACACACCGCCCGAACAGAGCAAGGCCGGACAGGTTTTCGATATCGCCGTCGTCGTGGTCGCGATTTTTGTCGCGCTGTGGCTGCCGCTGAAACTGGGGCTGGCAGGGGCGGCAAAATCCATCGACGCGCTCGACGCCAAGACGTGGGAAGCGCTCGGCCAGAACCCGACCATGGCCTCGATCTGGGAAAAGCTCGGCTACACGCCGGAAACCGCGCACGACATCATCCAGAACCGGTTCCACTACATCATCGACTGGCCGACGCTGATCATCATGGCCGCAGTGCTGATCGGCTATTTCATCTTTCTGTTCCGCGCATCGGACCGCGAATACCGCGACGTCATCAACGAAAAATTCGACGACAAATAAACCGGGAAGCATCGTCATGTGGGTGGCACTATCTTACGCATGCTGGGGCATCTCGATCGTGCTCGCGCTGTGGATGCTCTACGACTGGTTCAAGATCGACACGACATTTTCCGAAGACGTGCTGACCTCGTCCAGGGAAGGCGAACTTGAAGCCGTGTCCGAAAAACACCGGATCTGAGTAGGGGATTGAACGATGACGGTCACGC
The DNA here is from genome assembly GCF_040321065.1 of Mesorhizobium sp. M0563. Taxonomy (NCBI): domain Bacteria; kingdom Pseudomonadati; phylum Pseudomonadota; class Alphaproteobacteria; order Hyphomicrobiales; family Phyllobacteriaceae; genus Mesorhizobium; species Mesorhizobium sp. M0563. The sequence goes on from NZ_JAMYQV010000003.1 coordinate 138,696, forward strand.
TTGAACCGGCAGTGCAAGTGCAAGGCGACAGGGTTTCGCTGCTCAGGGTGCTCGGCCCCGCCCATGTCTGGGCACTCGGCGTCGGCATTGTTCTGGTCGGAGAATTCACCGGCTGGAATTTCGCGGCGGACAAGGGCGGCGCGCTGGCGGCGCTGATCGTCTGCTGGATCGTCGGCCTGCTCTACACCTCGGTCGCCATGATCGATTCCGAAGTCACCTCAACGGTTGCCGCCGCCGGCGGCCAATATGCGCAGGCAAAGCACATTGTCGGGCCGCTGATGGCCTTCAACGTCGCGCTGTTCCTGGTCTTTGCCTACACCATGCTCGAAGTGTCGGACGCTATCCTGCTCGGCGACACGATCGTCGCCAAGGCCGGCGTCGAAGGCCTCAACCACAATTCCTTCATCGCCGCGACCATCGTCGTGCTGGCATGGCTGAACTATCGCGGCGTGCTGATGACGCTCAACGTAAACTTCGTCATCACCGCCATCGCCTATGTCTCGATCGTCATCCTGTTCTTCTCGGTCAGCCCGTGGACGCAAGGCGCCGTGCTCAAGCTGAACGAGCTGGTCACCCCCGGCAACGCCCTGCCCTATGGCTGGATCGGCGTCATCGCCGCCTTCCAGTTCGGCATCTGGTACTATCTCGGCATCGAGGGCACCACGCAGGCCGCCGAGGAAGTTCGCTCGCCGGCGCGCTCGCTGCCTTACGGCACGATGGCCGGCATGATTACGCTTTTGATCGCCGCCGCCATGACCTGGTATGTCTGCGCCTCGCTGATGCCCTGGGAATATCTCGGCATCACCTATTATCCGCTCTGGGACGCAGGCAAGCTGACCGGCAGCCCGCTGCTGGAGAACCTGTTGTTCATCGCGACGCTGCTTGCTGCACTTGCTTCGGCCAATGGCTGCATCAACGACGCCGCGCGCGCCTGGTTCTCGCTTGGCCGCGACCGCTATCTGCCGACCTGGTTCTCGGCGGTGCATCCGAAATACCGCACGCCCTATCGCTCGATCCTGTTCCTGCTGCCGATCGCGCTGGCCTTTGCCTTCATCGCCGACCTCAACCAGGCGATCACCTTCTCGATCCTGTCGGGCGTGCTGCAATACACCTTCATGAGCATCAACATCATCATGTTCAGGAAGAAGTGGCCGCTCGGCTCGATCCGCCGCGGCTACACCCATCCCTTCCATCCGCTGCCGGCGATCGTGCTGTTCTGCCTTTGCGTGGTCACCTTCTTTGCGATCTTCCTCGGCTTCGGCTCGCAGCTGATCGCCATGGTCGCCTTCTACTTCCTGATCTCGCTATGGTTCCATTTCTACCGCTACAGATTCGTGCGCCGCGGTGCCCAGTTCACCATGCCGTGGCCGAAACCACAGGGGTACTGACAGGAGGGCGCGCCCTGTCTGGGCGGGCATTTGCGTGACGAGGTGCGTTAGGTGATCTCAGCATTGCTCGCCGGGGCGGTTGCCCTGGCTCTCGTCCTCCACATGACCTGGTTTGCGCGCGCCAACCGCAACAAGGCTTCGACCGCACTTGCCGCCGACGAAGCGGGACTTCGCGAAATCATTCCCGACGTGGCCAACGTCTCGGACGGCACCGCCGGCGTCGTCACCTTCGCCGGCTCGTGGAACGGCCGGCGGGTGCAGGTACGGACCATCGTTGACACGCTGGCGATCAGGAAGCTGCCAGCGCGCTGGCTGAGCGTTTCGATCAACGAAAAAGTCGCGGTGCCAGGCACTTTCGACATGATGATGCGGCCAGGATCGCCGACGACTTTTTCCAATTTCGATCATCTCGACCATACACTGCCGAAGGCGGCGGAATTTCCAGCCGAAGCGGTGCTGCGGAGCGACCGCAAGGGCGTGCGCTTCCCTGACGCCATTATCACCGACCACCTCGATGTCTTTGTCGAGGGGCGCGCCAAGGAATTGCTGATCACGCCGAACGGCGTGCGCATCGTCTGGCTGCTGGCCGAGGCCGAGCGGGCGCGCTATGGCGTGTTCCGGCAAGCCGAATTCGGCACGGTCAGGCTCGATCCGGCGCTGGTCGAGAGGCTGCTGTCGTCGGCGTCGGCACTGCGCGATGCCATCAATCAAAGCGAACGGCAAGCGGCATGAGCAGGCAGAGCACCACCTCCCCCGCGCCACCGAACCCGTATCTGGTTCTCGGCGCCGCGATCGTCTTGCCGGCGAGCGGGCATGTCGTGCTAGGTGTGCCGGTGCGCGGCCTGCAGTTCCTGTTTTTCATGGTGATCCTGGCCTGGGTCACCGCCAAGATCGCGCCGCCGGATGCCAGCTTCATCGGCCGGCATGCCGGCGGCTTCCTGATCTATGCCCTGTCGATCCTGGATGCCTACAAGATCGCCCGCGTCCGCCATGCCAAATGGGTTCACAATGGCGGCAAGCGCAGCGATAGTGCGGACGGCAGCGCCTGAGCCGATATATAACGACAGGAAAATTTTTTTCATACTAATTGAATTCCCGGGACTCATTCGATACATCTCCAAGGGAACAAATCTCGGAGCCTGACATGTGCGGAATCGTCGGACTGTTTTTGAAGGACAAGTCGCTTGAGCCCCAGCTTGGCGCGATGCTGTCGGAGATGCTGATCTCGCTCAGCGATCGCGGTCCCGACAGCGCCGGCATCGCCATCTATGGCGCGTCTTCCAATGAAGCCAAGATCACCATCCAGTCGGCCAAGCCGGAGCGCGATTTCCGCGGCCTCGACGCCGACCTCGCCAAGGCGATCGGCGCGCCGGTGAGCTTGGCTGCGAAGTCGACGCATGCGGTGGTCAGGACGACGCCTGCCAAGATCGACGAAGCGCGCGAGGCGATCCAGGCGCTGCGCCCCGACATCCGCATCATGGGCGCCGGCGACGTCGTCGAGATCTACAAGGAAGTCGGCTTGCCGGAAGCGGTCGTCGATCGGTTCGGCGTCCGCGAGATGACCGGCACGCACGGCATCGGCCATACCCGCATGGCGACCGAATCGGCGGTGACGACGATGGGCGCGCATCCGTTCTCGACCGGCGCCGACCAGTGCCTGGTGCATAATGGCTCGCTGTCCAACCACAACAATGTCCGCCGCGAGCTGATCCGCGAAGGCATGACATTCGAGACCGAGAACGACACCGAAGTCGCGGCCGCCTATCTCTCCTCGCAGATGGCGCATGGCAAGAACCTCGGCGAGGCGCTGGAAGGCACGCTGAGCGACCTCGACGGCTTCTTCACCTTCGTCGTCGGCACCAAGAATGGCTTCGGCGTGGTGCGCGATCCGATCGCCTGCAAGCCCGCCGTGATGGCCGAAACCGACCAGTATGTCGCCTTCGGCTCGGAATATCGTGCGCTGACCAAACTGCCCGGCATAGACAATGCGAAGGTCTGGGAACCCGAGCCCGCAACCGTCTATTTCTGGGAGCATTGATCTTATGCCGGCAATTAACCTCTCCAAGGCCGCGCGCGAGCCGGGCCAGGCATCGAGGGTCTTCGACCTGGCCGAAATGTCGCTGCGCGAGCTCAACCAGGCGCTGCACGATCTGGCTCCCGGTTCGAACGAGACCGCCTGGGAGGTACTGCATCCGCGCGGCAGCCATTCGGTCGCCGTCGGCGTCGACCAGCCGGTCGCCATCGATGTCCGCGGCAGCGTCGGCTATTATTGCGGCGGCATGAACGACGGCGGCACCATCACCGTGCATGGTTCGGCCGGGCCCGGCGTTGGCGAAAACATGATGTCCGGCCAGATCGTCGTCAAAGGCGATGCCAGCCAGTATGCCGGCGCCACCGGCCGGGGCGGGCTGCTGGTCATCGAAGGCAATGCGTCGTCGCGCTGCGGAATCTCGATGAAAGGCATCGACATCGTCGTCCACGGCAATATCGGCCACATGTCGGCCTTCATGGCGCAATCCGGCAACCTCGTGGTGCTGGGCGATGCCGGCGATGCGCTCGGCGATTCCATCTACGAGGCGCGGCTCTTCGTGCGCGGCAAGGTCGAAAGCCTCGGCGCCGACTGCATCGCCAAGGAGATGCGGCCCGAACACCTGGAATTGCTGCAAAACCTGCTCGACCGTGCCGGCGTGACCGGCGTCAAGGCGGCGGAGTTCAAGCGCTACGGTTCGGCGCGCACGCTTTACAATTTCAATATCGACAACGCCGATGCGTATTGAGGCAGCATGACCTATCGCAACCCGCCGACGACGCCGCGCAAATCCGCGACCTTCGACGACTATACGCTTTCCGAGATCCGCCGCGCCGCGGCGACCGGCATCTATGATATCAGGGGCGCCGGCGCCAAGCGCAAGCTTCCGCATTTCGACGACCTTCTGTTCCTCGGCGCTTCGATCTCGCGCTATCCGCTCGAAGGCTATCGCGAGCGCTGCGACACCAGCGTCGTGCTCGGTTCGCGCTATGCGAAGAAACCGATCGAGCTGAAGATCCCGATCACCATTGCTGGCATGAGCTTCGGCTCGCTGTCCGGTCCGGCCAAGGAAGCGCTCGGCCGCGGGGCGACGCTGTCCGGCACCTCGACCACCACCGGCGACGGCGGCATGACCGAGGAAGAGCGCGGCCATTCAAAGACGCTGGTTTACCAGTACCTGCCGTCGCGCTACGGCATGAACCCCCGCGATCTGCGCCGCGCCGATGCGATCGAGGTGGTCGTCGGCCAGGGCGCCAAGCCCGGGGGCGGCGGCATGCTGCTCGGCCAGAAGATTTCCGACCGCGTTGCCGAAATGCGCACGCTGCCGAAAGGCATCGACCAGCGCTCGGCCTCGCGCCACCCCGACTGGACCGGGCCGGACGACCTCGAGATCAAGATCCTCGAACTGCGCGAAATCACCGATTGGGAAAAGCCGATCTACGTCAAGGTCGGCGGCGCGCGGCCCTATTATGATACCGCGCTTGCCGTGAAATCGGGCGCCGATGTCGTCGTCGTCGACGGCATGCAGGGCGGCACGGCGGCAACCCAGGAAGTGTTCATCGAAAATGTCGGCCAGCCGACGCTTGCCTGCATCAGGCCGGCTGTGCAGGCGCTGCAGGATCTCGGCATGCACCGCAAGGTGCAGCTGATCGTCTCCGGCGGCATACGCAACGGCGCCGACGTCGCCAAGGCGCTGGCGCTCGGCGTCGACGCGGTGTCGATCGGCACGGCAGCGCTTGTCGCGCTCGGCGACAATGACCCGCGCTGGGAAGCGGAATACAACGAGCTCGGCACCACCGCCGGCGCCTATGACGACTGGCATGAGGGACGCGACCCGGCCGGCATCACCACGCAGGATCCCGAGCTAATGAAACGGGTCGATCCGATTGCGGCCGGACGACGGCTGGCGAACTATCTTAAGGTAATGACACTTGAGGCTCAGACAATCGCCCGCGCCTGCGGCAAGAACAGCCTGCACAATCTCGAGCCCGAGGATCTTGTCGCCTTGACGATCGAAGCCGCCGCCATGGCCGGCGTGCCGCTGACCGGCACCAACTGGATACCGGGCAAGAACGGCTTCTAAGACAAACCAAAATGCCAGTAAGCGAGGAATTATAATGGGGAACGATCTCGCCGCCTTCGCCAAGGAGAAGGGCGTCAAATATTTCATGATATCCTACACCGACCTGTTCGGCGGGCAGCGTGCCAAGCTGGTGCCGTCGCAGGCGATCGCCGACATGCAGCGGGACGGCGCCGGCTTTGCCGGCTTTGCTACCTGGCTCGACCTGACGCCGGCGCATCCCGACATGCTGGCCGTGCCGGATCCGGATTCGGTGATCCAGTTGCCGTGGAAGCCCGAAGTCGCCTGGGTCGCCGCCAACTGCATGATGGACGACAAATCGGTCGAGCAGGCGCCGCGCAACACGCTGAAGCGGCTGATCGCCGAGGCCGCCGGCGACGGCATGCACATCAAGACCGGCGTCGAGGCCGAGTTCTTCCTGATCTCGCCGGACGGCAAGACGATTTCCGACGAATACGACACGGCGTCGAAGCCCTGCTACGACCAGCAGGCGGTGATGCGCCGCTACGACGTCATCGCCGAGATCTGCGACCATATGCTGGCGCTCGGCTGGGGCGCCTACCAGAACGACCATGAGGACGCCAACGGCCAGTTCGAGATGAACTGGGCCTTCGACGATGCTCTGGCGACCGCCGACAAGCATTCCTTCTTCAAATTCATGGTGAAATCCGTTGCCGAAAAGCACGGGCTGCGCGCGACCTTCATGCCGAAGCCGTTCCAGGGCCTGACCGGCAATGGCTGCCATGCCCACATCTCGGTTTGGGACAGGGACGGCAAGACCAATGTCTTTGCCGATAATGCGATGGAACTCGGCCTGTCGGCCAAGGGCAGGAATTTCCTCGGCGGCATCATGAAACATGCTTCCGCGCTTGCCGCCATCACCAACCCGACGGTCAATTCCTACAAGCGCATCAACGCACCGCGCACCATCTCCGGCGCCACCTGGGCGCCGAACACCGTGACCTGGACCGGCAACAACCGCACCCACATGGTGCGCGTGCCCGGCCCCGGCCGCTTCGAGCTGCGCCTGCCCGACGGCGCGGCAAACCCCTATCTGCTGCAGGCCGTGATCATCGCCGCCGGGCTCGACGGTGTCCGCTCGAAGGCCGATCCCGGCCGGCGCTACGACATCGACATGTACCAGTTCGGCCATACGGTCGAAGGGGCGCCGAAGCTGCCGCTCAACCTGCTCGACGCATTGCGCGAGTTCGACAACGACAAATCGCTCAAGGCGGCGCTGGGTGAGGAATTCTCGTCGGCCTATCTAAAGCTCAAGCAACAGGAATGGAATTCCTATGCTTCCCACTTCACCCAGTGGGAGCGCGACCACACGCTCGACATCTGATCCGGAATTGTTGCACGCCCGGCGCGAAACAGGTTCATGAAATACTCGATCTTCTCCCTCGCCCGGGCGGCATTTTCCGGCCATAAGAACTGGCAGCGTACCTGGCGCGACGCCAGCCCGAAGAGCCACTACGACGTGGTGATTATCGGCGGCGGCGGCCATGGACTGGCGACGGCATGGTTCCTCGCCAGCGAGTACGGCATCAGGAATGTCGCGGTGCTGGAAAAAGGCTGGATCGGCTCCGGCAATGCCGGCCGCAACACCACCATCATCCGCTCCAATTACGGGCTGCCCGGCAATACCGGCTTCTACGAGCTGTCGATGAAGCTGTGGGAACGGATGGAGCAGGACCTCAACTACAACACCATGGTCAGCCAGCGCGGCGTCATCAATCTCTACCATTCCGACGCGCAGCGCGACGCCTACGCACGGCGCGGCAACACCATGCGCATCAACGGCATCGATGCCGAACTGCTCGATCTGACGGCGGTCAGGAAGATGATGCCGTTCCTGAACTTCGACAACGCACGTTTCCCGGTGCAGGGCGGCCTCTTGCAGCGACGCGGCGGCACGGCACGACACGATGCCGTGGTCTGGGGCTACGCGCATGCGGCGAGCGCGCTCGGCGTCGACATCATCCAGAATTGCGAAGTGACCGGCTTTATCCGCGACGGCAGCGGCAAGGTGACCGGCGTCGAGACGAGCCGCGGCAGGATCGGCGCGGCCAAGGTCGGCATGGCGGTCGCCGGCTCCTCGTCGCGCGTCGCGGCGATGGCCGGCATGCGGCTGCCGATCGAAAGCCATGTGCTGCAGGCCTTCGTCTCCGAGGCGATCAAGCCGCTGATCCCCAATGTCATGACGTTCGGCGCCGGGCATTTCTACGTCAGCCAGTCCGACAAGGGCGGCCTGGTCTTCGGCGGCGATATAGACGGCTACAATTCCTACGCCCAGCGCGGCAATCTGCCTGTCATGGAAGACGTCTGCGAAGGCGGCATGGCGCTGATGCCGATGATCGGCCGGATACGGCTTCTGCGTCAGTGGGGCGGCATCATGGACATGTCGATGGACGGCTCGCCGATCATCGACAAAACACCGGTCGACGGGCTCTATCTCAACGCCGGCTGGTGCTATGGCGGCTTCAAGGCGACGCCCGGCTCCGGCCTGGTCTTTGCCCATCTGCTGGCGCGCGACGAGCCGCACAAGGAGGCTACTCGCTTTCGTCTCGACCGCTTCCGGCGAGGTGCGATGATCGACGAAAAGGGCCAGGGCGCCCAACCGAACCTGCATTGAAGGCTGGCTGAAGAAGCATGCGCATTGTCTGTCCCTTCTGCGGCGAACGCGAACTCGGCGAGTTCACCTATCTGGGCGACGCCAGGCCGGTGCGTCCGGCGGCCGGCTCCTCCGAAGACGAGGTCTTCGACTATGTCTATCTGCGCGACAATGTCGCCGGGCCGATGAGCGAATACTGGTATCATGGCGGCGGCTGCCGGGCCTGGCTGAAGGTCGCCCGCAACACGCTGACGCACGAGATTTCGTCGGTCGAGCCGGCTGCGGGCGTTGGCGCCGCCAAGGTGGGCGCCTGATGGTTGGCCCTGCGCAGACACACCGGCTGGAGAGCGGCGGTCTCATCGATCGCGCCGCGCCGCTGAGCTTCCGCTTCGACGGCAAGAGCTTTGCCGGCTTCCAAGGCGACACGCTGGCCTCGGCGCTGATTGCCAATGGCGTCAAGTTGATCGGCCGATCGTTCAAATACCATCGCCCGCGCGGCATCCTGACCGCCGGGTCGGAGGAGCCCAACGCGCTGGTCGAACTGCGCAGCGGAGCGCGGCGCGAGCCGAACACCAAGGCGACCACGGCCGAACTTTACGACGGGCTCGAGGCCGCCAGCCAGAACCGCTGGCCGTCGCTGCGCCACGATCTGATGGCGGTCAACCAGCTGTTTGCGCCGATCTTCGTCGCCGGCTTCTACTACAAGACCTTCATGTGGCCGGCGAAATTCTGGGAAGCGGTCTACGAACCGGCGATCCGCCGAGCCGCCGGTCTCGGCCGCGCCGCCGGCGTCGCCGATCCCGACCATTACGACAAGGCGTGGGCGCATTGCGACGTGCTGATCGCCGGCTCTGGCCCGGCCGGGCTCGCGGCGGCATTGGCGGCCGGGCGCAGCGGCGCCCGTGTCATCCTGTGCGAGGAAGATTTTGCGTTCGGCGGCCGTCTGCTTGCCGACGGCGGCACCATCGACAGCCTGCCGGCGGCCGAATGGATTTCGCGCACGCTGGCCGAACTCGCAGCACTCCCCGATATCCGCATCATGAACCGCACGACATTGTTCGGCGTCTATGATGGCGGCACCTATGGCGCGATCGAGCGGGTCAATGACCACCTGCCCTCCCCGCCAGAGCACCAAGTGCGCCAAAGGCTATGGCGGATCGTGGCTAGGCGCTGCGTCGTTGCCGCCGGCGCCATCGAGCGGCCGATCGTGTTTGCCGGCAACGACACGCCCGGCGTGATGATGGCTTCGGCGATGCGGACCTATGTCGCGCGCTACGCGGCGGCGCCGGCAAAGAGGATCGCGCTGTCCACCAACAATGCGGATGGCTGGCGCACGGTCGAGACCGCGCTCGCCGCCGGATTGCAGATCGCGGCGGTCGTCGATGCGCGCCCGGACGTCTCCGCCGCACATCGCGCGCTCGCCGCCAAGGCCGGCTTTCCGGTGCTCAGCGGCTCGGTCAACGGGGTCGAAGGCGGCAAGGCCGGCGTCCGGAAAATCGCGATCTCGCTGACCGGCGGCGCACGGGCGGAAGTCGAAGCCGACGGGCTTGCCGTCTCCGGCGGCTGGAATCCGGCGGTCGGGCTGACCTCCTACCATCGCGGCCGGCCGAAATGGCAGGACGACATCGCAGCCTTCGTCCCGGACGGTGCGCCTCCGGGCATGATGGCCGCAGGCGCCGCCAACGGCGCCTTCGGGCTGGGCGACTGCCTGCGCCAGGGCTTTGCCGCAGGAGCGGCGGCAGCACAGAGTGCCGGGCGCAGCGGCAATGCCGGCACGCCGCCGGTCGCCGACGATGAGGCGTTTTCGCTGACGTCGCTCTGGCATGTCGCCGGCAAGGGCAAAGCCTTTGTCGACTACCAGCACGATGTCACGGCGTCCGACATCGAACTGGCGCAGCGCGAGGGTTTCGAATCGGTCGAGCATCTGAAGCGCTATACGACGCTCGGCATGGCCACCGACCAGGGCAAGACCTCGAACGTCGCCGGCCTCGCCATCATGGCTACGTTGTCAGGCAAATCCATTCCCGAGACCGGCACGACGATCTACCGCCCGCCCTATGTGCCGGTCGCTATCGGCGCCTTCGCCGGCCATCATCGCGACGAGAACTTCCATGCGACGAGGCTGACGCCGTCGCATCACTGGGCAGCCGAACAGGGCGCGGTGTTCGTCGACACCGGCCTGTGGAAGCGCGCGCAATGGTATCCGCGCGCCGGCGAAAAGGACTGGCTGGAATCGGTGACGCGCGAGGTCAAGGCGGTGCGCTCCGGCGTCGGCTTCTGCGACGTCTCGACGCTCGGCAAGATCGACGTGCACGGCCCGGACGCCGGCGCTTTCCTCGACCGCGTCTACATCAACACCTTCTCCAGTCTTGCCGTGGGAAAAGCCCGCTACGGGCTGATGCTGCGCGAGGACGGCATCGTCTATGACGACGGCACCACCTCGCGGCTGGCCGAGGACCATTATTTCCTGACCACCACCACCGCCAAGGCCGGGCTGGTGATGCAGCATCTCGAATTCTGCCGGCAGGTGCTATTTCCTGAGCTCGACGTCCAGCTCACCTCCGTCTCTGACCAGTGGGCGCAATTCTCGATCGCTGGACCTAGGACCCGGGACCTGCTCCGGGAAATCGTCGATCCGGCCGAGGATCTGTCGAATGAAGGTTTTCCGTTCATGGGGGCGCGCGAGGTATCGCTTCGCGGCGGCACCAGGGCACGGCTGTTCCGCATCTCGTTCTCCGGTGAGATGGCGTTCGAGATTTCGGTTCCCGCCCGTTACGGCGACGCGCTGGTGCGCAATTTGATGCTGGCCGGGAAGCCATTCGGCGTTACGCCCTACGGCACCGAGGCGCTCGGCGTCATGCGCATCGAAAAGGGCCATGTCGCCGGGCCGGAGCTGAACGGCACGACGACGGCCGCCGACCTAGGCCTCGGCAAGATGATGTCGACCAAGAAGGATTTTATCGGCCGCGTCATGGCCGGGCGCGAGGCGCTGGTCGCCCCGGACCGGCAGGTCGTGGTCGGCATCAAGCCGACGGATAAGGCAAGCCGCCTGCGTTCCGGCGCGCATATCATTCCGAAGGACAAGACACCCGGTCCCGACAACGACCAGGGCTACGTCACCTCGGTCTGCTTCTCGCCGACGCTCGACCAGTGGATCGGGCTTGGCCTGGTCGAATGCGGCCGCGAGCGCATCGGCGAGATCGTCCATACGCATGACCCGCTGCGCGGCGAAGACTACGATGTCGAGCTGTGCAGCCCGGTCTTCTACGATCCGGATGGAGGGCGCCAGCGTGGCTGAGTTTTCCTGGATTGCCCGCAGTCCGCTGGAGCACGCGCTCGTCGTCGGCGCCCATGGCGCGCGCGGCACCGAGGCCGGCGTTTGGCTGACGGAAATCCGCAATTTCGACCTGATCCAGGTGATGGCGCGGCGCGGCAAAACGGCGGAGCTGGCAAAAGCTGCCCAGGCCCGTTTCGGCGTTGCCGCACCGGAAACGCCCAAGGCGGTCCGAGTTCCCGACGCTACGCTGATCTGGTCGGGACCGGATCAGTTCCTCGTCCTGTCCAATGCCGGCAAGCACGCGATCGAACCGCTGAGCCAGGCGTTCTCGCAATCCGCCTCGCTATCGGACCAGTCGCATGCGCGCGTCCTGATCAGCGTTTCGGGAGAAAAAGCGCGCTCGATGCTGGCCAAATTGTCTTCACTAGACCTGCACCCGGCGGCATTTCCGGTCGGCACCGCCGCCGCAACATCGGTCGATCACACCAGCATCAATCTCTGGCGCGGCAATGACTGGCCGGATGGACAGGCGGTGTTCAATCTCCTGGTGTTCGCGACGTTTGCCGGGAGCCTGTGGCACACGATGCTCGATGCCGCCGCGGAGTATGGCGTCGATATCCGGCATTCCGAGGAATTGGCATAGCCTTGGCGCGTCTTCCCTTCTCCCCTTGTGGGGTCCGAAGGACGGGACGAGACCCGTGGCTCGCCCAGGGCGGTGGATCGGCGCGCAGCGCCGAGACGGATGAGGGGTGTTCCAGCGGAGTGAGAGGCTGGCGTTCCCTGGAACACCCCTCATCCGTCGCCTTCGGCGACACCTTCTCTCCAAGGGGAGAAGGGGGAGCTTGTGCCACCTTCACCTTGCCAACTCCGGCTCTTCTGCCCTATTCTTCCCGCTAAAATAATTTCACGCACAGGCAAACTTGTTTCTCGAAACCAGGGTTGAGATGAGCCAGTCGCCCTACCCCGTAATCGCCGCCGGACCGCCCCGGCCGAGTCTGATCCTGCGGCCAGGCCAGATCGCGCTGCCGGCCGGGATGGAGCGCTATTCGGTTCAGGGCAATGGCGCGGTGCTGATCGAGGTCGAGGCCGGCGACAGCATCACTGTGCGCAATATCGAGGGCGGGCAGGCCTGCGAGCTGCTGGTATGGGACAGCACCGGCGTAACCGATCCCGGTATTCTCGGCGAAAAATCGAACAGCAATGCCGCCGGCATTAAGGCGCTGCTGGCCGATAGCGACGATAGCCTCGCTTCCTTGCGCCGAGGCCTCGAACGTCGCCAGGTACAGCTAGATCAGGCAAAGGCGGTCCGCGTCTTCGGCGGCTCCACCCCTGCCGGCACCGAACAGAGCTTTGCGATCGCCCGCGACGGCTCGATGCTCGTCGCTGCACCCGGCGGTCCGATGCTGGTCGACGGCCACGATACCGCAACGCCGCTCAGCGTCATCCTGCGCCGCGCCACGATCCGTCCAGCTGCGAAGTCGCGGCTTGCCGACCCGCTGGCCGATCCGGTGCTCGATCTGCGCGTCCATTCGGCGACGGCGGAAGCCTATTTCGTCAAAGCCGGCGACTATCTGCAGATCATCGATGTCGACGGGCGCCAATGCACCGACTTCCAGTGCTTTTCGGCGCGCAAGCTGGACAAGGGCCGCGATCATCCGCTCGACGTGACGACGACGCGCACGCTGATGGGTTCGAGCTATCCGATGCCCGGGCTGCACTCGAAATATTATGACCAGGACATGGAGCCGCTGGTCGAGGTTATCCAGGACACTTGCGGCCGCCACGATGCATTCGCGCTCGCCTGCGCTGCCAAATATTACGACGACATCGGCTATCCCGGCCATCCCAACTGCTCGGAGAATTTCAACCGCGCGCTGGCCGACAAGGGCGTGACGCCCCGCGCCGGCTGGATGGCGATCAACTTCTTCTTCAACACGGCCATCGACGCGTATGGCGTCGTGGTTTCCGACGAGCCGTGGTCGCGGCCGGGCGACTATGTGCTGCTGCGGGCGCTGACCGACATCGTCTGCGTCTCGTCCGCCTGCCCCGACGATACGACGCCGGCCAATGGCTGGAACCCGACCGACATCCATGTGCGGACCTATTCCGGCCAGCACAAATTCTCGCGAGCGATCGCCAGACGCATGACGCCCGATTCGGAACCGAAAATGACCCGCGAGACCGCCTTTCATTCGAGCTTTGCCAAGCACACCCGCAACTTCGTCGAGTACAAGGGTTATTGGCTGGCCAATTCCTTCGCCAAGCAAGGCCCGATCGGCGAATACTGGGCCTGCCGGCAGGATGCAGTGATCATGGACCTGTCGCCGCTGCGCAAGTTCGAGATCACCGGCCCGGATTCGGAAGCGCTGCTGCAATACACGCTGACCCGCGACATCAGGAAGCTCGGCGTCGGCCAGGTCGTCTATTCCGCCATGTGCTACGAGCATGGCGGCATGATCGACGACGGCACGCTGCTTCGGCTCGGCAAGGATAATTTCCGCTGGGTTGGCGGCGACGATCTATTCGGCGAATGGCTGCGCGAAACGGCGACGAAACTCGGCCTTACCGTGCTGGTGCGTTCATCGACCGACCAGATGCACAATGTCGCCGTGCAGGGACCGAAAAGCCGCGACATTCTCAGGCAGATCATCTGGACCTCGCCGCTGCAGCCGTCGATCGACGAGCTCGAGTGGTTCCGCTTTGCCGTCGCCCGCATCGGCGGCGGCAACGGCATTCCCGTCGTTGTCTCGCGCACCGGCTACACCGGCGAGCTCGGCTACGAGATCTGGTGCCATCCGCGCGACGCGGAAAAGGTGTTCGACGCCATCTGGGAGGCTGGCCAGCCGCACGGCCTGAAGCCGATGGGACTGCAGGCGCTCGACATGGTGCGCATCGAGGCCGGGCTGATCTTTGCCGGCTACGAGTTCTCCGACCAGACCGATCCGTTCGAGGCCGGCATCGGCTTCACCGTGCCGCTGAAGACCAAGAGCGACGATTTCATCGGCCGCGAGGCGCTGATCCGACGCAAGGAAAATCCGCAGAAGAAGCTGGTCGGCCTCGACATCGACGCCAATGTCGCGGTCGGCCACGGCGATTGCGTGCATGTCGGTCGCGCCCAGATCGGCGTCGTCACCTCCGGCATGCGCTCGCCAGTGCTGAACAAGACCATCGCGCTGGCCAGGCTCGACGTCACCCATTCGGCGATCGGCACCGAGGTCGAGATCGGCAAGCTCGACGGCCACAGCAAGCGGCTGCCGGCGCGCGTCGTCGCCATTGCCCACTACGATCCGCAGAAGACCAGGCCGCGCTCCTGATCGACGCTGCCCGGTTCTTCCCTTCTCCCCTTGTGGGAGAAGGTGGATCGGCGCGCAGCGCCGAGACGGTTGAGGCGCGCTGGACGAAGTGCGGTTTTGCCAAGCTGGAACACCCCTCATCCGACCGAGCTACGCTCGGCCACCTTCTCCCACAAGGGGAGAAGGAAAGACCGCACCCGTTGGCAGCGCCAACGAAGCTCGACTGTTTCACACGCGCAATGTGCACAGCGTCACAAACCGCTTGACGTGAAAGCGCGTTGGGTCAATCTTCACTGCTAAGAATAAAATACTACTGAGCGGAAAACGCCTGGGCAGTTCAACGTGAGCGTCGATGACGCCTCGCGAGATTGCGGCTGTTGCCGATGGGGAACATCAAAAATGGGGAATCCACGTAAATGAGCACGATAGTCACCACCTTGGTGCCGCCTGCCGAAGGGCAGCTGCACCGGAACATCGATTGGCGCGGCGCCTTTTGGGTGGCAAGCGGCGTTCCGGCCCTTGTCCTGTTTTCGATCGGCGGCATTGCCGGCACCACCGGAACGCTGGCCTTCATGATCTGGACCGCATCCATGATCATGGGCTTCCTGCAATCCTTCACCTATGCGGAAATCGCCGGCCTGTTCCCGAACAAGTCCGGCGGCGCCTCGATCTATGGCGCCACCGCGTGGCTGCGCTATTCGAAATTCATCGCGCCGCTTTCGGTGTGGTGCAACTGGTTCGCCTGGTCGCCGGTGCTGTCGCTCGGCTGCTCGATCGCCGCCGCCTATATCCTCAACGCGCTGGCGCCGGTGCCGCTGTTCACCGACACTTCGCCGGAGGTCGCCGCCTATATCGCGGCCCATGCCGGAACCAGCGCCGCCGACGCCATCACCGCGGTCACCGCGGCGGCGACGCCGGCGATCCGCAACTGGACGCTCTACGGTCACACGCTTGGTCCGGTTTCCTTCACCTTCAACGCCACCTTCTTCATCGGCGCGGTGCTGATGCTGATCATCTTCTCGATCCAGCATCGCGGCATCTTGGGCACGGCCAATGTGCAGAAATATATCGGCCTGCTGGTTATCATCCCGATGCTCATCGTCGGCGTGGTGCCGATCGTCACCGGCCAGATCAACTGGGCGAATTTCTCCCCGCTGGTGCCGCTCGCGGCAGCCTATGCGCCGGAGCCCGGTGCGTGGAACATCGCCGGCTGGACGCTGGTGCTCGGCGGCATGTTCATCGCGGCCTGGTCAACTTACGGTTTCGAGACCGCCGTCTGTTACACCTCCGAGTTCAAGAACCCCGGCACAGATACCTTCAAGGCGATCTTTTATTCCGGCCTGTTGTGCATGCTGCTGTTCATCCTGGTGCCATTCACCTTTCAGGGCGTGCTCGGCTTGAACGGCATGCTGGCGACGCCGATCGTCGACGGCTCCGGCGTTGCCGACGCGCTGGCCGGCATGGTCGGCGGCGGACAGTTGATCCACAGCCTGCTGGTGATGCTGATGATCCTGGCGCTGGTGCTCTGCATCATGACGGCGATGGCCGGCTCCTCGCGCACGCTCTACCAGGGTTCGGTCGATGGCTGGCTGCCGCGCTACCTCAGCCATGTCAACGAGCACGGCGCGCCGACGCGGGCGATGTGGACGGACCTGATCTTCAACCTGATCGTGCTGGCCATCGCCTCGGCCGACGCGACGAGCTTCTTCTTCATCCTGGCGGTGTCGAATTGCGGCTACATCATCTTCAATTTCCTCAACCTCAACGCCGGCTGGATCCACCGCATCGACAATGGCCACATCGCGCGGCCTTGGAAGGCGCCGAGCTGGCTGCTCGGCCTCGGCGCGATCTTTGCCTATGTCAACGCGGTCTTCATGGGCGCCGGAGCCAAGGTCTGGAACCCGATGGCATTGTGGGCCGGGCTGATCACGGCCGCCTTGATCATCCCGGTGTTCTGCTTCCGGCACTACATCCAGGACAAAGGCAAGTTCCCCGACCACATGCTGGCCGATCTCGGCATGAACTCGTCCGACCTCGCAGTGCGAAAGGCGGGCATGCTGCCCTACCTGACGCTGATCGCCGGCGTCGCGGTGATGCTGCTCGCCAACTGGCTGTTCGTCATCTGAGGCTTGCCTTGAGAGCAATTCCAGGAAAAGGTGTGAACGGTTTTCCGGCCGGAATTGCCTCAAAACAAAAATAGAGCGGTTCGGCGTTTCCGTGAAACGATGAACCGTTCTACGGATTGGGCGCGCGATGCGCGCTCGATCGCTTGCATTTTGTTCTTGCTTTGTGCCGGCAGCTATGCTACTAATCCCGCCATGGTGCTGATTCGCCCCGAGACCCGCCGCTGAGGCGGGTTTTTCGTTTCTGGGCCTATTCTGGCTCAATCGATCTTGATGAACACGCCCTTGGTGTTGAGATATTCGTCAAGGTGTTCGGCGCCGCCCTCGCGGCCGTAGCCGCTCATCTTGTAGCCGCCGAAGGGCACGGCCGGATCGATGGCGTGATAGGTGTTGACCCAGACCGAGCCGGCGCGGATCTTTTGCGACAGCCGGTGGGCGGTGGCGAGATTTTGGGTGAAGACCCCTGCAGCCAGGCCGTAAGGCGTGTTGTTGGCCCGCTCGACCGCCTCGTCCAGCGTATCGAACGGCAAGGCTGAAATCACCGGCCCGAAGATCTCCTCGCGGGCGATCTTCATATCGTCCGAGACGCCGGCAAAGACAGTCGGCGCGACGAAATTGCCGGCGGCAAGCGCGCCTTCCACAAGCCGGGTGCCTCCGGTGACGAGTTTCGCCCCTTCTGCAGTACCGGCCTCGAGGTAACCGGTGACCCGTTGCAACTGCTTTTCGGAGACGAGCGGGCCGATCTCGGTCGCCGGGTCGATGCCGTCGCCGACCCTGAGACCCTTGGCGTATGCCGCGAGACGCTCGATGAACTCGTCATGGACCGCGCGTTCGACGAAAAGGCGCGAACCGGCGATGCAGATCTGGCCGGAATTGGCGAACACCGACATCGCGGCCACCGGCACCGCTTTGTCGAGATCGGCATCGGCGCAGACGATGACCGGCGACTTGCCGCCAAGCTCCAGCGAGACGCGCTTGAGGTTGCCGGCCGAGGCGCGCACGATCGACTGGCCGGTCGCCGTCGAGCCGGTGAAGACGATTTTGTCGACGCCCATGTGCTCGGCGAGTGCGGCGCCCGCCTCGGTGCCGGTGCCGGTGACGATGTTGACGACGCCTTCCGGGACGCCGGCCTCGTTCATGATGTCGGCGATCAGCAGTGGCGTCAGCGGCGCCTCTTCCGATGGTTTCAGCACGATGGTACAGCCGGTCGCCAGCGCCGGGCCAATTTTCCAGATCGACGCGGCGGTCGGCGCGTTCCAGGGAATGATGGCGCCGACGACGCCGACCGCCTCCTTGCGGGTGAAGGAGACGATTTCGCCGGGCAGCGAGTTCTCGATCGTCTCGCCGTGCAGCGCCGTCGCCATGCCGGCATAATAGCGCAGCATGCCGATGACGCGGTTGCGATTGGCGCGGGTGCGCACGATCGGCATACCCATGTCGGTGGTGTCGGAGAGGCTGATCTCTTCCCAGTTCTTTTCGAAGAGATCGGCGATCCTCAGCAGCAGTACCTGCCGCTCGTAAGGTTTGAGCCGGCTCCACGGTCCCTCGAACGCCTTGCGGGCGGCAGTCACCGCCAAGTCGATGTCGAGGCGGTCGCCGCGCGGCACCGTGGCGATGACCGCGCCGGTGGCAGGATTGCGGGTCTCCATGGTCCGGCCGGAGCGGGCATCGACCCAGCCACCGCCGATGAACATCTGGCGATGGCGTCCGTCGATCGGCAGCCGCAGCGGTGCCTGAGCTATGGTCATGACGGTCCTCCTCCGGCACCTACGCCTGGTGGGCGGATTAAACCGCCGGAGGTCACATTTGCCAACAGCTCTATTCGGCCGCCAGGGCCAGTTGCGGCCTTTCGTTCTTTTCTTCCGTCTCGGCCGGCTGCTCCACCACCTTCTTGGGCTCCCGGCCGAAGAACAGCGCGTAGGCTGCCGGCAGGACAAGGATGGTCAGCACCGTGGCGACCAGGATGCCGCCCATCATGGCATAGGCGAGCGGCCCCCAGAAGACGCCGCGCGAGATCGGGATCAGCGCCAGCACCGCCGTCAGCGCCGTCAGCACGATCGGCCGGAACCGGCGAACGGCCGAGCCGATGATGGCCTCGGAGCGCTCCACGCCGGCGGCGATGTCCTGGTCGATCTGATCGACCAGGATGATCGAGTTTCGCATGATGATGCCGAGCAGGGCGATAACACCGAGGATGGCGACGAAGCCGAACGGCGCACCGCTGATCAAAAGTGCCGCCGCCGCACCGATGATGCCGAGCGGACCGGTCGCCAGCACCAGCATCGCCTTCCCGAAATGCTGCAGCTGGATCATCAGCAGCACGACGATGAC
Source organism: Mesorhizobium sp. M0563 (assembly GCF_040321065.1). Lineage (NCBI taxonomy): Bacteria > Pseudomonadati > Pseudomonadota > Alphaproteobacteria > Hyphomicrobiales > Phyllobacteriaceae > Mesorhizobium > Mesorhizobium sp. M0563. Next base: position 157,831 of record NZ_JAMYQV010000003.1, read on the forward strand.
CGCCAGCATGACTGGAGCTTTCGCCGCAATCGAGGCCTGGCTTTCGGCCGCATCCTCGGCGCCGCCCTGGATCTCGATCTTGTAGCCGGGTGCGAGGCCGGCGCGCAGGCCCGACATCTCGCCATACATTTTCATGGCGACATCGTTCGGCTGCACGCCATCCGGCAGCGTGGCGCGTACGCTGATGGTCGGCAAGCGGTCGCGCCGCCATTCGACGCCTTGCTCCAGCACCGGGACAATCTTGGCGACCTGCGACAGCGGCACGGAGCCACCGAAATCCGTCGGGATATAGACGGAATCGACCGCCGACAGCAGGTGACGGCTTGCCTCCGGTTCGCGGGCGACGATCGAAACCGTCTCCTCGCCGTCGCGGAAGTCATCGAGCGGCGCTCCCGACATGGTCGCCTGCAGCATCTGGCGGATGCGCTGCGAGGTGACGCCGAGCGCACGGGCGCGATCCTGGTCGATCACCAGCTTCATCGCCGGCACCGGCTCCAGCCAGTCGTCGTGGATGGCGCCGAGCAGCGGATTTGCCTGGAACTTCGCCTTCACCTCGTCGGCGATGCGGCGCACCTCCTGGCGATCCGGACCCATGACGCGCATCTGCACCGGCCAGCCGGTCGGCGGACCAAGGAACAGGCGGTCGACCTTGGCGCGGATCGACGGGAAATCCTCGGCCAGGATGGTGCGCAGCTTGACAATCAGCCGCTCGCGGGCCGGTTCGTCATTGGCCATCACCAGAAGCTGGGCGAAATTCGGATTGCGAAGCTGCTGGTCGAGCGGCAGGAAGAAACGCGGCGCGCCTTCGCCGATATAGGTGGCGATGAAGCGCTTGTCCTTGTCGTCCATCATCCTGGCTTCGAGCGCCTTGGCCTGTGTCTCGACTTCCTTGATGCTGGTGCCTTCCGGCAGCCAGAGGTCGACAAGGATTTCCGGGCGCGACGATTGCGGGAAGAAATTCTGCGGGATGAACTGGAACGCCCACAGGCTGGTGGCAAAGGTCATCATCGTCATCACCAGCACGATGATGCGATGGCGCACGGCCCAGGTCACGGTCGAGCGAAGGCGACGGTAGAAGCCCGTGTCGAAGACATCGTGATGGCTGCCGGCGTGCTTGCGCTGCTTCAGGATCATGTGGCCGAGCCATGGCGTGAAATAGACCGCCGCGAACCAGGACACGACCAGCGCGATACCGACGACGTAGAACAGGGTGCGCACATATTCGCCAGCCGTCGAGGCGGCGAAACCGACGGGGATGAAGCCGGCCGTGGTGATCAGCGTGCCGGTCAGCATCGGGAAGGCGGTCGAGGAATAGGCGAAGCTCGCCGCCTCGACCTTGACCAAGCCTTCCTCGAGCTTTCGCTCCATCATTTCGACGACGATCATCGCGTCGTCGACCAAGAGGCCAAGGGCGATGATCAGCGCGCCGAGCGAGATGCGCTGCAGGTCGATGCCGAGCTCGTACATGATGGCGAAGGTGGCGGCCAGGACCAGCGGAATGACGATCGCGATCACCAGACCCGAACGCCAGCCGATCGACAGGAACGAGACGACAAGCACGATCAGCAGCGCTTCACCGAGCGCTTCCATGAACTCGGCCACCGCATCCTTGACGACTTCCGGCTGGTCGGAGACCTGGTCCACCGACACGCCGTAGGGCAGCGCCTCCTCGAAGCGCTTGTAGGTCGCTTCGACGTCCTTGCCGACGTCGGTGACGTTGAAGCCCTTGGCCATGACGACGCCGAGCTGGACGCTGTCATGGCCGTTGAAGCGGTATTTGCGCTGATAAGGGTCCTCGAGGCCGGAGGTCACGGTGGCGATGTCGCCGAGGCGCGTCACCTGGTTGCCGGCCCGCAGCCGAAGCTCGCGAATGTCGGCCGCCCTGGCCACGTCGCCTTCGACCGAGATGCGCACCGAACGCTGGCCGGTGTCGACCGAACCTGCCGGGTCGACATTGTTCTGGCCCCTGATCGCATTCTGCAGGTCGGTCAGCGTCAGGCCGCGTTCGGCAAGCACCTTGGATGAAACGTCGATGTAGAGCTTTTCCGGCTGGTCGCCGATGATCACGGCTTTCTCGACGCCGGGCGTCGTCAGCAGCATGTCGCGTGCCTGGATGGCGAATTTCTTCAGCTCGGGATAGCTGTAGCCATCGCCGCTGATCGAATGCAGGGTGATGAATGTGTCGCCGAATTCGTCGTTGAAGTAGGGCCCGAGCAAGCCCTGCGGCAGTTCATTCGAGATATCGCCGACCTTCTTGCGCACCTGATAGAACGCATCCGCGACCTGCGCGGGACTGGTGTCGCCCTTGACCTGCAAGGTGATGATGGCGCTGCCGGCGCGGGTGTAGGAGCGGACGAAATCGAGATGCGGCGTTTCCTGCAGCTTGCGCTCGATCTTGTTGACGACTTGGTCCTCCATCTCCTTGATCGAGGAGCCCGGCCAGATCGCCTGGACGACCATGACGCGGAAGGTGAAATCGGGATCTTCCTTCTGGCCCATGCGCATCAGGCCGAGCGCACCGGCGACGATGATAAGCCCGAACAGGAAGCGGGCAATGCTCGGATGGCCGATTGCCCAGCGCGAAAGATTGAAAGACCGCTTTTCAGTGGTGTCGGTGGTCATCGGCGTCAGTCCGTTTCAATTTGATCAACAGAGCACGCGCTTTCGCATGCCCAAGGAACTTCCGATGTGGGCTTCCGAGCGGCGAGGCTTTCCGAGTTGAGAGATCTACATCGCGGTGGGACACGAGGATCGATGTGGGGGTTACATCGACCTGAGATCTCGAAAATCGGGGGCGCCTGCCGCCCGGAAACCGTGAATTGCCTGGCCGTCAGCGCAAGCGCCTTGCGGCGTCATCATCGGCCGAGGCCGACTGTTGTGCTGCATCACCGGTAAGCTTGACTTTCAGATTCTCGGTCATGAACTGCGTGCCGGCAGCGACGACCACATCGCCCGGCTTCAGCCCGTCGGCGACACTGACGCCGTCAGGCGTGAAGGCGGCGACCTTGACCGGATGCGCATGAACGGTACCGCCACTGCGGTCGACGGTCCAGACGATCGATTGGCTGTCCTTTTGTGCCAATGCGCTCAGCGGGATCGACACCAGCTGCTGCCGGTTGCCCGCCGCGGCTTCGATGGAGGCCGTCATGCCAAGCAGCACGTTCGGATCGTTGGGCAGGCTGACGCGAACGGCAAAGGTGCGCGACTGCGGATCGGCGCTGCCGGCGACTTCGCGGACCTTGCCTTCGAGCGTCAGCGCCTCATCGGACCAGAAACCCGCCTTGACGGTCTTGCCCGGCTTGAACTCGGCGATATCGGTTTCGGGAACAGCGATCAGGACTTCCTTCTCGCCGTCGATGGCAACGGTCACCACCGGCGTGCCTGAGCCGACCACCTGGCCGACATCGGCGGCAACGGCGGTGACGATGCCATTCTTGTCCGCCTTGAGATCGGTATAGCGGACCTGGTTCTGTGCCTGGGCAAGCTGCGAGCGGGCGGAGTCGCGCGTGGCGACCGCCTGATTGTAACTGAGCGTCGCCTGCTCGAGCTGCGACTTCGGTGCGAAATTCTTGGCGTAGAGCTGTTCGGCGCGCTTGCGCGTAAGCTCGACTGTCTCGACCTGACGGTCGGCGGCATCGAGGCTGGCCTGAGCGCTTCTCACCGAAAGCTCGTAGTCGGTGGGATCGATGCGGGCGAGAACGTCGCCGGGCTTGACGCGGTCACCGATGTCGACAAGGCGCTCGGTGATCTTGCCGTTGATGCGAAAGCCGAGATTCATCTCGGTGCGGGCGCGCACCGATCCGGAATAGGAGAGCTGACGGGTATCGCCCGCCTTGGCGATCTCGACCACCTTGACCGGGCGGATGATCTCCTTGACCTCGCCTTTCTCCTGCGAGCAGCCGGCGAGGCCGAGAGCGGCAACGACAATCAGTGCCAGGCCGGCGGCCGGTAGCCTGTAGGTGATGGACTTGGACAAAGACACTTTTCGTACTCCCGAACTGTGGGGATGAATTGCCGACATCACCGCCCGACGGGCGGCAACGGTCATTTCTTCAAGGCTCTGATGGCAAACTCGGTAAGCTCGTCCGGCGTCGCCCGGTTCTTCTTGGCGAGGCATTGGGCCATCATCTGCGGATGACAGAGGCTGATAATAGCAGCGCCGAAACACCTGGACGCGATCACCGGATCCTGATCGACGAACTCGCCGGTGGCGATGCCCTCGCGGATCACTTCCGCGACCAATTCGTGGATGCTGTCGATGTGCTTTTCGATGACATGCCAATCGCGTTCGATGGCGACGATGACCATCTCGTGCACTTTCTCCTGGTCGATCATGGTCTCGAGCGTCCACTGATAGTGCGTATGCACATAGCGGCGGAGCTTCTCGCTGGCGGTGCCGGGACCATGGCAGGCTTCGTAGGTCAACCGGTAGCAGGTGGCGAGCATACGGCCGCAAACCGCCTGGTGAATTTCCACCTTGGAGGCGAAGAAGCGATAGATGTTGGCGGTCGACATGCCGAGTTCGCGCGCTATGTCGGCGACGTTGGTCTTGCCGTAGCCGTAGTGGCGGAACAATCGCTCCGCGCAATCCAGGATGCGCGTGACATTTTCCTGGCGGGCGGAATCGGCGGTGGTGTCTAAGGTTTCAAGCATCTCGTTGGCCAAAATTTACGACTGACGAATTTAGAATTTCGTCACTCGTAAATTGAAAACCATCACCTGTCAAGACATGATTTCGGCCAGCTGATGCCACTGATGACAGATGGTGACATCTCTGGACGGAGTTGGCCCATGAAGCGCATGTGGTTCCCGCCGGGCACGCCTGCAACACCGCGCGTCTTTTTGAACGCACAGGATTTTGAAATGATGCCTCCCGAAATCGGTTCCGTTTTCGGGTCAGGCGCTAAGGCTGCTTCGCCATCTCCCGCAGCCGGAATTCTGCAAAGATCACCGCTTTCGGCACCTTGAAGCGGGCGAGCAGCGCGCGGCAGTGCTCGATGATTTCGGCCTCGGTTGCCGCCTTGCCCGGCTTCAGCTCGACATAGGCGACCGGCACCTCGCCCCATTTGTCGTCGGATCGGGCGACAACGCCACAGGAAGCAACGGCGGGGTGCTTGTAGAGCGCCTCCTCGACCTCGATCGAGGAAATATTCTCGCCGCCGGAGATGATGATGTCCTTGGAACGGTCCTTGAGTTGGATGTAGCCGTCCGGATGCATGACGCCGAGGTCGCCCGAATGGAACCAGCCGCCGGCAAAGGCCTCGTCGCTCGCCTTGCGGTTCTTGAGATAGCCTTTCATGACGATGTTGCCGCGGAACATCACCTCGCCGATCGTCTCACCGTCGGCCGGCATCTCTTGCATCGTCTGCGGGTCCATCACGGTCAGACCTTCGAGCGCGGCATAGCGCACGCCTTGCCTGGCCTTCTTCGCCGCCCTCGCCCCCTTCGCAAGCCGGTCCCACTCGCCATGCCATTCGTTGACGACGGCCGGGCCGTAGGTTTCGGTCAGGCCGTAGAGATGGGTGACGGCAAAACCCGCATCGGCCATGCCCGACAGCACCGCCTCAGGCGGCGGCGCCGCGGCGGTGTTGAAGGTGACGGTCTGCGGAAACTGCCGCTTGTCCTCGTCCCTGGCGTTGATCAGCACCGACATGACGATCGGCGCACCGCAGAGATGGGTGACGCCGTGATCGGCGATGGCGTCATAGATCGGCTTCGGCCGCACCCAGCGCAGGCAGACATGGGTGCCGGCCTGTACGGCAAGCGTCCAGGGAAAGCACCAGCCGTTGCAGTGGAACATCGGCAACGTCCACAGATAGACCGGGTGTTTGCCCATCCCGGCATGGATGGTGTTGGCATAGGCCATCAGTGCCGCGCCCCGATGGTGGCAGACGACGCCCTTCGGATTGCCTGTGGTGCCGGAGGTGTAGTTGAGCGATATGGCGTCCCATTCGTCGTCCGGCATCGACCAGGCGAAATCCTCGTCGCCGCCGGCGACAAACGCCTCGTAGTCGAGCGTGCCGATCCGCAGGCCCTTGGCATAGGGCGCGTCGGCGGCGTAATCGGGATCGTCGTAGTCGATCACCAGCGGCTTGACCTTGGCCAGCGTCAGCGCTTGTCTAACCACGCCGGCGAATTCGCGGTCGACGATCAGCACCTTGGTTTCGGCATGGTCGAGCTGGAAGGCAATGACTGCGGCGTCGAGGCGGGTGTTGAGCGAATGCAGCACCGCCTTGGTCATCGGCACGCCGAAATGCGCTTCCAGCATCGGCGGCGTGTTGGACAGCATGACGGTAACGGTGTCGCCCCTGCCGATGCCGCGCTTCGCCAGCGCCGAGGCAAGCCTCAGCGAGCGCTTCCAGAAATCGCGATAGGTCGTGCGCTGGCGGCCATGGATGATGGCGGTCTGGTCGGGAAACGTTTTTGCCGCCCGCTCAAAATAGGTCAGCGGGCTCAGCGGCTGGTGGTTGGCCGGGTTCCTGTCGAGATCCTGTTCGTAGGGATTGCCCATCCCGTCCTCCGCAATGTGTTCGTCGAGAACTTTAGCTACCGGCTTCCGGCCCGTCACCACCAACGATGCCACGACAGACCGCATTTGGAACAACAATGACGATCTCGATTCGACGGGCGCAAGAGCATTACCTGCCCGCGCCCAATTTGACTTTTGTCGAGAGCCGTGAATAATGTCAGCAAGGAGATGGCATGGCGATCCGACCGGCAGAACAGCTCATCCATAAGGCCGCCTGGCTTTACTATGCACACGGCCTGCGCCAGGACCAGGTGGCCAGCCAGCTCAAGATTTCCCGTGCCTCGGTGGCGATGTATCTGCGCAAGGCGCGCGAGACCGGCATCGTCAACATCTCGACCTCGACCCAGCTTTTCACCGACGACGTGCTGGCACGCAAGCTGGAAGACGCGCTTAAGCTCGACGCGGTCTGGATCGCGCCGGAAAACAGCTATGTCGCCGATCCGTCGACCGACATCGCGGTGCTGGCGGCAAGCGTCTTTCTTGAGTTGGTCAGGAAGGGCGACCGTATCGGCGTCGCCTGGGGGCGGACCATCTACACGATCGCCGACATCATGTCCTATGCCGACCTGCAGGACGTGACGGTGGTGCAGCTCTGCGGCAATCTGGGAGCACCCTATTCGTACCGGCCGGACCAATGCACCATGGAAATCGCGCGCCGGCTCAATGCCAAGGGGCTGAATTTTTACGCGCCGCTGGTGCTGACGACGGAAGAACTGGCACGCGGCCTGCGCGCCGAACCGGTGATCCGCGAGCAGTTGTCGGGTATCGGTGACTGCGACCTGGCGCTATACTCGGTTGGCTCGGTGGATACCGACAGCCATCTGGTCAAATGCGGCGCGCTGACGCCAAGCGAAATGGCTGCATTGCGCAAGGCGGGTGCAGCCGGCGTCATTGCCGGGCAGATCATCGATACCGAAGGCCAGGCGCTCGACTGCAGCTTCAACCGCCGGCTGATTTCGGCAGAGCTGTCATCGCTGCGCCAGATCGAAAAGCGCCTTGTGGTGGTGCAGGAAGAGAGCAAGTTCGAACCGCTCGTCGCGGCGATCGCCGGCGGGCTCTGCACCCATCTCGTCGTCGGCGCGCGCATGGCGCGACGGCTGCTCGACCATGCCGGAGCAGTAGCAGAAAAGGTCGCCTGATACCTAGTTTCAGTCGCCGACGCATTGTCATCAGGGCGTCGCGGCATTCCTGTTCACAACAAAAGAGAAATCGGACGAAGCTGACATGAAGAACCTGTGGAATGACGGCGACGCGGAGGAGCTGGTCGCCGACTATGCAAAGAAGGGTGTGGCCCGCGACCTGGCGCTGCGCGTCTATACGACCAGGCTGCTGGGCGGCGAGCCGCGGCTCGTCCTGCATGGCGGCGGCAACACCTCGTGCAAGACCAAGGCCACCGATCTTGTCGGCGACGAATGGGACGTGCTCTGCGTCAAGGGCAGCGGCTGGGACATGGGCGTCATCGAGCCGCAGGGCCTGCCGGCGGTCAAGCTCGGCGCGCTGTTGAAGGCGCGGTCGCTCAAGAAGCTCTCCGACGAGGACATGGTCGCGCTGCAGCGGGCGAACCTGATCGATCCGTCCTCGCCCAACCCTTCGGTCGAGACGCTGCTGCACGCCTTCCTGCCGCACAAATTCGTTGACCACACGCATTCGACCGCAATCCTGGCCATCGTCGACCAGGAGGACAGCGAGGCGCTGAGCAGAAAAGTGTTCGGCGAGAAAATGGGGTTCGTGCCTTACATCATGCCGGGCTTCGATCTGGCGAAGGCTGCCGCCGATGTTTTCGACGCCGACCCGACGGTCGAAGGCCTGATCCTCGACAAGCACGGCATTTTCACCTTCGGCGACGATGCCAGGCAGGCCTATGACCGGATGATCCATTATGTGAACGTCGCCGAGGATTTCATCGCCAGCCACGGCAAGCCGCGCACCGAAAAAGCGGCCTTGCCGGCCAGATTGGCCAAGCCCGCGGACATTGCGCCGATGCTGCGCGGCGCGGTGGCGGTGGCACGCGGCGAAGGCCGCTTCGACCGCATGGTCAGCGATTTCCGCACCTCGGATGCGATCGTCGATTTCATCAATTCGGCTAGAATTGCCGACTATGCCGGACGCGGCGTGTCGACGCCCGACCTGTCGATCCGCATCAAGACCGGACCGATGGCACTGCCGGCGCCCGACGCGGACAATGTCGGCGACTACAAATCCGTCATCCGCCAGCATGTCGAAAAATTCGCCAAGGACTATCGCGCCTATTTCGAAACCAACGATGCGCTCGACGACGTGAAGCGCACCATGCTCGACACGATGCCACGGCTGACGCTGGTGCCCGGCCTCGGCATGTTCGGCCACGGCCGCACGCTCAAGGACGCGAAGATCGCCTCCGACGTCGGCGAAATGTGGATCGAGGCGGTACGCGGCGCCGAAGCCGTCGGCGATTTCCGCCCGCTCTCCAAAGCCGATCTGTTCCCGCTCGAATACTGGTCGCTGGAACAGGCCAAACTCGCCGCCAACAAGCCGAAGCCGCTGACCGGCCAGGTGGTACTGGTCACCGGCGGCGCCGGCGCGATCGGTGCTGCCACGGCAAAGCTATTCGCCGACAACGGTGCCCATGCGGTGGTCGTCGATGTCGACGGGTCAAGAGCTGCCGAGGCCGCCAAAAAAGCCGGTAACGGTTCGATCGGCATTGGCGCCGACATCACCGATCCGGAGCAGATGCGCGCTGCGTTCGACAAAGCCGTCGCCGTCTTCGGCGGCCTCGACATTCTCGTCTCCAATGCGGGCGCAGCCTGGGAGGGCCGGATCGGCGAGCTCGACGACGCCACTTTGCGCAAAAGTTTCGAACTCAATTTCTTCGCCCACCAGTCGGCGGCGCAGAATGCCGTGCGCATCATGCTCGAACAGGGCACCGGCGGCGTGCTGTTGTTCAATACCTCCAAGCAGGCGATCAATCCGGGACCGAAGTTCGGCGCTTACGGCATCCCGAAGGCGGCAACGCTGTTCATGTCCAGGCAATATGCGCTCGACTACGGCGCGCAAGGCATCCGCTCCAATGCCGTCAACGCCGACCGCATCCGTTCGGGGCTGTTGACCGACGCCATGATCGCCAGCCGCTCGGGCGCGCGCGGCGTATCGGAGAAGGAGTACATGTCCGGCAACCTGCTCGGGCAGGAAGTGATGGCCGAAGACGTCGCCCAGGCCTTTCTGCATCAAGCGCTGGCCGATCGGACCACAGCCGATGTGACGACGGTCGACGGCGGCAACATCGCGGCGGCGCTGCGGTAGGCGGAACCGGCCGAGACAGGCACGCAACTCGGAATTTTGCGACACGGCCATGGAAGGCATTCTCGAACTGCTACTACAGCAGGCCTCGGATGCCTTCCCAAGCCTTTCTGCCCAGCTTTGAATCGGCCTCGTCATTGCCTCCATGTGCGTGCAATGTCGAGCGTGGTGTGCTCTCGCCTGGCAACAGAATGCGGTGTCCCGCATCCGGCGACGAAATGAGATGAGTGACCTTACCTGCTTCGCCGCGCCGCCTAATAATATCTCGGGCGAACGATAGGGAAGGCCACAGCGCATCGTTGCCACCGGCGACAAGCAGAAGCTCGGCCGATATGGTCTCAACGGGGATGGTCGCCGCATTCGCTTCGCTCTTGAAGGTTTTCAAACAGCATTTGAAAAGCCCCCTGTAAGATACCAGGCCATCCACATACTCTCGTGTCCAATCTGGATCTGCCGGCACAAACGGCAGCGCGATACCGTTGAGCGACCATGAGGATCGTTCAGGCCAACTGGCACCATCCCGGCCCGCACCGATATTCCCCCAAACTACCGATGACGGGCTGATCGCGACCACCGCGTTGATTCGCTGGTCATGGACCGCGGCAAGCAATGAGGCCTCGGCACCTTTGGATGTGCCGACATAAACGATGCGACGGCACCCTGTTTCAATGAGATAGTCTGTTGCTGCAAAGAACGTTTCCAGGGGAATTTCACATATTCCCGGAATCTGGCCCTCGCCGCCAAACCACTGCAACGCCAAGGCCGACGTACCGGCATCTGTAAAAAGCCGCGCGCGCCCGACATCAACACGACCACTCGATCCACCCAACACCACAACGCCCGTGGTGGCCTGCGAGCGTCGGAAAAATGTTCCGGCGACGACACCGGTCGGACTTTCCTCTCTTACCGCATGCGCCTCCATGTACCCGTCGAATCCTGGGTTCAACCGTCCAATCGGCCTGCAAATCGGAGACTGCGACAATTGAAATTCGGCAGTCCGGCGCGCCAGACATCTTCGACAAAAAAGCCGCCTGCAGCAAGCTGCTGCAGGCGGCTATTGTTTTGCTCGTGCCGAAAGTTACTTCGCGTTCGGGTTCGGCATCCAGGCCGGCATGGCGACATCGGCATGGGCGAACTGCGGCAGCTTGGCCGAGAGGTCTTCCATGTTCTTGATGTCCTTGTCGAGCAGGTCCTTCTGGGTGATCAGCGTCGGTGGCACGATGACGTTGTGGCCGGGATCTTCGCCGGCCAAGAGCTGCGCCAGCGCACGCACCGAGACCTGGCCGACGACGGCCGGGTTGGTGGCGGCGGTTGCCGCCCAGGCGCTGTCGGGCTCGCGCATCGCGGCGATGTCGGAGGTCGAGATGTCGGCCGAATAGATCTTGATATCCTTGTTCAGCCCGGCCTCGTCGACGGCGATCTTTACGCCCTTGGCGAATTCGTCATAGGGCGCGAACATCACCTTGATGTCGGGATGAGCCGACAACACCGAGCGAGCCTGGTTGGCAACCGAATTGGCGATCGGATTGTCGAGCGTGCCGAACATGGCGGCTTCGTTGATGCCCGAATATTTCTTCTTGAATTCGACCCAGGTCTCGTTGCGGCGATCGAGCGGGGCGATGCCGGCGACATAGACATAGCCGGCCTTCCAGCTCTCGCCATTGTCTTTGACCGCCTGTTCGAGCGCCAGGCGCGCGAGGTCGCGGTCGGACTGTTCGATCTGCGGGATCTTGGGGTTTTCGACATTGACGTCGAAGGCGACGACCTTGATGCCGGCATCGACGGCACGCTGGGCGGCGTCCTTCATCGATTCCGTCAATCCGTGCTGGATGATGATGCCCTGGACGCCGAGCGCGATGGCCTGGTCGACCATGTCCGCCTGAAGCGCCGCGTCCTGACGGCTGTCGAGCACGCGCAGGTCGACGCCGAGCGCCTTGGCCTGCGCCTCAACGCCGGAGAGATAGGCCTGGAAGAAGTCGCCGGTCGAGAGATAGCGGACCAGCGCGATCTTGACGGCACCCGGCTTGTCGAACGGCGCCGGCCTGTCCTGCGCAATTGCCGGCAACTGCATCAGCAATGTTGCGCCGGCAAGCCCGAGCGCTGCTTTCCCCAAAAGTCTTCTTGTGATGTTCACGTCGTTTCCTCCACTTGTTGAACCCAAAATGTGACCCGGTCGAACCCTATCTCCTGCCCCTGCCGGACAGGGCGAAGGTGAAGACAAGGGCGACCACGAGAACCACGCCCTTGACGAAATCCTGCGTGTAGTAAGGCGCGTTCATCATCGTCAGGCCCTGCAGCAGCACGCCGACAAACACCGCGCCGACGGCCGTGCCGAAGGCGTTCGGTTTGGCGGCGCCGAGAACCGCGTAACCGATGAGTGCCGCAGCCACCGCGTCGAGCAACAGATTATTACCCGAGGCGATGTCGCCGCGTCCAAGCCGGGCGGCGAGCAAAATGCCGCCGATCGAGGCAAAAACCCCAGAAATAACGTAGGCCCAGATTTTGTATGCCTTGACAGGCGCGCCGGCGAGTTCGGCAGCGCGCTCGTTGCTGCCGACGGCGTACATCATGCGGCCGAAACGGGTGTATTCGAGAAAGAACCAGATCAGCACCGCCAGCACGAGCAGGACGACGACCGACACCGGAATGAGGTTCGGGATGAAGAAATCGAAGCGATGGCGGCCAAGCGCCAGGAACGCGGCGCCGAAGCTGCCGTTGGCGACCGAGCCGTCGGGCATGGTCATGCCGGTGGCGATCGAACGGCCCTCGGTAGGGATGCGCTGCAGGCCGACGAGCAGGAACATCATGCCGAGCGTCGCTAAAAGGTCCGGCACCCGCATATAGACGATCAGCCAGCCATTGATGAGGCCGACAACGGCGCCGATCACAAGACAGGCGACGACCGCCACGACGGCATTCTGCTCCAGCACCACCATGACGTAGGCAGCCGCCATCATGGCGCTGGTGGCGACCGAGCCGATCGACAAGTCGAAGCCGCCGACGACCAGCGTGGCGGTGACGCCGAGCGCCAGAACGCCGGTGATGGCGACCGACTGGAAGATGAAGACGGCGCTTTGCGGCGACACGAAGCCATCGGCGGCAATGGCGAAATAGGCGATCAGACCGAACAACAGGACGATGAAGCCATACCGGATGGCACGGTCGCGCAGGATCATTCAGCGCTCCCGCACGCTGGCACTGTCTTTACCCAACCTGAACTCATGCCCTCTCCATTCCAATTCTCATCGTCTTCCTGCCGTCAGGCTGCGCTGTGCAACGGCCCGCCCGCCACTTCGGCCAGCAGCCGCTCGAGATCGACATCGGTGTTGCGGTGCTCGCCGACGATCGTCTGCTCCGACATCACCAGAATGCGATCGGCCGTCTCCAGGGCTTCGTCCAGTTCGGTGACGAACAGCAGCGTCGCGCGGCCGCTGGCGCTGGCCCGCAGCTTGGCGGCGATATCGCGCCTGGCCGAAATGTCGACGCCCTGAAATGGCTCGTCGAGGATGAAAAGCCTTGCGGTCTGCGATATCCAGCGGGCGACCATCACCTTCTGCTGATTGCCGCCGGAAAGCGACGACATCTCGTCCTTCTCCGAGCGGCAGACGATGCCCAACTCCTGGATCTGCTGGCGGGCAATGGCGCGTTCGATGCGGCGCTTGAGGACGCCGAGACGCGACATTCGCCTGTGGAACGGCAGGCTGATATTTTCCTGGATGTTGAAGTCGCCGACGATGCCGTTTTCGCCCCGGTCCTTGGCGACGAGAAACACGCCGGCGGCAATCGCTTCGCCCGTCGACGCCGGAGCATAGGGTTTCCCGTTCAGCACCATGGTCCCGGACAGCGGCTGGCGCAAGCCGAACAGCGTCTCGGCGAGCGCGGTCTTGCCGACGCCGACGAGGCCGGTGATGGCGACGACCTCGCCGTCGCCGAGCGTCAGCGAAATCGGCCTGGCGCCTTCGGCAATCCGCAAGCCGTCGGCAATAAAAATTGATTTGGCCGAATTCCTGGCGACGATCCGCTCGAGTTGGATCTTGCGGCCGAGCATGGCGTTGACCGCACCTTCATAGTCCAGCGGCTTCCTGTCGAAGATACCTGAGATGACCCCGTCGCGCATCGAAATGATGCGGTCGGCAAGCCGTCTGATGTCAGACATACGGTGCGAAATATAGAGAATGGCCACGCCTTGCTGGCGAAGCCGGTCGAGCAATGCGAACAGCCGGTCGGCTTCGGCACTGGACAGCGAGGAGGTCGGCTCGTCGAGGATCAGCACTTTCGGCCGGTGCGCCATGGCGCGGGCGATCGCCACCATCTGACGATCGGCCAGCGAGAGGTCACTGATGCGGGCCTTGAGGTCGATGGCCAGCCCCATGCGGTCGGCAACCGCCTTGGCCTCACGGCGCACCCGGCCTGGATTGAACAGCGTCGGCACGCCGCTGCCGCTCAGCCTGTCGAGCGTGAGGTTGGTTGCGACGTCGAGGTCGGCGACGACGCCGTCATTGATGTTCTGGTGGACGGTGACGACGCCGGCGCAGATCGCCTCGGCCGGCGTTTTCGGCGCAAAGTCCTGACCGACAAGCGACATCGAGCCGCCGCCATGGTCGTAGACGCCGCTGATGATCTTGACGAGGGTGGATTTGCCGGCGCCGTTGGCACCCATCAGCACGGTGACTTCGCCGGCATGCAATTCGAGCGAGACGCCGCCAAGCACCTCGATATGGCCAAAGGATTTCCTCAGGCCGTCGACGCGGAACACGGCATCATTGCCCATTCGTTCCTCCCTGACCGTGACGCTATGGGCTATATCGGCAATTGTCAACACGATTGACAATTGCTAGCGGGCTTCCTAGCTTGGCCCGACCGCCATGGCTCCGCTATCATCGGAGCACATAAGCGGGAGGTGAGGATGACTGGGAAATCGCCGTTCGAAGCACTGTCGGTCGAGACACTGGCGGGCCGTCTCCGTGCCAACGGGGCCCTGTGTTCGCAGATCGGCAAGGATACGAGCCGCTGGAAGGTCCGTGAAGTCGGCGACGGCAATCTGAACCTGGTGTTCATTGTCGAGGGTGCTGAGGGTGCGGCCGTGGTCAAGCAGGCCCTGCCCTACGTCCGGCTGGTCGGCGACAGCTGGCCGCTGCCGTTGAAACGCTCCTTATTCGAATATCATGCGCTGACGCGGCAACAGGCGCGGGCGCCGGGTTCCGTGCCTGATATCTATCACTTCGACGAAGGCCAGGCGCTGATCATCATGGAATATCTGTCGCCGCACATTATCCTGCGGCGGGCGCTGATCGAGGGCCGGCAACTGCCTAACATCGCGAAAGACATCGGCCTGTTCATGGCCCGCACGCTGTTTCGCGGCTCCGACCTCAGCATGGCGACCAAGGACCGCAAGGCCGATCTGGCGCTGTTCGCCGACAATGTCGAACTCTGTGACATCACCGAGAACCTGGTTTTCTCGGACCCGTATTTCGATGCTAAGATGAACCGGCACACCAGCCCGCAGCTCGATGGCATTGTCGCCGAACTGCGCGCCGACCGCGACCTCAAGGTCGAGGCGCAGCGGATGAAGCACCTCTTCGCCGCCAATGCCGAGACGCTGCTGCATGGCGACCTGCATTCCGGCTCGATCATGGTCACCGACACCGAAACACGGATGATCGACCCCGAATTCGCCTTCTACGGCCCGATCGCCTTCGATGTTGGCATGCTGCTCGCCAATTTCTGGATGGCGTTC
Source organism: Mesorhizobium sp. M0563 (assembly GCF_040321065.1). NCBI lineage: Bacteria > Pseudomonadati > Pseudomonadota > Alphaproteobacteria > Hyphomicrobiales > Phyllobacteriaceae > Mesorhizobium > Mesorhizobium sp. M0563. The sequence goes on from NZ_JAMYQV010000003.1 coordinate 173,373, forward strand.
TTCTCGCAGCGCGGCCATGAGCAGAATGGCAAGCGCGACGCCATGCGCGCCTATCTGCTCGACGTCACGGTCGATACATGGTCGGCATTCCGCGCCGAGTTCTCGCATCTGTGGCGAACCGAGCGTGACGGCATGCTCTACCAGAAGAGCCTGTTCGAGGATCAGGGCGACAGGCTTGGCGCCGAGCAGGCGCTCGACCACATGCTGCATTCGATCTGGACCGATCTGCTCGGCTTTGCCGGCGTCGAGGTTCACCGGCGAATTCTCGGACTTGCCCACAATGCCGATTTCGAGACCATTGCCGATCAGGATCTGCGCGCCAGATGTGAGGCAAAGGCGCTGAAATTCGGCCGTCACCTCGCCGTCAACCGGCGCCAGATCCACAGCATCGACGAGGTCAACCAATTGGCCGCGCTGATCGAACGGGAGAGCAGGATTTGAACGTCGGTGACCGCCACTACCGCACGATCTGGCCGAGTGACGACGGGCGTTCGGTGGAGATCATTGACCAGCGCTGGCTGCCGCATGATTTCCGCATCGAAAAGATCGATACCGTCGCCGGCATCGCCACGGCAATCCGCGACATGTGGGTGCGCGGGGCGCCGCTGATCGGCGTCACTGCCGCCTATGGCGTCGCCATGCAGATGGCCGACGATCCGTCGGATGCGGCGCTCGACGCCGTCTGGGCAACCCTGCACGAAACGCGCCCGACGGCGATCAATTTGCGGTGGGCGCTGAATGAAATGCAGCGCTTCCTGCTGGCGCTTCCCCTGGCAGAACGTGCCGCAGCCGCCTATCGGCGTGCCGGCGAGATCGCCGACGAGGATGTCGGCCTCAACCGCGCCATCGGCGCCCATGGGCTCGAAATCATCAAGACGATCGCGGCGCGCAAGCAGCCGGGCGAACCGGTCAATATCCTGACCCACTGCAACGCCGGCTGGCTGGCCACCGTCGACTACGGCACCGCCACCGCGCCGATCTATCTGGCGACGGAAGCCGGCATTCCAGTCCACGTCTATGTCGACGAAACGCGACCGCGCAACCAGGGCGCCCAATTGACCGCCTGGGAGATGGCCGGCCACGGCGTGCCGCACACGCTGATCGTCGACAATGCCGGCGGCCATCTGATGCAGCGCGGCCAGGTCGACATGGTCGTCGTCGGCACCGACAGGACCACCGCCGACGGCGATGTCTGCAACAAGATCGGTACCTATCTCAAGGCACTGGCCGCCGCGGACAACGACGTGCCGTTCTATGTCGCGCTGCCGTCGCCGACGATCGACTGGACGGTGGGGGACGGGTTGGCCGAAATCCCGATCGAGCAGCGTTCGCCCGACGAGGTCTCGCTGGTCTGGGGCAAGACCGCTTCCGGCGAGATTGCCCAGGTCCGCGTGTCGCCGGAAGCCACGCCGGCGGCCAACCCTGCCTTCGACGTGACGCCGGCGCGGCTGGTCACCGGCTTGATCACCGAACGCGGCGTCGCCACGGCCTCGCGCGAAGGCCTGAAGGCGATGTTTCCCGAGCGCGGATGATCCGCTTTGGAGTGCCAGGAGGAGCCCTGGATTTTGCCTGATCTCACGATTTCTTGAACACGGCGCGGTTAAAAACGTCCGTTGCCTGTCCCAGATGGACGGTCGTATGCGTAGCGGCGGGGCGGCGCAACGCTCAAGCCGGGGCTGACCACGGCTCGGCGAGTGAACCAGCGGGATGCCGCGATGTCATTCAGACCGCTGCTTGGTGACGGACGGGTTCGGAGCCAGGAGGAAAAGTCGGAGCCCCTGCAAACCGCGTCATGGGTCAGCTCCTCGATCGTTTTCGACAACCGGCGGTGGGCGTGCCGGGAGGCGGAGCTCCGCTGGACAGCCCCTCATCATCTGATCGTGCTGACCGAAGAAGGCGGCACGTCCCATACGTCTATCCGGCACGAGGCAAGATCCCTCTACGACGGAATGGATCATCCCGGAGCCCTCACCTTCGTCCCGGCAGGCGCGGAGCGACAGGGCTTCTATCGCGATGTAAACCTCTCCTATTCAGCCCTGTGGATCGATTCCGATATCGGGCTTCCCGGATGCGAACGCCTGAGGAACCTGCCGATACTGGTAAACAAGAAGGACGCGGTCGTCGCCACGCTGCTGAGTTCGCTTCGCGACGAGATGGCCCTCGGTCACAAGCCGGACACTGCCTATGTCGAGCATCTGGTGGCCCTCGTCAGCCTCCGCGTGGCCAACCTGAGCCGCGAGCAACAGCCGCTCGTACGTCACGGCTGTCTCAGCCGCCGAGCACTTGGTCGAGTTCGGGATTATATCGATGCACGTATGAATTCCGACATTTCGCTAAGCGAGCTTGCAGCTGTCGCCGACTTGGCCGTCGACAGTTTTGCGCGGCGCTTCAAGGCGACGACCGGTCTTGCCCCCTATGCCTATGTAATCGAGGAACGGGTGCGGCGAGCGGAGGCACTGTTGCGCGAAACGGGTTTGTCGATCAGTACCATTGCCTTTCGGCTCGGCTTTTCAAGCCAGAGCCACTTCACCACGACGTTCCGGCGTCTCAGGGGCATGACGCCTCGTGCCTATCGGGTGAATTCTTCTCCAGAATCCTGATAGTGCCGCCGGTTTCTTGAAAGAAAGCCGCTGCGTGCGCCCCCACCTCCAGTGTCGATGACCGAACCCGAGGGTCCGCTGTCGGGGTCAAATTGCCGTCTGCGTCCTTCATTGCGACTGGGAGATCTTGCATGGCCAAAACAGACAACAGGAGGGGGCCAACGCGTCGAACCGTGTTGGAGGGCGGGGTGGCGACCGGGGTGCTCCTGGCTACCGGGATACCGGTCGGCGCCGAGCCGGCCGACACCGTCACGGCGACGGCATCTGGCACGCCGGTACCGACGATGCCGATATCGTTGCGGATCAACGCGAAGGACCTTGCCGTCGAACTCGACCCGCGGACGACGCTGCTCGATGCCCTGCGCAACCATCTCGGCCTCACCGGCTCGAAGAAGGGCTGCGATCACGGCCAGTGTGGCGCATGCACGGTGCTTGTCGATGGACGCCGGATCAATTCCTGCCTGACGCTTGCCGCAATGCATGATGGCGACGAGATCACCACGGTCGAGGGCCTTGCCGAGGGTGACCGGCTGCATCCGGTGCAGGCCGCCTTCGTCGCCCGCGACGGTTTCCAGTGCGGCTACTGTACGCCAGGCCAGATCTGCTCGGCGGTCGGTATGCTGGGCGAAGCCAAGGCCGGCTGGCCGAGCCATGCGAGCGCCGACGTGGCAGCGGCTTCCGTCGCTCTCAGCGATGCCGAGATCCGCGAGCGGATGAGCGGCAACATCTGCCGTTGTGCCGCTTATCCGAACATCGTCGCTGCAATCCGCGACGCGGCAGAGGAGGCATGAGCAATGCAGTCCTTCACTTATGAACGTGCAACGAGTGCCCAGCAGGCGGCCGCCGCGGTCGCGGCCCGGCCGGACGCCAAGTTCATCAGCGGCGGCACCAACCTGCTCGACCTGATGAAGCTCGATATCGAGCGCCCAGCGCATCTCGTCGACATCAGCCGGCTGCCGCTTGATCGGATCGAGGAGACGGCAGAAGGCGGGCTTCGGGTCGGCGCCCAGGTCCGCAACAGCGATCTTGCCGCCGACCCGCGGGTGAGGTCCCGCTATCCGATGCTCACACAAGCGCTGCTGGCGGGAGCGTCCGGCCAGATACGCAACAAGGCCTCGACCAGCGGCAATCTCCTGCAACGCACGCGCTGCCCCTACTTCTACGACCGCAACATGCCCTGCGACAAGCGCCAGCCGGGTTCGGGCTGCGCGGCGCTTCAAGGCTTCAACCGCATGCACGCTGTACTGGGCGCGAGCGAAGCCTGCATCGCGGTCCATCCTTCGGACATGGCGGTCGCCATGTCCGGGCTCGACGCCAGGATCGAGACCGTTTCGCCCGGCGGCGAGACCCGCACGATCCCGATCGGCAATTTCCATCGATTGCCCGAGACGATGCCCCATGTGGAGACCGTGCTCGGCCACGGCGAAATGGTCGTCGCGGTTACCCTGCCGCCGCCACCACCCGGCCGGCAGCTTTACCGCAAAGTGCGCGACCGAGCTTCCTACGCCTTCGCGCTGGTGTCGGTGGCAGCAATCGTCGAAAAAAGCGGCGATCGTATCCGAAGCGCTCGGATCGCCATGGGCGGCGTGGCAGCGAAACCCTGGCGCGCGACGGAGGCGGAGCGCGGGCTGGCAGGCGCAGCGGCGTCCGACGATACCTTTACCGACGCTGCCGAAGCCGCGCTCGCCGGAGCCGTTGGGCATGGCGCCAATGACTTCAAGATCCCGCTGGCGAAACGAACGGTGCGGCACACACTCGCTGCTGCCGTCGAGAGTGCGTGAGGCGACACGATGACAGAGACGACGACCCGAACAGCGGTTCCCAGATGCAGGCGACGAGCAGGAGATCGATATGAAACTCACGCGACGCGCCGTTGCCGCCGCGGGTGGCGGCCTTTTTGTTTCTGCCGCCGCAGCTTGGGGCGCCACATCCGACCCGGGAGCTCGTCACGTGCTCGAGGCCGCCGTCGACGCCTTCTTTGCCGGCTGGGCCTCCGGCGACTGGACGGCATTCCTTGATTGTTGCGATGAGACGATGACCTTCCAATTCCCTGTCGGCGAGCAACGAGGCCGACACGGACCGCCAGACGGCAAGCCGGCACTCGCAGCCTGGACCGCCGCGCATCAAGCGCAAGGAAACAGGATCACGAAATCGACCGTCGATCTCAAGCTCTTCGCCGCCGACTGGGTCATCGTCTGCGATCGCGGGAGCGGGACAATCAGCGGCGCGCCCTACACTGGCCTGCATGCGATCTTCATGCGCGCCGGCCCGACAGGGAAGCTGGTCGAGTTTCGCGAGTATTTCGGCGAGATCGCCGCGTGAGCTCCGGCCGCTGCGCGACGAACATGAAGGTGCGAGGAAAGAGGCGTCGTCGCGGCCTCGATGCTTCCGAACTCCAAATGAAAATCTTTAGGTGACTTATGAACGAGACCATACCCGGACTGCCCGGCTCCGCCACCCATTCAAGAGTGAAACCGCGTCCCGGTGCTGGCATCATCGGGAGGCCGATCGACCGCATCGACGGTCCGCTCAAAGTGACGGGCGGCGCCACATACGCTTACGAGAATGAGCTGGATGGTACAGCCTATGGCTACATTCTCGGCGCCGCCGTCGCCAAGGGCCGCATCGCCGAGATCGACACGACCGAAGCCGAACGGGCGCCGGCAGTGCTGCTCGTCATGACGCACCGCAATGCGCCGGCCCAGCCGGATTTCGGCCCGGCGGTCACGCCGACGGTGCCGGAGGTCTTCACCCGCGCCCGGCCCGCGCTCAACAGCGATCGGGTGCGGTATTGCGACGAGCCGGTCGCGCTGGTCGTTGCGGAGACATTCGAGGCGGCACGCGCTGCTGCGGGCCTCATCAGAGTGCGCTACGACGAGGAGCCGGGCCTCTACGATCTACCGGGACATATCGCCGACTCCTACGCGCCAAAGCGGACCAATGCCGGCTTCGAGACCGACAGCGTGGTCGGCGACTTCGAGCGCGCCTTTGCGACGGCGCCGATCAAGATCGATGCCGCTTACCGGACCCCCTTCGAACATCACAATCCGATGGAGCCGCATGCGACGCTCGCCGCCTGGTCAGGCAACGAGCTGACGATCCGTACATCGGCGCAGACCCTCGCGAACTTCCGGGCCGGCGTCGCCAGCACGCTTCGCATCCCGCGCTCGCTCTATGCGGCGCCGAACCGTCTCACCCGCCATCGCCTGGTTCCGCTGGACATCAACCGCGGCGAATGGATGCGCTCGCCGGGCGAAGCGCCCGGCATGCTGGCTTTCGAATGCGCAGTGGATGAGCTCGCCGAGCGGGTCGGCCTGGACCCGATCGAACTCAGGATCCGCAACGAACCGGCTCAGGATCCCGAGCGCGAAGTGCCGTTCTCCACCCGCAATCTCGTCGCCTGCATGGAGGAAGGCGCCCGCCGTTTCGGTTGGGAGCGGAGAAACCCGACACCGGGCCGCACCCGGGAGGGCCGGAAGCTCATCGGCTACGGCATGGCGGCGGCGATCCGTCCGAACTACATCGGCGCGGCGACGGCGCGGGTTGCGATCGACCGGGACGGTCGGGTGACGGCGCGGCTCGACATGACCGACATTGGGACCGGCACCTATACGATCCTGACCCAGATTGCTGCCGAGAGCCTCGGCGTGCCGATCTCGTCCGTCAAGGTGGAGCTCGGCGACAGCCGCTTCCCGCGTACCGCCGGCTCCGGCGGGTCCTGGGGCGCGGCGAGCGCGGGTTCGGCCCTGTATAATGCGTGCAACGCCCTCAAAGGACGGATCCTGGACGCGGCGCAGTCGAGCGAAGCGTCACCGTTGCGCGGCGCGAACGCCACCGAGGCAAACTTTGCCGACAGCGAGGTCAGGATCGGCCAGCGATCGGCGAGCCTGGCCGATCTCATCGGGAGGATCGCTCCCGACGGGTTCGAGGCCGAAGGCTCCGTAGCCGCAGGCGCCACCACCGAGTCGTACAAGACTTATTCGCAGCATTCGTACGGAGCGCATTTCGCCAAGGTCGCTGTCGATTGCGACACCGGTGAAATCCGCATGCGCCGGATGCTGACTGTGGTCGGCGCGGGCCGTATCCTCAACCCCAAGACTGCACGCTCGCAAATCATCGGCGGCATGACCTGGGGGATCGGTGCGGCGCTGATGGAGCAGACGGTGCTCGATCCGCGCTATGGCCACTTCGTCAATCACGATCTTGCCGAATATCACGTCCCGGTCAATGGCGACGTCCCCGAGATGGAAGTCGTCTTCCTCGAGGAAGATGACGACAAGGCCAATCCACTTGGCGCGAAGGGTCTCGGCGAGCTCGGCGTCTGCGGTGCGGGGGCTGCCGTCGCCAACGCCATTTACAACGCGACCGGAGTGCGTGTGCGTGAATTTCCCATCACCTTGGACAAGGTGCTGCCTGCCTTGCCCGTGATCGCCATTTGACGCTGCGACGTATCAGCGCCTCCCTCGCCCTCAAGGGTGACCAAGTCGGAACGGATGGCCATTTCTGCGCCATCCGCGACGACGTCGGTGGTTGACAGCGTTATCCGGCCCTTCCATACAAACGCCGTCAATGTTCTCAGGGCGGGGTGAAAGTCCCCACCGGCGGTAAGGGTCTCGGCCAAGCCCGCGAGCGCTTTCCGGACTACCGGAAAGGTCAGCAGATTCGGTGTGATTCCGGAGCCGACGGTTACAGTCCGGATGAAAGAGAACGAATGGAAGACGGTCCGCCTTCGCGGTTCGGACTCCGTATCGTGCGTCCTGATTCTGGTTCGAAACGGAAGGATGGACCCATGAATCAGCATTCCCAGAACGACTATGAAACGATCCGCGTTGCCGTCATTCGGGCGCGCTGGCACGCCGATATCGTCGACCAATGCGTTGAAGCATTCGAGGCGGAACTGGCGGTTGTCGGGGAGAAACGCTTTGCCGTCGATGTCTTCGATGTGCCGGGCGCCTTTGAGATTCCCCTGCATGCAAAAACGCTTGCCGAGACCGGCCGCTATGCCGCTATCCTCGGCGCCGCGTTCGTCGTCAATGGCGGCATCTACCGGCATGAGTTCGTGGCGAGCGCGGTCATCGACGGCATGATGAACGTGCAATTGTCGACTGGCGTGCCGGTGCTGTCGGCGGTGCTGACGCCGCACAACTACCATGACAGCGCTGACCATCACCGCTTCTTCTTCGAGCATTTCAGGGTCAAGGGCAAAGAGGCGGCCAGCGCCTGCGTGCAACTGCTGGCGACACGCGAACGCATCGCGGCGTGAAATCTCCGCCGCCGGGTGGAAATCCCGGTAAGGCGCTGTAGTATCTCACGAAAACCAGGGAGGATGCCGGTGCAGACCAAGAAGATCATCAATGACGGCAACCGCTCCGTCGACGAGATGCTGGAGGGCATTCTGGCCGCGCATCCGCGCCATCTCAGACGTGCGGACGGCAGCCCCCGCTCCATCGTCGCCCGCGACGGGCCACGCCCCGGCAAGGTCGGCCTCGTCATCGGTGGTGGCTCGGGCCACGAGCCGACCTTCCTCGGCTTCGTCGGCAAGGGGCTTGCCGACGCGGCCGCGATCGGCAACGTTTTTGCCTCGCCGCCGCCGGACCCGATTCTTGAATGCGCCAAGGCGGCCAGCGGCGGTGCTGGCGTGCTATTCATGTACGGCAACTATGCCGGCGACGTGATGAATTTCGACATGGCCGCCGAAATAGCGGCAATGGACAACATCGAAGTGCGCACCGTTCTGACCACCGACGATGTCGCCTCGGCGCCGCGCGACCAGAGACAGAAGCGGCGCGGCGTCGCCGGCAATTTCTTCATCTTCAAGGCTGTCGGTGCCGCATGCGACCGGATGCTGACATTCGATGAATGCGAGCGTATCGCCAGGAAGGCCAACGATCAGACCTTCACTATGGGCGTGGCGCTTTCGCCCTGTTCGCTGCCGCAGACCCGCCGGCCGAATTTCGAAATCGGACCGGACGAGATGGAGATCGGCATGGGCATCCATGGCGAGCCGGGCATCGCACGCGGAAAACTAAAGACGGCCGACGAGATCACCGACGAGATGCTGGACAAGATCCTCGACGAAATGGCGCCGACGCGCAGCGACAAGGTCGCCGTGCTGGTCAATTCGCTCGGTTCGACGCCGCTGATGGAGCTCTACATCATGAACCGGCGGGTCAAGCAGAGGCTCGACGACATCGGCGTTTCCGTCCACGCGACCTGGGTCGGCAATTATTGCACCTCGCTCGAAATGGCCGGCGCCTCAGTGACGCTGATGCATCTCGACGGCGAATTGCAGGAGATGCTCGACCATCCCTGCGACTGCGCCATGTTCCGCGCCGGCTGAGAAAGCATCATGACCTCGATCGACTCAGCCGGCTTGAAAAGAATGTTCGATGAGATCGCGGCGGCGATCGACGCCGACAAGGACAGGCTCTGCCAACTCGACGGCGTCATCGGCGACGCCGACCACGGCATCGCCATGGCGCTCGGCTTCGGCGCGGTACGCGAGGCGCTGGCGCAACTCGACCTCGCGGCGACCGGACCGACGGCGCTGCTCAATACCGCGGCAAAGTCGTTCCTCAACGCCGTCGGCGCGTCGTCAGGCCCACTCTATGCGACCGCCTTCATGCGCGCTGCCGCCGCCGTCAAAGGCAAGGCAATTCTGGAGGATGCTGACATCATCGCCATGCTCCGGGCGATGGCGCAAGGCATCCAGGATCGCGGCAAGGCCGAGCTCGGCGAAAAGACCATGGTCGACGCCTGGCTGCCGGCAGCACAGGCAGCGGGCGCCGCGCAGGAAGCCGGCAAGACCCTGTTGGAGAGCTTGGAAACTGCACTCGCCGCAGCCGAACGGGGCGCCGAGGCAACCAAGAACATGATCGCCTTCAAGGGCCGCTCCTCGCGGCTCGGCGAACGATCGCTCGGGCATATGGATCCCGGCGCTGCCTCGGCCGTCACGATCATCAAAGCGATACGGGACAGTCTGGCTTAACGGACCTTCGCCGCGTCGAGCCTATCGATGGCCTGGACATTGCCGGCCGACGGTCCCTTCTCATCGAATTCCGAGGCAAGCCATGCATCGACGATCGACTTGGCCAATTCCGGGCCGATGACGCGCGCGCCCATGGTGATGATCTGGGCGTTGTTGGATTTTGCAGCGCGCTCGGCCGAATAGGTGTCGTGGGTGAGTGCGGCGCGAATGCCGGGAACCTTGTTGGCGGAAATGGATACGCCGATGCCGGTGCCGCAAAACAGGATGCCGCGATCGTTCTCGCCGTCCAGGATGGTCTGGGCGAGCTTCTGCGACAGGTCGGCGTAGTAGCCCGTCTGGCTGAGATCGCTGACCGTGAGGCCGGGCTTGGTGGCCAGGTGAGCGGCGATGACATCGAGCAGCGGTTTGCCGGCGCTGTCGGCTCCAATGGCTATTTTCATGTTCGGTTTCCTTCCTGTTCGATGGTTCAGATCGCCGCTGAGGCGCGTTTGAGGATGTCTATATAGCCGTCCGCCTGCCAGGCGGAACGGCCGATGAACAAGCCGTCTATATGAGACTGTCCGATCAGTTCGGCGGCATTTTGCGGATTGACGCTGCCGCCATAAAGCACCGGCGGCACGGCCGGCAGCAGGTCGCGCGCGATTTTCTTGATCAGCGCCTGCTGTCTGCCGGCATAGTCCGAGCTTGCCGGCACGCCCTTGTCGCCGATCGCCCAGACCGGCTCATAGGCAAACAGGATCGTCGCCGCCCTGGCCGCGCCTTCGAGAAACTGCAGCGCGCCGTGCACCTGCAAGGCCAGCACCGTATCCGCCTGCCCGCTGTCGCGTTGAGCCAAAGTCTCGCCGACGCAGATCAGTGGCACGAGACCGTGCTTCACCGCCGCTGCGGTCTTCAGCCCGACAGCCTTGTCGGTCTCGCCGAAATGCTCGCGCCGTTCGCTGTGGCCCAACTCTACCATATCAAGTTCGCAGTCTTTCAGCATTACCGGCGAGATCTCGCCGGTCCAAGCGCCGGCGTCAGCCCAATGCATGTTCTGCGCGCCGACCTTGATGCGCGTCGGCGACAGCGCTTTCTTGACCTCGCGGACCGCCGTGAAGGGTGGGATGACGAAGGGCTGGATGCGCTCGTCGAAACCGGGGACGAACTCGGCCAATGCCCTCGTGAAAGCCATCGCCTCGGCGAGCGTCTTGTTCATTTTCCAGCTGGTGCCGACCCAGTAAACCATGCGTGCTCCTCCTACTCTGCGACCACTGTCAGCGACACGCCGGCACCATCCAGCGCCGCACGCATCTGCGGCTGCGGCTCGCGGCCGGTGAAGACGGTATCGAAAGCCTTGAGATCGGTCAGGAAATGCAAGGCTGTGCGGCCGAACTTGCCGTGATCGACCAGCAGATATTTGCGCGCCGCAGCGGCCATCATCAGCCGTTTGGTCTGGACCACTTCCTGATCCTGGTGAAAGGCGGAAGCGCCGTGGATAGCCGATGACGACAGGAAGGCGACATCGGCGCGCAATGATTTCAGCGTGTCCTCGGCGAGCAGGCCGAAGAAGCCGTGAAACTTCTTGCTGTACTGGCCGCCGAGCGCAATCAGGTTGATGCCGGCAACGCCCGCCAAATCCTGGATGACAGCCAGATTGTTCGAGATCACCGTCAGCGGACGCAGATCGGCGAGATGCCGAGCAACGCCGCCCGCGGTCGAGCCGTCGTCGATGATCACCGTCTGACCCGGTTCGATCATCGTCACGGCAGCGGCGGCGATGCGCTTTTTCTCGTCGCCGGCCAGTCTCTGGCGGTAGCGGAAATCGCTCTCGAAAAGGCTGCTCGGCTGAATCGAGGCGCCGCCGCGTACCTTGCGCAGGAAGCCGCCCTCCTCGAGCTCGTCGAGGTCGCGGTGGACGGTCATCTTGGAGACGCCGAAGCGCGAGGCAAGATCGTCGACACTGGCGGTGCCGGTGTCCATCAGAAAATCCATGATGCCTTGCCGACGGCCGTCGCTCTTCATTTCCGCGGCTTCCTCGTGCAATCCGAACCACGTTCCGAGATATAACAGGAAACATCGCATAGCCACCAGTATTTTTGTGATAATGTTATACCTGCCTGGGATATCATGACGCTTCTGACGGCGTGCCGTAACAAGAATTGCTGTCGGCCGGGCGTCCAGCGGTTGCGGTGCAGCGGAAATCCGGCCAGAAGCTTTAGCGGGCTCGACAATAGCCGAACAGCCCGCAAACACTGGCTCGAAACCGGATACGGGAGACTACTGAGTGGCTCGCATCACACTGAGACAATTGCTCGATCATGCCGCCGAATACGGTTATGGCGTGCCTGCCTTCAACATGAACAATATGGAACAGGGCCTCGCCATCATGGAGGCAGCCGAGGAGACCAAATCGCCGGTCATCCTGCAGGCGAGCCGCGGCGCGCGGGCCTACGCCAACGATGTCGTGCTGGCCAAGCTGATCGACGCGCTGGTCGAAATCCATCCTGATATCCCGGTCTGCATGCATCTCGACCATGGCAACAACGAAGCGACCTGCGTTACCGCGATCCAGTACGGCTTCACCTCGGTGATGATGGACGGATCGCTGAAGGAAGACGGCAAGACGCCGGCCGACTACGCCTATAATTCCGATATCACCCGCCGCGTCGTCGATATGGCGCATTGGGGCGGCGTGTCGGTGGAGGGCGAGATCGGCGTTCTCGGATCGCTGGAGATGGGCGGCGGCGAACAGGAGGACGGCCATGGCGTCGAGGGCGTCATCAGCCACGATCAGCTGCTGACCGACCCGGTTCAGGCCGAACAGTTCGTGCGCGACACCCGTGTCGATGCGCTGGCCGTCGCCATGGGCACCAGCCACGGCGCCTACAAGTTCAGCCGCAAGCCGGACGGCGCGGTGCTTGCCATGAACGTCATCGAGGAAATCCACCGCCGCTTGCCGAACATGCACCTCGTCATGCACGGCTCGTCCTCGGTGCCGGAGGAGCTGCAGGAGATCATCAACAAATATGGCGGCCAGATGAAGCCGACATGGGGGGTGCCGGTCGAGGAAATCCAGCGCGGCATCAAGCATGGCGTGCGCAAGATCAATATCGATACCGACAACCGCATGGCGCTGACCGGCGCGATCCGCAAGGTGCTGACCGAGAACCCGAGCGAATTCGATCCGCGCAAATATCTGACGCCGGCGATGGCCGCCATGCGGAAGCTGTGCAAGGAGCGTTTCGAGCAGTTCGGCACTGCCGGCAACGCACCGAGGATCAAGCCGCTGCCGGTCTCGGAAATGGCCAAGCGCTACAAGTCGGGCAGTCTCGATCCGAAATTCGGCTGACATATTCCGGTTCTGAGCAGGAGCCGCGTCGGCACCTGCTCATCCATCATGCTTTCGGCAAAAGACCGGCCCTGCCGGCCTCGATGAAGGGCGCCCAATAGTCGACCGATTCGCGGATCATGGCGACGACCTGGTGGTCGACGGGCTCGCGTTCGCGGAACGACAATTCGAGGCAGATCTCATTGTCGACGCCGCCGCCACGGCGAACAGTGTCCAGCAGCTTTTCCGGCGTGATGCGGCCGTCCTTGTTGTAGGCGGCAATGAACGGCCAATGGCCACCCTTGTTCATTGAGGATTGCTTGACGTGGATGATCGGCGATTCCTTTGGAAAGGCTTCGGCCCAGGCATAGGGGTCGATGTCGTCCGGATTGCTCGACGTCACGTCGCCATGGTCGATATCGACCATCATCTTGAGCGGGATCGCCATGCCGGCCGCATCGATCTCGCTCTGCAGCGTCCGGCAGCTTTCGATCGTATGGCCGAACTCGCGGCCGACCGACATCGGCTCCCAGAACAGGTAGGTCAAGCCGGCCGCTTTGGCGTGCTCGGCGACCGCGCGCCAGCATTCCAGCGCGATCTCGAAAAGCCGCGCGCGACGCTCGGGATCGTCATAGTCACGATGAGTGAAGATCGCGAATTGCGTGCCCATGCCGCGGGCGCCGAGCTCGGCCGAAATTTCGGCAAAGGTCTTGAACCAGTCGACATAATAGCGCCGCACGTCGGCATCGGGATGGCCGAAATGATTGAGCCGGCCGTAGGGGCCGGTCATCGCGGAGGTCACACGCACGCCGGTGCGGTTGAGAGCGGAGCGGAACAGGCGGATGAATTTGGCGATCGTCGCCGCCGGCCAACCGGGATTGACGAATTCATGCGTGAGCTGCACGTCGCGGATGCCGATGTCGTAGGCGATCGCATCGATCAGATCGTCCGGTTCGGCGAAACGATTGACCAGCGGGTTGGTGTTGAGGGACAGCGTAAAGGCCATCAGCCTGCCTTCGCCAGCCGGCTCGAGCACCAGTCTTCGAAGGCGGTTCTTTCTGCGGCGGACAGATGCAGTCCGTGTTTGGTGCGCCGTTCGAGAATATCGGCGGCCGTCTCGGCCCATTCATGCTCGAACAGGTAATTGGCTTCGCGCTCGAACAAATCCTTGCCGAAGCGCCGCCCCAGTTCAGCGAGCGAACCGGCCGCGCCGACCAGATCACGCGTCCTTGTGCCGTAGAGCCGGCCATAATGCTTGACCAGCGAGGCCGGCATCCAGGGATATTCGTGGCCGAGGTCACCGAGGAACTGCTCGAAATCGGCATTGGCGATATCGCCGCCTGGCAGATGTCCTTTCGAGGTCCACGGCTTGCCCATCTTCGGGAAGAACGGGGCGATGCGGTCGAGCGCGTGCTCGGCCAGCTTGCGGAAGGTGGTGATCTTGCCACCGAAGACGGAAAGCAGCGGCGCCTGTCCCGCCGCCACGTCGAGCTCGAAAATATAGTCGCGGGTGACCGCGCTCGGATTGTCGGCATTGTCGTCATAAAGCGGCCTGACGCCGGAAAACGAGTAGACGACGTCGCTGCGCGCAAGCTGGCGCTTGAAGTAGCGGTTGACCACCTTAATCAGGTAGTCGACCTCGCTGGCGTCGGCGGTCACGTCTTCCGGCCGCCCGTCATAAGGAATGTCGGTGGTGCCGATCAGCGCCAGATCGTTCTGGTAGGGATTGATGAAGATCACGCGCTTGTCGCTGTTCTGGACGAGATAGGCTTGCCGGCCTTCCCAGAATTTCGGCACGACGATGTGGCTGCCCTTGACCAGGCGCACGTTGCGCCTGGAATTCTGGCCAGCGACGCGATTGATGATGTCATTGACCCAGGGGCCGGCGGCGTTGACCAGCGCCCGTGCCCGAACCGTGGTCCTGACGCCGGTTCGACCGTCGCGCATCTCCACCGACCACAGGCCGTTTTCGCGGCGGGCGGCGGTGCAGGCAGTGCGGGTGAATATCCTGGTCCCACGCTCCGCGGCGTCGAGCGCGTTGATGACGACCAGGCGGGCGTCGTCGACCCAGCAGTCGGAATATTCGAAGCCGCGTTTGAAGCTGTCCTTGATCGGCGCGCCCTCGGGTGCGGTGCGCAGGTCAAGCGTGCGAGTGGCCGGCAGCCGCTTGCGGCCGCCAAGATGGTCGTAGAGGAACAGGCCGAGCCGGACCAGCCAGGCCGGCCGATCATCCGGGCTGTGCGGCAGCACGAAGCGCATCGGCCAGATGATGTGCGGCGCGGATTCCAGCAGCACCTCGCGCTCGATAAGCGCCTCCCGCACTAGGCGGAACTCGTAGTATTCGAGATAGCGCAAACCGCCATGGACGAGCTTTCCCGATCGCGAACTGGTGCCTTCGGCGAGATCGTCTTTTTCGCAGAGGATGACCGACAGCCCCCGGCCTGCTGCATCGCGCGCAATGCCGGCGCCATTGACGCCGCCGCCAATGACGAAGAGATCGACGATTTCGCTGTCACCGCTCATCTCGCTCTATGCCCTGTCGTCAGCATGGATTGACCGGCGGCAGGCCGGCGATGAAGCGGCGCACTTCCTCGGCCGCCTGCTCGGCAGCATAAGTCACCGTGCGTACCGACGCGCCGGCGATATGCGGCGTCAGCGTCACATTCGGCAGCTGCAGCAGCGGCCAGTCGGCCGGCACCGGCTCGACGGCGAACGTCTCCAGCATGGCACTGCCGATCTGCCCCGAGACGAGCCCCTCGTAGAGCGCATCGTAGTCGACCAGCGGTCCGCGCGCGGTATTGACGAAGATCACGCCGGGCTTCATCCGGGCAATGGCGTCCTTGCCGATCAGGCCGCGCGTCTCCTCGGTGACCCGGGAATGCAGCGTGACCACATCGGAGCGCGACAGGAGATCGTCCAGCGCAACCAGCTCGACGCCGGCATTGCGGTCCTCGACGCTCAATTGCACATAGGGATCGGAGACCAGGATGCGGCAGCCGAATGCGCGCAGCAGCCGAACCAGCCTGGTGCCGATATTGCCATAGCCGATGACGCCAACGGTCATTTCGTTGAGCTCGCGGCCGGTGCGGTCGGCGCGGTAGAGATCGCCGCGCCACTCGCCCTTGCGCAAGGCTTCGTGGCCGACGCGGATCAGCCGCGTCTCGGCGAGAATGGCGCCGATGGTGAACTCGGCCACCGCGCTGGCGTTGCGGCCGGGCACATTGACCACGGTGATGCCATGGGCGTTGGCGGCAGCCATGTCGATGTTGATCGGCCCGCCGCGCGACACCGCAACCAGCCTGAGCGCCGGCAAGCGCTGCATCATGGTTTCGGAAAGCGGCGCAAGCTGGGTGACGAAGATTTCGGCATCGCCGATAAAATCGACCACCTCGTCCGGATCACCGAAATATTCCTTGACCTTGTCGAGGCCGAGCGCCGCATTGCCGAATTCCATCGGCTCGTCGGGCCATGCGGTCTCAATGGTGCGGATGTCGAGATTATCGCCGCAGGCCGCTTCGATTTTCTCGCGAAACACTTCCGGAAGCATGAAGCGGTCGCCGATGATCGCAATTTTGTTGGGCATGCTCTTCTCAATTCACGTCAGTTTGTCTGGATGCGGCCAGCGAACGCCAGACCGGCCGCAGCGCCTCATGCGCCAATGTGTAGGACGGAACAATCGCCTCGTAGGCAGCGGCAAGTTTTCGGTCGCTAGGTTCGGCCGCACGGAGCAAAGGCGTGACCCATTCACTGACGCAATCGTCCATTGATGCGTACTGGCCGACGCAGACCGCAGCAATCATCGCAGCGCCCGCAGCACCGGCCTCCTCGCGCTCGCTGGTGCGAATGTCGGCGCCGACCGCAGCACCCAGGATCTTGCGCAGAGCCGGGCTCCTGGCCGCTCCACCAGTCAGGCGGATTTCCTCGGGCAGCGGCCCCATGGCGGCGTAGCAATCGCGTGCCGCGAAAGCCAGCCCTTCGAACACCGCACGAACCATGTCGGCATAGCCGTGCCTGGACGAAATGCCGACGAAACCGGCCCTGGCATTGGCATCGACGAACGGGCCGCGCTCGCCCGCCTCGGAGACATAGGGCTGGTAGAGCAGCGAGCCTGGCTCGGACGACGATATCCACTGGTCGACCAGCGCGATCATCTCGCCATTGGTCCGCGTGATACCTTGCGAGGCGAGAATGCCGGACGCGAGGCCGAGGACCCAGTCGATGTTGAGCGTTGCCGCCATGTTCGACTGCATCTGCGCAAAGACGCCCGGTGCCGGCATGGTCATCGTGTAGCCGGTTGCAGCTTCGTTGAGCAGAACCTCGTCCGGCGTCTCGGCAAGCCGCATATGCATTCCGGTGGAGCCGATTATCGAGCATCCCGGCTTGCGCTCGCGATCGAACAGGCCGGCGCCGAGCGCCGTGCAGGCGACATCGACATAGGCCAGAACGACCGGCGTGCCGGCAAGCAGGCCGGTCGCATCGGCTGCTGTCGCCGACAGTGCGGTGCTTTGCCTGGTGCCATCGACGATGGGCGGCAGCAGATGCCTGAGATCGGTGACGCCGAGCACCTCAAGAACATCGTCGCAATAGCTGCGCGTGCGGAAGTCGCCGAAGGTGAAGGTGCCTTCGGACGGGTCGGTGGCGCGTTGGCCGGTCAACTTGAAATAAAGCCAGTCCTTGCAGTGGAACGCCGTCGCTGCATTGGCAAGCATCGCGGGCATGTGCCGCTTCATGAAGACGAATTGCGACCCCTGCTGGCAGGCAGCGAGCCCGCTGCCGGTCTTTTCGAAGCGCAGCCGGTCTTCGGGCCGCGCGCGGATCTCCTCGACGACGGCGGCAGCGCGCGCGTCGAGCCACAGCCAGCCCTTGGCCACCGGCTCGCCATCCTTGTCGATCAGCCAGGTGCCGTCGCCCTGCCCGGTCACGGCGATGGCAATGGTCCGGCTGGCGAGATCCGGCACCTTGTCGGCCAGTTGGCGCAAGGTCGTCGCGGTATCGGCCCAGGTGCGGACTAGGTCCTGCTCGGCGCCGCCACCCGGCAGTGTCTCGTATCTGTTCGGCAGCGCGGCTGCCGCGATCTGCCTGCCCGCCGTGTCGAAGGCGACGGATTTGATAACAGACGTGCCGGCGTCGATGCCGATCAGCACATCCCGCATCAGGCAAGCTCCGTGCCGTGCGAAATGGCGTCGCCGCTCGCCTGATCGAAGACGTGCAGGTTTTTTGGATCGATGCTGACCTTGATAGGCGCCCCGAGTTCCAGGCGAGTCCGGTCATGTTCGACCAGAACCAGCGAGCCGCCGGCGAAGTCGGCGGCGATATGGGTCTGGTCGCCGAGCCATTGATTGGCCGAAACCGTGGCCGGCACACCGTCCTTGGAGCGGCGGACGGCATAGGGCCTGACACCGATGACGACGCGTTGCCGGTTGAGCAATTCATCGCGAACTGGGCCGCTGAACGCGTCCTTGTCGTAGTCGAGCGAAAGCCCGTCGGGCAGCTTGAGACTGATCTTGTCGGCAGCCGTGCCGACATAGGCCTCGAAGACATTCATCGGCGGCTCGCCGACGAAGGTGCCGGTGAACAGGTTTGCCGGCCGTTCCTTGAGCCTGTCAGGCGTATCGAACTGCTGCAGCACGCCGCCCTCCATGACGGCGATGCGATCGGCCAGCGCATTGGCCTCGGTCTGGTCGTGCGTGACCAGGATCGCGGTCAGGCCACGCTCCTTGATGAAATGCTTGATGCGGCCGCGCAGCACGGCGCGAAGCTGCGGCTCGAGCTGGCCCATCGGCTCGTCCAGCAGATGCAGGTCGGCCTCGCGGATCAGCGCCCGGCCGAGGCTGGCGCGCTGCTGCTGGCCACCGGAGATCGAGCTCGGATAGCGCTCGAGAATGTCCTCGATCTCGAGCAGCTTGGCGATGTTGGCAACCTTTGCATCGACCGCACTCTTCGCCAGCCTGGCCGCCTTGAGGGCGAAGGCCATGTTCTCGCGCACGGTCAGGGGCGGATAGAGCGAATAGCCCTCGAAGGCCATTGCGACGTTGCGCCTGACCGGCGGCAACGTGTGCACCTTGCGGCCGGCAACCGCGATGGTGCCACGCGAGACCTCTTCGAAGCCTGCGATCATACGCAATGTCGAGGTCTTGCCGCAACCGGACGAGCCGAGCAGCGCCACGATCTCGCCCTTGGCGATTTCCATCGTCAGGTTCTTGACCGCATGCACACCGCGGTCGATCGGACCGTAGAACTTGTCGACGCCTGAGAGGGTGATTGCGCTTGGGCTCATGCCGCTTCTCCACTGCGCAAATTGACGACGTTTTTCGAGCCAATGCGCTCGCCGCTCGCGCGATCGAACAGCAGGGCGCTTTTGCTGTCGACGGCTATATGCGCCCTGCCCTCGGATTGGCCAGGTGTCCCGGACGGACGCGAGACCAAGATTTCACGGCCGCGCACGGTTCGCGCCAGGGTGACGATCTTCTCGTTGAGCGGCGTCTCAGCCTCGACCGTCACCGGGATGGCGCCGGGCGTGCCTTCATCAACAAACGCCAGAGCCTCCGGCCGCAGGCCGATCACGCAATCACGGCCGACCGCCGCCTCATGCGCGCCGGCAAGATGGACCTGGACGTTGGACAGGCCGACATAGATGCCCTTGGCGTCCCGCGACGGCTTGACGTCCAGAAGGTTGATGGTCGGGTCGCCGAACAGCCGGGCAATCTCGACATTGGCCGGCTCGCGATAGATCTGCTCGGGCGTGCCGAGCTGTTTGACGACGCCTTGCGACATCACCGCGATGCGGTCGCCGAGCGCCATCGCTTCCTTGTAGTCTTGGGTGACGTAGATGACGGTCGCGCCACGATCGGCGAGCAGCCTTGGCAGCTCGAGGCGCATTTCGAAGCGCAATTTGGCATCGACGTTGCGCAAGGGATCATCGAGCAGCAGCAGCGGCGGCGAGCCGACCAACGCGCGGGCAAGCGCGGTGCGTTGCTTCTGGCCGTTGGACAGCGCCCGCGGCTTGTGGCTGAGCACATGGCCGATTTTCAACAGCTTAGCGACGCTCTCGACGCCGGTCTTTATCGTGCCCTGCGATGAGTGCTTCGCCTGCAGAGGCGTGGCTATGTTGTCGAACGCCGTCATATGCGGGAACAGCGCGAAGTTCTGGAATGCCATGCCGACGCCGCGGAACTCGGCGTCGAGATCGGTCATGTCCTCGCCGCCGATGAGGATCTTTCCCTCGTCGGGGTCGATGACCCCGGCCACCAGCCGCAACAGCACCGTCTTGCCGGCGCCGGACGGTCCGAACAGGACCAGCGTTTCGCCGTCGGCGACGGTCAGCGACAGATTGTCGAGAACGGTCTGGCTTTTATAGCGCTTGACGATGTTTCGCAGTTCGAGGCTTGCCATCGGACTATCCTTTCACCGCGCCAAGCGACAGGCCTTCGACCAGATAGCGTTGCGCATAGAGAGCGAGCGCCAGGGTCGGCGTGATCGACAGCACGATCGCCGCCGAAATCTGGCCATACTGGATGCCGGAGGACGTGATGAAGGCGAGCGCGCCGACCGTCACCGGCTGCTTGTCGGCCGAGGCGAGCACCAGCGCAAAAACGAAATTGTTCCAGGCAAAGATAAAGGCGAGCAGGCCGGCAGCGGCAATGCCTGGGCCGGCGAGCGGCAGCGCGATCTTGCGGAAGGTAGCAAACCAGGAATGTCCGGCAATGCGGTAGGCGTATTCGATGTCGGCCGGTATATCCTCGAAATAGCCGCGCACGATCCACAGGATCAGCGGCAGGCAGATCAGCTGGTAGACCCAGATCAGCCCGATATAGGTATTGGCCAGCCCGAGCTTCTGGAAATAGAGGGTGAGCGGCAAAAGCACCAGCAGCGCCGGCGCGAAACGGAACGACAGCAGCGTGAAGGCAATGTCCTCCGAGCCGCGAAACTTATGCCGCGCAAACGCATAGGCGGCCGGCACGCCGAGCAGCAACGCGACGGCAACCGAGGTGACCGACAGGAAGACGGAATTCCAGAGATTGCGCATGAAGGCGATGTCGAGCGTGCCGGCCGCCGTCATCAGCTTGCCGGTGATCAAGGCGGTGTAGTTGGCGAGCGTCGGCTCGAAGACAAGCTGTGGCGGAATCCGCAGGATTGTCTCGTTGGTCTGGAATGACATCATCAGGATCCAGACGATCGGGAACATGAAGAAGATCACGACCAGCGCCAGGGCTATGCCGCGCAGGATGCGTTCGAGAAGGGAGGTATGTTCCATGCCAGCCTCCTATGCCTGGCCGCGGGCGCGTTCGCGCAGCCGCAGCCAGTTCTTGATGAAGATGTTCGAGAGGAAATAGGTGATCGCCCACAGGATGATCATCAGCGCCGCCGAGCGGCCGACATTGGTCGACTGGAAGAAGTTGAGATAGGCCTCGACCTGGAACACGGTCAGCGTGTCGCCCGGACCACCCTGGGTCATGGCGTAGATGATGTCGAACTGCTGGATGGAATCGAGCAGGCGGAACAATGTCGCCGTCAGGATATAGGGGGTTAGCATCGGCAGGGTGATGCGGAAGAACACGAAGCTGCGCGGCACGCCGTCAAGTGCTGCCGCCTCGAAGGGCTGCGTCGGCAGGCTGCGCAGACCGGCAAGCAGCAGGATCATGATGAAGGGCGTGTAGACCCAGATGTCGACAAGCACGACGGTGAGCAGTGCCGTCGAGGGCGACGAGGCCCAGCGGAAATCCTGCAGCCCGATCAGGCTGGCGAGATAGCTGAGCACGCCAAAGCCGGGATTGGTCATCAGCTTCCACATCAGCGCGGCGAGCGCTGGCGCCGTCATCAGCGGCATCAACAGCATGATCGAGATGAAGTTGTTCAGCGTCGAGCGCTTTTGCAGCAGCATGGCGATGCCGAGACCGAGAAGCAACTCGAGCACGACGGTGATGCCGGCGTAGAGCAGCGACACCTGCAGCGTGTTCCAGAACTTCGGGTCGGTGAAGAACGAGATATAGTTGTCGCCCCAGTTGAATTGCCGCGCCCAAGGCTGGCTCAATCGGTAGCGCTGGAAAGAATAGACCACCGATGTGAAGAACGGGATCAGGATGCCGATGCAGACCAGCAAGGCCGGCAAGCTAAGGAGATAGGGCAGCACCCGCTTGCTGATCCTGAAGCCCGACGGCCTGTTTCTTTGTATTGTCGCCGCAGTCATCTGCTGCTCCGTCATTCTGTTGCTTCGCCGTCCCGGCCGCCCAAGGGAGCAAGGCGGCCGGTCGGGCGAGCAGGCGGTACCGCTCGGCACCGCGTCGCAAACGTATCACATCTCAAAGGCTGACCCGCGGACGGGCCAGCCTTGGCCGCGGCTTTAGCCGAGCCCGGCTTCCTTGAGCTGGCTGTTGATGCTCTCGGCCAACTTGTCGAGGCCTTCGTCGACCGGCACTTCCTTGGCCACCATCTTCTGCAGCGTCGCCGCCCATTCGGTGGTGAGATCGAAGAACAGCGGCTGCGGTGTGAACTTGATGCTGGCGCCCGGCGCCGAGACGTCGAACATCTCGACGTAGCCCGGATAGCTCTTGTTCAGCTTCTCGCGGAACATCTCGTCGTTCCAGACCGACTGACGAACCGGATTGACGAAGTCCATCTTGGTCGCACCGAACAATGCATGCTCGGGTCCGGATGCCCATTGCATGAAGTACCAAGTGGCGTCCTTGTCCTTCGAGAAGTTGGACATCGACAGCGACCAGATCCAGATATTGGGCGTCGGCGCCTTGGCGGCCGGGTTGGCCTTGAACGCGGAAAAGGCGAGCTTGCCGGCCATCTTGTTGTCGCCGCCATTCATGAAATAGCCGAGGATATCGGCGTCGAAAATCATCGCCGACGCACCTGCACCGAGATCGGTGCCGACCTGATACCAGGTGTAGGTCGACCAGTCCTTAGGGCCGCTCTCCTGGATCATCTGCACCCACTGCTTGTGGAAAGCCTTGGATTCGGCGGTGCTCATCGCGGCCGACAGCTTGCCGTCAGCCGAGACGTTCAGGTCCTTCTGGTCGAAATTAGCGTAAGCCGACAGGAAGCCCGGGTGGATCGTTGCCCAGGAGCGCGAGCCGCGCACGCCGATGCCGTAGACGCCGCCACCAACATCCTTGGTAAGCTTCGCCGCCGTAGCGACCATTTCATCCATATTGCCGGGAACGCTGACGCCGACCTTGTCGAACATGCCCTTGTTGTAGGTGATGTTGTTCTGCTCGAAGCCCCACGGAATGCACCATTGCTTGGCGTCTTCCGAACCGAGCGCGCCGCCCGGCTGGCCGTTCCAGGCGCAAGAATTCTTGACGCCGGGCAGGAAGTCGTCCCAGGCATATTTCGGGTTGGTCTTGGCCGGATCCTTGATCCATTCGTTGAGATCGGTGATCCAGCCGGCCGGGCCGTAGGTCCAGGTCATGTAGGCGCCGGTCATGAAGGCATCGTATTCGGGCGAGCTGGCCGACAGCGCGGCGGTAACCTTGTCGAAATAGACGTCTTCGGGGAACACGTCATAGACGACTTCCATGCCGGTCAGCTTCTTGAAGTTGTCGAGGTTGGCAATCATCGCATCGGCGTACGGATGCTTGTTGAGCAGCAGCTTGATGGTCTTGCCCTTATGCGCCTGCCAGTCGAAATCAGCTGCCAGGGCGCGGGTCTGCCCGAAATTGAGCAGTGTACCGGCGGTGCTGGCGGCAAGGCCCATTGCACCGAGGCCCTTGATCAGCCCACGGCGGCCGACTTGTCCACGCAGGAACGCGTCGATGAGGTCTTTCTCTTTCTCATGCATTTCTCTTCTCCTCCACAGGGTAGTTTCAACGAAATGGTTGCCGGCTACCCGACCGGCGTCTGTTCCACGAGCGATCGCGCCGTCCGCTCGTCGGTTATCAGGCCTTTGAGATAGCGGCCCTCCAGCACTGACTTGATGGCGCGAACCTTCACCTTGCCGCCGGCGACGGCGACAATCCTGCGGTTGCTGATGTCTTCGCGCGCCAGTGCCAGCGCCCGGTCGGAAAGCGTCGTCGCGACGGCCTTTCCGGCATCGTCGAAGAAATGGCCGAGCAGTTCGCCGACGCCGCCGTTGCGGCGGATCTCCTCCATCTCGCCCTTTTCGATCATGCCGGTGGCGACAAGCGAGGCCTCACGCTCGGCGGTGCCAATGCCGGCAATGAGCAAGTCGGCGGTCTTGGCGAGGTCGAAGACATCGCTGACGCCCTTCTGCCCGAGCAGCACCGTTCGATCCTCGACCGTGTTGGCGAACATCGGCACCGGCATCACATAGGCCTCCGCGCCGGTCCGTTCGGCGACGCGGTGGATGACGTCATGCGGATTGGCGGAGAACTTGCGCGTCAGGCCGCCAAGCAGCGAAACGAAACGGATCCTGCCGGCCGATATGCGCGGCAGATATTCGACGCAGGCGGCAAGCGTGCGGCCGTGGCCGACGCCTATCAGCGCCTCCTCGCCGCGTTCGATCTCGCGCTTGAGAAACTGCGCGCCGGCAATGCCGAGCGCCTTGAGCGGCAGGTCTTCGGCATCGAAGTCCGGGACCACCTCGCAATAGTCGAGGCCGTAACGGCCGGATAACTCGTCCTCGAGTTCCACGCATTCTGAGACTTCGCCATCGATATAGACTTTGACCAGGCCCTCCTGATTGGCCTTGGTGATGAGGCGGTGCGCCTTGAGGCTGGTCAGGCCGAGCCGCTTGGCGACTTCCGACTGGGTCAGGCCGCCGGCATAGTGAAGCCAGGCAGCGCGGGCTGCCATCCCGGTCTCATCGTCGCGCAGCAGGCCGTTGCCAAAACCAACCATTTCCGCCCTTTGATATTTTTATCAGTTGCTGTAAAATTTTTCACAAGGCGCCGTCCGAGTCAAGCAACCGCTGCGTTTAAATCTCCGTCCGGAAGCTTGCCGGCCCGGGGCCGAACAGGGCCGCGCGAACCAACGGGCAAGAAGCAACACCGATCGCTAGCATTTAAAACGTTTGCAATTTCGCTTGGACTGATTACAAACGTTTCAAACTTCGTTCGAGAGGAACGATGCCGGGCCGCGTTACCACCCTCAAGGAACTAGCCGCACAGCTCGGCCTGTCGATCACCACCGTTTCGCGCGCCCTTGCCGGCCACGAGCAGATCGCATTGAAAACGCGCCAACGTGTCACCGAGGCCGCGCGCCAGGCCGGCTATGTGCCGAACACGGCAGCCCGCACGCTAGTCTCCGGCCGCAGCGGTTTTGTCGGCATGGTGCTGCCGATCCGTGGCCCCAATCTGGTCGATTCCTTCCTCGGCGAATTCGTCACCGGGCTCGGCGAAGGGTTGGTTTCGCACGGCTCCGACCTGATCCTGGCCGCAGCGGCGCAGGGCCAGTCGGAACTTTCCGTGCTTCGCCATGTTGTCGAATCCGGACGCGCCGATGGGGTCGTCGTCACCCGCATCGCCGAGGTCGACGAGCGGCTTGCCTACCTGCGTCAACGCAATTTTCCGTTCGTCGCGCATGGCCGGCTGCTCGACGGTGACTTTGCCTATCATTGGCTCGATACCGATGGCGCGCACGCATTCGGCGAGGCCTTCGACATGCTCTACGATCTCGGACACCGCCATTTCGGCCTGGTGACGATTTCCGAGCCGATGACGTTTCGCCATCTCAGGCAGGATGGGCTCGCTGCCGCGATCGCCCGCCGAGGCGATCCGTCGGTCAGGCTCGATGTGGCGACGGCACCGCGGTTCGATCGCGGTGCCCGCATCCAGGCAATCAACCGGCTGCTGCACGCCACCGAGCGGCCGACAGCCATTGTCGCGCTGTTCGACGAGCTGGCGCTGACGGTGATGGAAGAGGCTGCCCGAGCCGGCCTTGCCATTCCTCGCGACCTTTCGGTGATCGGCTTCGACAACATAGCCGCCTCAGCCTATGCGCCGCCGGGGCTAACCACTTTCGACGCCTCGATCCGCCAGTGCGCGCGCGAGATCGGCGAGATGCTGCTGACCGTCATCGGCAACAGGCCGGACGCGCCACTGACGCGGCTGGTCCGGCCGACACTTGTCTCGCGGGCAAGCCATGGCCCGGCACCCACAAGACAGAACTGACGCCCGCTTCGCGGCGCAACCCAGGGAGGAAGATGACGATGAATGCTTTGCGGATATTGGCCGGCGCCGTGCTGGCGCTGTCGCTCGCTGCCGGTGCAGCGCAAGCCCAGCAGGTGTTGTTCTGGTCGACACAGGCGCGACCTGTGGAAGAGACGCAAAAAATGCGCGGCGAGGTGCTGAAGGGGTTTGATGGCCAGGTCGACTATCAGGTCGCCGAGGACGGGCCTTGGCTCACCCGCCTTCAGGCCGAACTGCAGGCCGGCTCCGGCACCATAGGCGTGCTCGGCGGCCTGCACGGAGACTTCTCCACCGTCGGCGCGGACCTTGTCGATCTCTCTGGCGTCGATCTCGGTGGCGTCAAGGTCAACGAGACCTATAAGAAGCTCGGCATGCTCGGCACCGGCGAGCAGAAGTACCTGCCATGGATGCAGGCCACCTTTCTGATGGCGGCCAGCAAGCAGGCGCTGCAATATCTGCCGGCCGGCACCGATCTCAACACCATCACTTATGACCAACTGATCGAGTGGGCGAAAAACATCGCTGAAAAGACCGGTTCGCCCAAATTCGGTTTTCCGGCCGGCCCGAAAGGGCTGAAGCACCGTTTCTTCGAGGGTTTTCTCCTTCCATCGTATACCGGCTCGATGGTGACCAAGTTCCGCTCGGCGGAGGCCGAGACGGCGTGGAACAAGTTCAAGGAATTGTGGCAATACACCAACCCGAATTCGACCAACTATGCCTTCATGCAGGAGCCGCTGTTGACCGGCGAAGTCTGGGTGGCATTCGATCACGTGGCGCGCCTCGCCGACGCCTTCAACCAGAAACCCGATGACTTCGTCGCCTTCCCGGCGCCGGCCGGCCCGGCAGGCCGCGGCTACATGCCGGTGGTCGCCGGCGTCGCTATCCCGAAGACCTCGCCCGACATGGACAAGGCCAAGGCACTGGTCGCCTATATGCTGAAACCGGAAACCCAGATCGCGACGCTCAAGGCGACAAACTTCTTCCCCATCGTCGACGTCAAGCTGCCCGACGACATGCCGGCCTCGGTGAAGGCCTTCAGCCCAGTGATCGCCACCATGACCGGAGCCCCGGATGCGCTGCCGGCGCTGCTGCCGATGGGACTTGGCGGCCTCGGCGGCAAGTTCAATCAGATCTACACCGACAGCTTCGAGCGCATCGTGCTCGGCGGCGAGGATGTGCACGGCGTGCTCGACGAACAGGCGACGGCGCTGAAGGCGATCATCGACCAGGCGAAAGCGCCGTGCTGGGCGCCCGACAAACCATCGCAAGGCGCCTGTCCCGTCGATTAAGAATCCTCCCCGGGCGTCCGGATTTCCAGCGCGCCGGGCGCCCACCCCTTTTGAAGCTTCGAATAGAGAGAGCTCCATGCACGGCAAGGCCCTGCCCTATCTGCTGCTGACGCCGGCGACGCTGTTCCTTTGCGTCTTCTTCCTCTATCCGTTTGCGCTGGTCGCCTTCGAGGCGTTCACCCGCGACGGCGGCTTTACGCTCGACAATTTCCGCACCATGACCAGCAGCTGGAAATTTCCGGTCACGGTTCGCAACACGCTGCTTCTCAGCGCCGTCGTCGTGCCCATCCAGCTGGTCATGGCGCTGCTGATGGCAACGATGGTGTCGCGACTTGCGGCCGGGCGCAGCGCCGCGCTTTATATCTTCGCTATTCCGCTCGGCATCTCCGATCTCGCCGCTGGGCTGATCTGGCTCGCCATCTTCGACCAGTCCGGCTTCCTCAACACCTTGCTCTCCAATCTCGGCGTCATCGACAGGCCGGTCATGTTCCTCGGCTACCAGAGCAAGCTGACGATCTTCATCGCCGTGGCGCTGGCCGAGATCTGGCGTGCGACCGCCATCATGATGGTCATTCTGGTCGCCGGCATGGGGCTCATCCCCCGGGAATATTACGAGGCGGCGGAGGTTTTTGGCGCTAGTCCGTGGAAGCGCTTCATCAAGATCACGCTGCCTCTGCTGCGCCCCAGCCTGCAGACGGCGATCATCCTGCGCGTCATCCTTGCCTTTGAGGTCTTTGCGGTGGTTGCAGCACTCGGCGGCACCAATCTGCCGGTGCTGATGGGCGAGACCTACAATTGGCAGTTCACGCTGCAGGACCGCAATGTCGCCGCCGCCATGGCGCTGTTCATCCTCGCCATATCGATCGGTTTCACGCTGTTCTTCCTGCGGGTGCTGCGTGTGCCGAAGGAGGCGCGGATATGAGCACGGTGGAGCTGTCGATCGCCGCGCCTGAGGCCCGCAAAGCCGGCAACTGGTTGCTGGTCGCCACCGTCATCCTGCTTTGCATCTGGGTGCTGCTGCCGATCTATCTGTTGATCGTCAACGCGCTGTCGTCGCCGGAAGAGGTGACCGCCTTTCCCAAGCGCTTCTTCCCGTCATTCGATTTCGGCAGCCTTTCTTTCTTCATCAATTTCGCCGGCGTCGCCAGGGCGCTGTGGAACTCCGTTCTCGTCGCCACGCTGACGATGCTCCTCTCGATCGGCTTCGGCGCACCCGCGGGCTACGCGCTGTCGCGCTTCGAATTCCCGGGCAAGGAAACGTTCCGTTTCCTCGTGCTGATGACCCGCGCCTTCCCACTGCCGCTGCTGGCGCTACCGCTGGCGGTGATGTTCATCCGCACCGGCCTCGACGACACCGCGATCGGGCTGGCGCTGGTCCACACCACGCTGGCGCTGCCATTCGCGGTGCTGATCACGTTCTCGCTCTTCTCCGGCATTCCAGTCGAGCTGGAGGAAGCGGCCTGGACGCTCGGCTGCACGAGATTGCAGGCATTCCGAAAAATCATTCTACCGCTGGCGCTGCCGGGCATCGCGGCGTCGGCGGTATTTGCCTTCACCATCTCCTGGAACGAAGTGTTTGCCGCCGCCGTGCTCACCATCGAGAACCGGACGCTGACCGCCTTCCTGCTGCAGAGCCTTGGCGAATCGCCGCTCTACCTCAAATTCGCCGGTGGCGCGGCACTGGTCATCCCGGCGCTGATCTTCATCTTCACCGTTCGCAAATATCTGTTCGCCATGTGGGGGATCGCCAACCGATGACGCGCACAAAAGAGAACGCCGATGGCTGAGATCGCCATCAAGCAGGTCGCAAAACGTTTCGGTGGCTTCACCGCGCTGCATTCGATCGACCTGACCATCGCCGACCAGGAATTCATGGTGCTGCTTGGCGCCTCGGGTTGCGGCAAGACCACGCTGCTGAGGATCGTCGCCGGGCTGGAAACGCCAAGCCAGGGCGAGGTCTGGATCGGCGGCCGTCGCGTCGACCATCTGCCGCCGCGCGAACGCGGCATCGCCATGGTGTTCCAGAATTACGCCGTGTTTCCGCACCTGACCGTGTTCGAGAACATCGCCTTCGGCCTGCGCATGAAGAAGCTGCCGCAGCAGGAGGTCGAGGGGCGCGTCAACCGCACCGCGGAGCTCATGCACATCGAGCAGCTTTTGAAGCGCTATTCGGGCCAGCTTTCCGGCGGCCAGCGCCAGCGCGTGGCAGTCGCTCGGGCACTTGCGATGGAGCCGGACGTGATCCTGATGGACGAGCCGCTGTCGAACCTCGATGCGCTGCTGCGGCTCGAAATGCGCGCCGAGC
The DNA here is from genome assembly GCF_040321065.1 of Mesorhizobium sp. M0563. Classification (NCBI taxonomy): domain Bacteria; kingdom Pseudomonadati; phylum Pseudomonadota; class Alphaproteobacteria; order Hyphomicrobiales; family Phyllobacteriaceae; genus Mesorhizobium; species Mesorhizobium sp. M0563. The sequence continues at coordinate 202,956 of NZ_JAMYQV010000003.1, forward strand.
TCAAGGGCGTGCTCGCCGCGTCCAAGACCACCACCATCTATGTCACTCACGATCAGGTCGAGGCGATGAGCCTCGCCGACCGCATCGCCGTCATGCATCAGGGCCATATCGTCCAGGCCGCCTCGCCGGTAGAGGTCTATCGCAATCCGGCCGCACGCTTCGTCGGCTCCTTCATCGGCAACCCGCCGATGAATTTCATCCTGGCGACGAAGGCGGCAGACGGCAGCTGGACCGTCGCCGGGCTGACGCTGCCCGGCCCCAAATCGGACAAGCAGACGATAGAATTCGCCATTCGCCCCGAGGATGTCGACACCGGCACCGAAGGGCTGCACGCCACCGTGCGCGTTGTCGAGCCGCTCGGACCGCACACGCTGGTCACCTGCGATGTCGAGGGCGGCCTGTTCCGCGCCATCCTCGAATCGAATGCCACGGTCGCCGTCGGCGATCACCTGCGGCTCTTGCCCAAACCCGACCGCATCCGCTGGTTCGACCCCGAAACCACCAACGCGCTTTGATCCAAACGCCCTTCGATCCTGAAAGTACGACCGCCCCATGATATCTCTTGCTGTCGACGAAACCATCGCCCGCGCCGTAGAGGTGCTCAGGGAAAACGACCAAGGCACCTACACCATACCGACCAAGGGCCTCTACCCGTTCCAGTGGAACTGGGATTCCTGCCTGACCGCGCTCGGTCTTGCCCACTACGATGAGGCTCGAGCCTGGACCGAGATCGACACGCTGTTCGCCCACCAGTGGCCGGACGGCATGGTACCGCACATCGTCTTCCATGTCTGGAGCGACGGCTATTTCCCGGGACCGGAGGTCTGGCGGACGGACCGCCCGACCGCCACCTCGGGCATCACCCAGCCGGCGGTCGCCGGCTTTGCCGTGCGCCGCTTGTTTGACCAGGCCAAGGACAAGACGCTGGCGGCCGAGCGTGCCCGGGTGTTGCTGCCGAAAATCGATGCCTGGCACCGCTGGTTCTACGAAAACCGCGACCCGAACGGCGAAGGGCTGGTCGCCATAATCCACCCATGGGAGTCCGGTCGCGACAACTCGATCGACTGGGACGAGGCGTTTGAGCACGTGCCGACCGAAGGCGTCGAGCCCTACACCCGCCGCGACATCCTGCACGCCGATCCGGCGCATCGTCCAACCAAGGCACAGTATGACCGCTATATCTGGCTGCTGCAGCATTTCCGCGGGCTTGGCTGGGATAATGCCAGGCTGCACGATGCCTCGCCGTTCCAGGTCGTCGATCCCGGCTTCAATGCCATTCTGATCCGTTCCGCCGCCGATCTTGCCGATCTCGCCGAGGCACTTGGCGAAACCGAAATCGCAAAAGCCAACCGCGCCCGTGCCGAAAACGGGCTTTCGACGATGGAACGGCTGTGGAGCGACACACATAGCCAGTACATTTGTTTCGACCGAGTGGCCGGAAAGCACGTTGACAGCGCGTCGGTCGGCGGCATTCTGCCGGTGTTTTCGGCTATTCCGGAAAGCCGGGCAGCGGCCATCGCCGCAACGATCGAGCGCATCGCCGGCAAAGCGCGTTACATCGTCCCCTCGCACGATCCTGGCGATGCGCGCTTCGACGCCAAGCGCTACTGGCGCGGCCCGGTCTGGCTGGTGGTCAACTACATGATCGCTAATGGCCTTGCCGCCGCCGGCCACAGCCAAATCGCACAACGGATCACCCAGTCCAGTCTCGACCTGATCGCCGAGAGCGGCTTTGCCGAATATTACGATCCCCTCAGCGGCGAGCCGCTCGGCGGTAACCGTTTCACCTGGACCGCGGCAATGGTGATCGAGTTTTTGAAGGGTCGAGGCTGAAGGCCGGCCACGACTGGCAGTCCCGCGTGGGTTTGACAAACAGCAGTCCGTGTCTATCGTCCTGCCTGTTACAGGAGCGGCGCATGACGACACCATCCGTGAGCGCTCTGTCCCCACTGACCGGCGAACTCCTGTCGCGGCTGGAGAAGCGGCTGGACCGGTCGGCGATCGTTTCGGCCGATGAGGCCGGGCCGCGTTACAGGGAAGACCCCGACGGCAAAGCCGGCGTATCGCCGGAGTTCGTGCTGCGTCCACGTAGGGCCGGCGAGGTGTCGGACATACTTCGCCTGTGCAACGAGGCCGGACAGAGGCTTGTCATCCAGGGTGGCCGGACCGGGCTCGCCGGCGGCGCTCGCGTCCAACCCGGCGAAGCGGTGCTGTCGCTGGAGTGTATGACTTCCGTTGAAGCCCTCGACCGTGAAGCGGCAACCATCATCGCCGAGGCCGGCGCGCCGCTGCAAACGGTGCAGGAAGCCGCCGATGCGGCCGGCTTACTGTTCGGCGTCGACATCGGAGCGCGCGGCGCGGCGACCGTCGGCGGTAATGTCGCCACCAATGCCGGCGGCATCCGCGTGCTGCGCTACGGCATGTACCGGGCGCAGGTGCTTGGCCTGGAAGCGGTGCTTGCCGACGGCGGCATCCTGACCTCGCTCAAGGGTTTGGCGAAGGACAATTCCGGCTATGACCTCAGCCAATTGTTCATCGGCAGTGAGGGCACGCTCGGCGTGGTCACCCGCGCATGCCTGCGGCTGCACCCGAAGCCGGCCACCGAGATCAACGCCTTCTGCGCGCTTGCTTCGCTCGACGCTGCAATCGCGCTGCTGGCGCTGCTCAGGCAGAAACTCGGGCCCTCGCTCTCGGCCTATGAGGTGAATTTCGCCCCGCTCTATGGCGCCATGATCGCCGGCATGGACGCGCCGGCGCCGCTGCCCGCGGGCTCGCCCGTCTATGTGCTTGCCGAGATACAGGGCAGCGAGCCCGACCGCGACGGCGAACGCTTTGCCGCGACGCTGATGCAGGCGGTCGAGGAGGGCGTGATCGACGACGTGGTCGTCTCGCAATCGCCGCGCGAATTCCGGGCGCTCTGGGCGGTGCGGGAGGAGGCCAACCGTTTCCTGTTTTCGATGGCAGGCCTGATTGGCGTCGATATCAGCATCCCACTGGCGAGAATGGCGACTTTCCTGGACGAAACAGAAGCAGCCATCAAGGCCGTCGACCCCGGCGCCGACATCTACGTCTTCGGCCATCTCGGCGATGGCAATCTGCATTACCAGATCCGCACGGTGGATCCGGCAGCCGCATACGGCACCGTCTACCGCGGTGTGGCCGCCGCCGGCGGCGGCGTTTCGGCCGAACATGGCATTGGCCTTGACAAGAAGGAGTGGCTGCATCTGGTGCGCAGCGATGCAGAGATTGCGGCCATGCGGCGCCTGAAAGCAGCCTTCGACCCGAACAACATCCTCAATGCCGGGCGCATCTTCGACCTTGCGACGGGCTGAAATCGAAGGCCGGTAGCGCTGGCCGGGTGCTGCCTCTATCTGGTCACGCCCTTCAATTTCGCATGCACCACCGCGATGCGGGCGGCGAGCGCGGCGTTGTTGCGGACCAGCGCGATGTTGGCCTTCAGGCTGCGGCCTTGCGAAAGCTCGTTGATGCGGGCGAGCAGAAACGGCGTCAGTTCCTTGCGCCCGATGCCGCGCTGCTCCGCTTCGGCTACCGCCGCTGCGATCGTGCCGTCGATGAATGCCGGATCGAGCGCGTCCGCTTCGGGGATAGGGTTGGCGACGAGAATGCCGGTGCCGGATTCCATCTCGTCATGCAGCAGCATGGCTCGCGCGATCTCGTCGGGGGTATCGAGGCGATGATCGGCCTTGAGCCCGCTGGAGCGGGTGTAGAAAGCCGGAAAATCATCACTCCCATAGGCGATCACCGGCACACGCTGGGTTTCCAGATATTCCAGCGTCTTCGCAATATCGAGGATCGACTTGACTCCGGCGCAGACGACAGTCGTGCCGGTTTGGCCGAGTTCGGTCAGGTCGGCCGAGATGTCGAAAGTCGCTTCGGCGCCGCGATGCACGCCGCCGACGCCGCCGGTCGCAAAAATGCCGATGCCGGCGAGTGCCGCGATCCGCATCGTCGCCGAGACGGTGGTTCCGGCCGAGCCGCCGTGCACCATGATGGCGGCGAGATCGCGCCCGGAAGCCTTGACCACGCCCTTTGCCGCTGCCAGCTCTTCCAGTTCACGGTCGTCGAGGCCAACCTTGATCTTGCCGGCGACCACCGCGATCGTGGCGGGCACAGCGCCGTTTTCACGCACCACGGTCTCGACACCACGAGCAGTCTCCAGATTGGCCGGATAGGGCATGCCGTGGGTGATGATCGTCGATTCCAGCGCCACCACCGCGCGGCCTTCATCAAGCGCAGCAGCGACTTCATCGTTCAAGTGGACAAGGGAAGGTTTCATATCATCTCGCTTTCAGGCAGGAATGCGGTACGTGCCGGCGGCAAGGAAGCGCGGCGACAGATCGGGGTGGACGCTCGATTCGCTCTCGGTGGTCAGCGTGGCGAGCAGCGCGCCGGTGCGCGCGGCATGAGCGACCGGATCACCCGAAAGCACCTTGTACAGAGTGCCGGCGATCATCGCGTCACCGGCGCCGGTGATGTCGACGGGCTGGGCCGGGACGGAGTGCATGGTCGTCACACCGCTCTCAGTCGCAACGGCAAATCCATGCGCGCCTGCGGTTACGATCACCGCGCTGGCGCCGGCCGCGCGCAGCGCTGCTGCTGCTTCCTCCGGCGTCAGCCGCTTGTCGGCATCCGTTATGCCGAGCATCGTATTGGCCTCGTCATGGTTGGTGAAAAGAAGGTCGATGCCGGTCAGGTCCTTCGGCGGCCGCGCTGATTTCGGCGACGAGACCGTGTCGACGGCGAGCTTGAAGCGCGCGCCCTGCTTGCGCGAGATCAGTGCTGCGATGGTCGAAGCCGGCAGATTGCAGTCGATGAACACCCATGTCGCCGAAGCCAGATGCGGCCAGAAGCGGTCGAGATAGGACGACGAAAACAGATCGAAGATCTCCATGTCGGCAATGCCGAGCACGAGATCATTGTTGCGGTCGAGGATCGCCGCATATTCGGCCGTCGGCCGTTCCGTGGTGGTGATGACCTGGCTGACATCAGCGCCAAGATCGCGCAGGTGCCGCACCAGCGAGCGGCCGGTTTCATCGTCGCCGACGATCGAGACGAAGCTTATGTCGACGCCGAGGCGGGCAAGGTTTTCGGCGACGTTGCGGGCGACCCCGCCGAAGCTGCGATAGCCGTCGACCGGGTTCGACGTCTCGAAAATCAGATCCTTCTTGGCGTGGTATTTGCGGTCGAGCACCGCGCCGCCGACGCAGACCATGCGCTTGGACGTCGGCAAGACGTAACCACGGCCGAGAATATAGCCCTTGTTGACGAGTTGCACGATGTGGGCCGCGACCGTCGAGCGGGCGATGCCGAGCGCCGTTGCTATGTCCTGCTGGCCGGCGAATGGGTTCGCCGCAATGAGGTCGAGAACCGCTTGTTCCTGTGCTCCAAGGTCGTCCATTGTCCCACCCGGCCGTCAAATTCGAGGCTGAACGCCTTCGCAACAACAGATGACATTGTCAACATCTGTTTTCGACCGAGTGTCGGCTACGGCACCAGCACCAATGCGCCTGTTGTCCGCCTGGCCTCAAGGTCGCGGTGAGCCTCGCCGGCGTCGGATAGGTTATAGCGCTTGGGCGCTTCGATCCTGACGACGCCCTGTCGCAGCGCGGCAAAGAAACGCTCGACGTGCGGGGCTAGTTTTTCCGGCGTGTCGGTGTAATGCGCATAGTTGGGACGCGATACGGTGATCGACTTCGATGCAAAGCGGCCGATGTCCCAATTGCCGATCGGCCCTGACGCCTGACCGAAACTGACGAGGTGACCGCGAATGCGGAGCGCCGCCAGCGAGCCGCCGAACGTATCCTGGCCGACCGCATCGTAGACCACATCGGCGCCGACGCCTCCCGTCAGCCGCATGACGGCCTCAGTGAAATTCTCACGCGAGTAGACGATGACATGATGGGCACCGAGGCGTTCGACGATGCGCGCCTTGTCGTCGCTCGACACCGTTGCAATGACCGTTGCGCCGAGATGGCGTGCCCATTGCACCAGAAGCTGGCCGATGCCGCCGGCGCCGGCATGGACGAGAACGACGGAGCCCGGCTGCACCGCATGGATATCATGCAGCAAAAAACTCGCACTGATGCCCTTGAGCAGCCCCGCGGCCGCAATCTCGTCGGGAATATCGTCGGACAGGCGAACCAGCAGATCGGGCACCATGTTGCGCCGCTCGGTATAAGCGCCGACCGGCGGGCAGGCATAGGCGATGCGGTCGCCGACCGAGAAACCGGCAATCTCCGAACCGACCGCTTCGACGACGCCGGCCGCCTCCATGCCAGGCACGCCCGGTGGTTGCAAAAGGTCGAAATAGCCGGTGCGGCAATAGACATCGATGAAGTTGACGCCGATCACAGTATGGCGGATCCGCACCTCGTTCGGCGCCGGCGGCGGCAAGCCGATCTCCTTGAGTTGCAGCACCTCCGGACCGCCATAGCGCTCGACCACAATAGCCCTGGTTGTTGCTGACTGGCCGAACGATGTTGTTGCGGAAGAGACCGGCGAAGGGATCAGCGGCGGGGCTGACGGAGGTGCCGGCGTCGGCGCTCTTGCCTTGGCAGTCAGAACCCTTCCTCGCAAAAGGCTACGGATCGCCGCGAAGCCGGCCTGATAAATGCCTTCGGAGACGAGCTTGACCAGTTCGTCGCGGCGGTGCGTAGGTGGATGGAATTCGGAACGCCATTCCCAGAAGGTCGCGTTGCCGTCGGTCACCGGCTTCAGCTGGATCGATGCGACATAACCCATCAGCGGCAGCGGCGCTTCGAGCAGGCAATAGGCGAGCCGAAAGTCCTTGTCGGACAGCGCCAGCAGCTGTTCGCGCAACTCGCCGCCATCGGCCAGGCGGAAACGACGAACCGAACCGACCGCGTCGACCGGGTCGCCACCTTCGATTTCGCTGAACGAGATCGCCGGGTGCCAGCGTTCATGGCCGTTGAAATCGCGCAGAATCGACCAGACATCATCGATCGGCGCATCGATGATGGTGCTCTGGCGGACTTGAACCATCGCGGGAATGTCAGCGCCCGAAGCGCTGCTTGAGTGCGCTCAACGCCGCCTGGAAGACGCCGGTGCCGATCTGATGCATAAGTGCTGCTTCGCGCTCAGGCGCACAGTCGAACTCCGCCTCCCATTCGGCCAGAGTGAGATTGCCGTCGGTGATCGGCGTCAGCGACAGCGTGGCGATATAATTCTCCACCGCCATCGGGCTTTCCAGGATAGCGTAACTGCACGACAGATCGTAGTCGGACAGTGCCAGCAATTTTTCGCGAATCCGCCCGCCATCCCTGAGCACAAAGTTGCGGATGCAGCCGATCTGGTCGGCCGGTGCGTTCTGTTCGACGCGGCTCTCCGCAACGAATGGCGCCCAGGCGGGAAGGCCGTTGAAGTTGCGCACGAGCTTCCAGACTTCCGCAGCCGGCGCAGGGATGACCGAGGACACATAGACCTTGGTCATGCCCCACCGCCCGCATCGAACGAGCGGCCGGTGCCGAGGCATCGCCACTCATTCGCACAGCACACCGCCCACCGGACCTGGTCAGCGGTCGCGGTCGTCATCGTCGTCCTTGCTGACCTTGCCTTTGCCTTTCTTGTCGCGGGTCAGGCTCGATATGTCCTTGGCATCGCGCAGCACGTCGGTCATGCGGCCGAGCGAGCCGCCCTCGATGCCGATCTCCTTCATCAGATTATCGATCATCGGCGCCTGGACCCGGTAGCGCAGCGCCGAATCGATCACCTCGTCGGTGACGTTGCGGTTGCCGCCCTGCCCGCCATTGATGCCGTCGACGTGCAGGATCTTGATGCCGTCGATTTTCTCCATCGGCTTGACGCTTTCGCGGATGATGCCTTCCATGTGGTCGAGCAACTTGCCGCGCAGGCGACCGGCACGAGCCTCGTTGGAGAGCAGATTGTCGGCCTCGTTGAGCTGACGATGGCCGGCGGCATCAACCTCGTAGCGCTGGGCCGCCGCAAGGGCGTGGATCTTCTCCGCCTCGGCCGCGGCAACAGCGGCGATCTTCTGCGCTTCGGCCAGGCTCTTGGCCGCCTTCATCTCGGCATCTGCGGCCGCGGTTATGCGCAAGGCCTCGCGCTCGGCCTCGCGAGCCGCACCGATCAAGTCGGTCAGCTTGCGGCGCTCGGCGATCTCGCGCTCGCGCGCCGTGAAGGCCTGCTCCTCAGCCTGGATGGCCTTGGCGCGCACCGCCTCGGATGCCGCGATAGCGGAGGAACGCTCCTGCGTCTTTTTGGCGATGTCGATGGCCTTCTGGATTTCGGCTATCTCGATCTTCTGGTCGCGCTCGACGCCGAGCTGGCGGATGTCGCGGTCCTTGATCAGCCGCGCCTCCTCGATGCCGCGCTCGGTGGTGATGCGAGCGCGCTCGACCTCTTCGCCGGCCGATATTTCGGCTTCCTCGAAAGCCTGGCGCTTGGCGATCTGCAGCGCCTCGAGGTGACGCTCGCGTGCAATCCTGACCTCGTCGATGGCACGCTCCTGCCCGATCCGCGCTGTTTCGGTCGCCTGGTTCTCGACAATTTCGGCGCGGCGCTTTTCCGCCTCGGCCCTGGTAACCTCCAATGCCTTTTCCGCCAGCGCGATCTGGCGTTCGAGCTCGGCGATTTCGAGGGCTTTCCTGCGCTCGATCTCGAGCTCGCTCTGCGTGCCTTCGCGTTCGATCCTGGCCTTTTCCAGGGCGAGCTCTAGCGCGATCTGCTCGCGCTCGGTCAGTTCGCGCATTTTCATTTCCGTCTCATCGAGGGCGCGGCGGCGCGCAATCTCGCGGCGCTGCGTGTCTTCCTCGCTCTTGATGCGCTCCTCGGTAATGTTGCGCTCCTGGTTGAGGCGCGATTTCTCGACGGCCTCGCGCGCCGACAGTTGCGCCTGCTCGGCCTCCTGGTCGCGGATCGCCCGCTCCCTGGCGAGTTCGGAGCGCTGCGAGGCGCGACGTATCTCGACCTCGCGCTCCTGCTCGAGGCGGGCGTATTCGGTGTCGCGGTCGATCTCCAGCACCTTGCGCTGGGTGTCGAGGTTCTGGTTGCGGATGTCGACCAGCGTGCGCTGCTCGATCTCGTTGCGCATCCTGCGGCGCGTCTCGATCGATTCCGTCAGTTGGGTGAGGCCTTCGGCGTCGAAGGCATTGGACGGATCGAAATATTCGAGGCTGGTCTGGTCGAGGTCGACGATGGCGACGCTCTCCAGCTCCAGCCCGTTGGCGGCGAGCGATTCCGAGGCAAGCTGCCGGACCCTGGCCGCATAGTCGCCGCGCAGCTCGTGCATCTCTTCCAGCGTCATCTGGGCGGCAACGGTGCGCATGGCACCGGCGAATTTGCCCTCCAGCAATTCGCGCAGGCTGTCGGGCTGCAGCGTGCGGCGGCCGAGCGTCTGGGCGGCGGCTGCGACCAGCTCGCGGCCGGCGCCGACACGGACGAAGAACTCTGCGACCAGATCAACGCGCATGCGGTTCTTGGTGATCAGCGCAAAGGCATCCTCGCGGCGCACTTCGATGCGCAGGACGTTCATGTTGACCGGCGTGATCTCGTGCAGCACCGGAATGACGAAAGCGCCGCCGTTTACCACCACCTTCTCGCCCATGAAGCCGGTGCGCACGAACGCCGTCTCTTTGGTCGACCGGCGATAAAGCCATCGCAGTATGTAGACGGCGATCACCACCACGATCGCGGCAATGATCAGCCACAAAAGGAAAGCACCCAAGGTCTGCGCGGCCATCTTTTCTACCCTCCCAAATAGAATGCGGTCAGCCACAGGCTACCGGCACCGATTTTACAAATGCGCCTGCTCGAAGCCATTATGCTCGCCTCTGCAGTTTCGGTGTGATCGCGCGGAACGCATTGACCGCTGCATCGACGAAGAGCGCGTCATTGATGTTCGCACCCACACGCTCGAGATGGCGCTGCGGCGTCTGGCGAACGGTCTTCTCGATCGCCTCGAACAGGGCGCTGTCGGCTTCCGGATCATGAAATGGTTGGCCCGATGCATCGAGCATCGAGACACCGCCCTCCGGCAACAGGAACCGCACCGGGCCATTCATGGCATTGAGCCGCGCACCGATCCATTCGCCGAAGGCGCGGTTCTCGTCGCGGGTTGTCCGCATCAGCGTGACGTTCGGATTGTGGATGACGAATTTGCGGCTTCGAAATTTCTCCGGCACGCTGTCGCGCGGGCCGAAATTGACCATGTCCAGCGCGCCGGTTGAGCCGACATAGGGCAAGCCGGTGCGGATTGCGGCGCCAAAGCGATCTTCAGTCGCCGGGAACACACCGCCGACGATCATGTCGGCCACCTCCGTGGTAGTCAGATCAAGGAAAGCCGAGAGCAGCCGCGAATCGCCGAGGTTCTCCATTGCCCGTCCGCCGATGCCGGTCGCGTGGAACACGAGACAGTCGTAGTCGGCTTCGAGCCGCCTGGTTACCGCCTGCACCGCCGGCGTCGTGACACCGAACATGGTGATGCCGACAGCCGGGCGCGCCAGCTTGCGCCTGGCTTCCCAGGCTTCGGCATTGGGCAGCTGCGCGACCATGCCCGCCATCGCATGCGCCGCATTTGACAGCACCTGTTCGGTGATCGAGTTCAGCCCCTGAACGTCGGCAACCGAATGGAACATCATGATGTCCGCGCCGCCGACATATTTGGCGACATCGCCGGCTGCCACGGTCGACACCATCAGTTTGGGGATACCGACGGGCAGCACGCGCATGCCTGCTGTTGCCAGCGTGGTGCCGCCGGAGCCGCCGGCCGAGATGACGCCGCCAATGCGCGGCTCGCGCTCGATCCAGCGCGCGAAGGCTTCCGCCATAGCGCTCACCGAGCCGCCGCGATCATTGGTGAAAACGGCCGCCGATCCCCGCATATGCATTCCGGCCACCTGCATGGCGGGAACGTCGGCGCTCGACGGTTTTCCGGAGGTGGAGAGGTCGACGGTGCGAACCGGAATGCCGAGGGACTTCAGCCGGTCGGCGACGAACCGCAACTCCTTGCCCTTGGTATCGAAAGTGCCCGCGACGAGCACTGTTCTTCCAATGCGTTCGGCGAAAGGAATTGCAAAGACCTTCTTCAAATCGTCCTGTGGCGCGGCCTTCTCGATAGCCGCTTGCCGCATGGCCGTGACCGGCACGTTCCAGCGGTTGGGCAGTTCGGTGACCGGAAGGTAGGTTCCATTCTGGGTCATCGGTTCGGAACCGGTAGCCGTCCGGTCGATGCGGTAGACTTCAGCCAACTGGTCCTTCGCCTGTGCCGCGGCTGCCGGCGTGACGGACGTCTCGTCGGCATGGCGTCCGACACCAAGCAGCCGTTGCTGCAATTCCCGGTCTGCCGCGAGCGCTGCCGCGTCCATCAGCCGATTGATGCGGCCGTTGACCATGATGGCGACCTGGTTGGAAACAGCGGTCGCCACGCCGATATTCTGCTCGATGACGAGGATCGCCATCTCACCTTCCTCGGCCAGGGTGACGAGCATCCGCTCAACCTGGTCGACAATGATCGGCGCAAGGCCTTCGGTCGGCTCGTCCATGACCAGCAGCTTCGGGTCGCTGAGCAGGGCACGCGAGATAGCAAGCATCTGCTGTTCGCCGCCGGAGAGCTGCGAGCCGCCATTGGTGCGGCGCTCGGCGAGGCGCGGAAATGTCTGGTAGATGCGTTCGACGGTCCAACTCGCATCGCGCCGATGGCCGGCAGCGAGACGGAGATGCTCATCAACGCTCAGGCTTGGCCAGACGCGCCGCCCTTGCGGCACATAACCGACGCCGAGGCGATGGATCTCGTGCGGTTCGAGCGCAGTGATCTCGCGGCCGTCGACGCGGATCGAGCCGGAGCGCGCGCGCTTCAGGCCGACGATGGTGTTGCAGAGCGTCGACTTGCCCATGCCGTTGCGGCCGACCACCGACAGCACGCCGCTTTCCAGCGCCAGCGAGACGCCCTGAAGGGCATGGCTTTCGCCGTAATAGACCTGCAGATCCTCTATTTTGAGGATCGCCTTGCCTATTTTGCCGGAAGAGGCTGGGCCAGAAGGGAGCGTTCGGCCGAGGGGAACGGGGCGCTCAGCCATGCTTGCCCCCGAGATAGATCTCCTGGACCTCCGGGTCGGCCTCGATCTCTTGCGGCGTGCCTTCCTTGAACAGACGGCCGTTGTGCATCATCGACACATATTCCGAAACGCGCAGCGCGACATCCAGATCGTGCTCGATGATAATATAGCCGATATGCTTGGGCAGCGCATTGAGGATCGCCACCAAGTCGCGGCGCTCGGTCGGCGACAGGCCGGCCGCCGGCTCGTCGAACAGGATGAAGCGTGGCGCGCCGGCCAGCGCCAGCGCGATCTCCAACTGCCGCTGCTGGCCATGGCTGAGTGTCGCCACCAGCAGGTCGCGATAGGCCTCGAGATGCACGGCATTGAGGATCGATTCCGCCTGCACCATGTTGACGTCGGTGGCCTTTGGGCGGAGCAGCGAGAACCGTCGGCGTGAGACGCCGCGGCAAGCGAGAAAGATCGAGTCGAGAACCGACAAGCCTTTGAACAGCTGCGAGATCTGGTAGGTCCGCCGCAAGCCCCGCCGGATGCGTTCATGCGGCGGCAAGTCGGTGATGTCCTCACCGAAGAAGCGGATGCGGCCAGCCGTCGGCAGGAAATCGCCGGTCACTGCATTGAACAGCGTGGTCTTGCCGGCGCCGTTAGAGCCGAGAACCGCGCGCCGCTCGCCAGCCGCGATCCTCATATCAATGCCGGAGAGCGCCACCAAAGCGCCGAAATGCCGCGCAACGCCATCGAGTTCCAGCGCAAAGGCGCCGGAGCCTTGGAGACGGTTCGCGGCAAGAGTTTCGGTCACGGGCGGATATACTCGCAAGCCACGCGGTTACGGGCAGCTCGGATTGTCGCGGCTGACAGCCCCAAGCTTGGTGAACTCGTCTTCGGGAATGCCCAGCGTCTGGTTGACCTGCGACACGACTTTGACGAGCTTGTTCAAAAGATTGCCGTCCGGCCCCTCGGTCACCTCGGTCAGGTAGATGTCGGCAATCGCGTTGCGGTTCTTGTCCAGTGACACCTTGCCGGTCGGCGTGTCGAAAGACAGTTTCGAGAGTGCGTCACGCAGTTTGGCGCCGCCATCGGCGACATCGCCGCCGACCTGTTCGAGACCGAGCAATGTCGCCTTCATGTTGACGTAATAGCCGTGGGCGAAGAGCGACGGCGAGGGAAAGGCACCTGGCTGCTTCTTGTAGGCTTCGACGAAAGTTTTCCAACTAGGCGCGTCGTTGGTGTCGGCGGTTGGTCCGGCGGAAGGCGTGCCGACCAGCACGTCGCGCAGCTTGCCCTTCGAGGTCAGCACCGTCTGGTCGACGGTGATCGAGCCACCAATCAAGGGGGCCGCGCCGCCGCCCTGCTGATACTGGGTCAGGAAGTTCACGGCGTCGGCGCCGCCAAGCGCGACGTAGATTGCATCGACGTCATCGGGAATGGCCGCGATAACCGACGAAAAATCCTTGTTGCCGATCGGCACCCAGGATTTGGACGGCACCTTGCCGCCTGCCTTGCAGAACTCGGCCATGAAGCCGAAGACCTGCGTATACGGGAAAGAATAGTCCTCGGCGACCGTAGCGACCCGCTTGTAGCCTTTGTCGTTGAAGGCATAAGTGCCGAGACCGGCCATCCACTGCGCGCCGTCGGTCGAGAAGCGGAAGAAGTTTTCCGCCGGATTGCGCAGCGTCGTGTCCTGCGCCGCCGAGGTGCCATTGATGAAGGTCACGGTCGGCTGGGTCTTGGCATAGTCCTTGACGGCGAGGCCCTCATCGCCCGAAAGCGGGCCGACCAAAACCTTGACACCATCCTGCTCGACCAGCTTGCGCGCAGCGCGCACGGCGCTATCAGGTGAAGCGTCGGACGAGCCTTTGACGATTTCGATCTTCTTGCCGGCAACCATGCCGCTGACCTCGTCGAGCGCCGTCTTCGCGCCGCGCTCGCCGTCTTCGCCGAGCACCGTGAACGGTCCCTCGAAAGTGGCGAGCAGGCCGATCTTGATCGTGTCGTCGGCGGCTAGCGCCAGAGACGGAGCTGTCAGCCCGGTGGCAAGCGCCAGCGCAAGCAGTGTGCGTCGATGTATTCTCATTTTTTCCTCCCTTTGATTGATTGATGCAGTTCATTCCGCTCCGGCGTCACGGACCGGAACGCAAGGACTCCTGAGCTAGCTGCGGTCTGATCCTCCCCCACAACCCAAGAATTCCATCCGGCGAGATGAAGACGATCACCAGGAACACCAGCCCGATCAGCGCGTTGAAACGCTCGGCTCCGACAAGGTCGATGGCAAAGGTCTGCATCAGGACAACGACGAGCGCGCCGAGAAAAGGCCCGATCGGGTGGCGCAAACCGCCGATGACGGCGATGATCAGCACGTCGATGGCTGCATCGACGCCGATCGTGCCGGGTGAAACGCGCCCATTGAACCAGACCAAAAGCACGCCTGCGACACCGGCAATGATTCCAGCCAGGAACCATGCGAAGACCTTGTGTGCGGTGACGTGATAGCCGAGCGCGCGCATGCGACGCGGATTGTCGCGGATTGCCTGCACGGTCATGCCGAAGGTCGAGCGGGCGCCGTAGAGTATCCCCGCGTAGGACAGCACCGCCGAACCCAGGCAGAGATAATAGAAGGCCTTCGGGTCGCGCCAGTTGACGCCCCAGAACACCGGCGCGCGAATGCCGGCATAGCCGGAATGGCCGTTGAAGATCGCGTAGTTTTGCTGGGCGAAATAGAAGGTCGCGGTGGCGATCGCCAACGTGATCATGATGGTGTAGATGCCTTCGGTGCGCACCGAGATCCAGCCGATCAGCGCCGATGCCACCGCAGCTGCCAGAATGGCGAAGGGTGCTGCGATCCACCACGGCCAGCCGAGGCCGAGCACGTTCGAATTGTTCTCGCCGAGGATGGCGATGGCATAGGCGGCGATGCCGGCGACAGTGATCTGGGCAAGGCTGACCATACCGCCATAGCCGGCCAGCATCATCAGCGACAGTGCGAGCATGCCGAAGATCAGCGAATAACCGCCGATCTGCGTCAGGAAGAAATCGGATGCCACCAGCGGGTAGAGAACCAATGCTACGGCAAGGATGATGTGACCGGCGCCGAGCTTCTCCAGCCAGTTCTGTCGAGGCGCGGCGCCTACGGCGACGGTCAGGCTCATCGCGCTTTCCCCATGATGCCTTGCGGCCGCACCGACAGCACTACCACCATGATGACGAAGGTGAGCACGATGCCGTAGGTCGGGAAATAGACGAGGCCGATCTGTTCGGCGAGGCCGATCAGCAGCGCGCCGATTGCAGCACCGGTAATCGAACCCATGCCGCCGACGATGACGACGACGAGCGAGGCCAGGAGATAGCGGACGTCCTCGCCGGGCGCAACCGACAATGCCGAGCCGCCGACGACGCCGGCAAAGCCGGCAAGCCCGGCGCCGACGGCAAAGACGATAGCAAAGACCGCGTGTACGTTGACGCCCGAGGCCGACAGCATGGCGCGGTCGTCGACGCCGGCGCGGACCATCATGCCGACGCGCGTCTTGTGCAGCATCAGCCAAAGGCCGATGCCGATAACGATCGCAGCCGCCAGCACGACGACGCGATAAAGCGGGTAGGTGAGAAACACCGAGACGCCGTTAGACCGCACGGCCGTGACCACCGGTAAGGTCAGTGCACCGTCGAGCCATTCCGGCACCGGGATCTGATAGGTGCCGCCGGCCCAGACCGCCAGCATCAGGTCGGCGGCGACGATCGAGATACCGATGCTGACCAGGGTCTGGCGAAGGTCGTCGCCTTCCAGTCGCCGGAAGACGAAGATCTGCATGACGACGCCGACAAGGGCCAGAACGATGAAGCCCGCGGCGACACCCAGCAGCCAGTAGCCGGTGCGGTTCGCCACCTCATAGCCGATATAGGCGCCAAGCAGATAGAGCGAGCCATGCGCCAGGTTGACGTTGCGCATCAGGCCGAAGATCAGGGTAAAGCCGCTGGCGACCAGGAAATAAAGGCCAGCCAGGGTGATGCCGTTGAGGATGGCGCTGACGAATGCCTTCTTGGAAATCAGGATGGCGTTCAGCCAGTCCGGCCAGACGGCAAAGACCAGCCATGCAATGACGGCAGCTGCGAGGAGCCAGAAAAGACCCCACGCCTGTCTGCGCGTCATGCCGCCGCCAGAAATCTCGAGCCCCGAAGTCTTAGGCCGCGAAATGTCGGGCGAAGATGGCCGGTCCAGAATGCTCATGCGGTCAGCCGGCGGCGCTGCTCATTCAAGCGCGGCGCCTTGTGGAACTTGCCGTCCTTCATGATGGCGAGGATGCGGTTCTTGTCCTGCAGGATGCGCACGTCCGATATCGGGTCGCCGTCGATCAACAGCAGATCGGCGAGATAACCTTCCTTGATCATGCCGAGCTCGTCGGCCATCCCCATGATCTGTCCGCCATATTTGGTCCCGGCCTGGATTGCCTCCATCGGCGAGAAGCCAAGCATCTCGACGAAGGTCTGGATGTCCTTGGCGTTGGTGCCTTGCGGCGTCCAGGCAAAACCGTAGTCGCCGCCGATGCAGACGCGGATGCCGCGTCGATGCATCTTTTTCATCGTCTCGATGCACATTTCGAGCTCGCGCTCATATTCGAGCGAGAGCGGCGAGCCGGGCTTGATGCCCCATTGCTCGGCATGGCGCGCGGTGTTGATCAGCCAGGCGATGCCGGGGGCCACGAAATGCTTGTCCTTGGCCGCCTCGAGCATGTCGAGCGCTTCCTCGTCGGCAAACGAAGCGTGGTAGATGTTCTGGATGCCGTGGCGGACACATTGCTTGACCGAGCCGGATGAGCGCGCATGCGCCGACAGCACCTTGTTGCGGCAGCGCGCCTCGGAGGCGGCCATGGCGACCTCTTCCTCCGACATCGGCGTTTCTTCGGCGCCCATGCCGGTGATGCTTTCGCCGGACAGATTGAGCTTGATGGAATCGACACCGTATTTGATCAGCTGGCGCACCGTGCGGCGGATTTCCTCGGGACCGGAGACAACGATGCCGAGATTGAGGCCTTCATGCGGAATGTGCGAAGGCGCGGAATCGCCGAGGCCGCCGACCGTCGTGATCTCGGGACCGGCGGCGAGGTAACGCGGCCCGGGAAAACGCCCCTGATTGATGAATTTCTTGCACACCACGTCGAGCCGCGGCTTGGCGGCTGCGGCGCCGCGGCCGGCAGTGAAGCCGGCGTCGAGTACCAGCTTGGCCATCTCCATGGTGACCAGCATGTGCTCTTCCACCTCCATCATCTGGATCGGGTCGATGCCGGGCGCGTTGTTCCAGGAGAGATGCAGATGCGCGTCGATCATGCCCGGCATCAGCGTCGCGCCCATGCCGTCGATCGTTGTGACACCGCCTGACAAGCCGCTGTAGGAGGACGACACAGCCGGCGAGCCGAAACGCGACGAGCCCTTGGTGATCTGCTTGATACGGTTGCCCTGAACCAGCACTTCGCCGGTGTAGGGGTATTCGCCGGTCGCATCGAGCACGCGCACATTGGTAAAGAGCGTGCTGCCCGAACCGTTTCCGTTCCAGCCGTCGTCTGCCATCAGAAAACCTCCCAAACTGTCGGGCGCACTGTTTTTACGCCCGAATTCCGATCCTCACCTATCAACGCGTCTCAAAAAATCGGCGAGCCTTTGGCTGCTTTCGCGGGGGCACTCCACCGTGGCCCAATGTCCGCACCGATCGAGGGACAAGAATATCGCTCCCTTTATCCTGTCGGCAAGCGCCTGGCCGACGCTCATCGGATTGATCGTATCGGCGTCGCCGGTAACCAAAAGGGTCGGCGCTGAAATCCGGCGCGTATCCACAGCCGTGGCCTTGGCCAGGGCTTCGCAGGTGCGGGCATAGGCTTCCGGGTCCTGCCTGGTGATGGATTCGCGCACGAAGGCGACGGCGGCCGGCGAGGTCTCCCTGGTATGGGCCGACAGTGCATTGGCAACGATCTGGTCGGCGATGTCGGCGATACCGCCCGATCGCGCCAATCGCGCCCGGTTGGCAAGGCCTTGCCGCGTCGCCTCAGCTGGCTCGGCGAGAGCACCGAACAAAACCAGCGACCTGACCAGCGACGGCTGCATCGCTGCGACCAACTGACAGACGATCGTGCCCATGGAGTGGCCGACGAAATGCGCCCGGGTGACGCCCATGCCCGCCATGGCGCGGATGACGGCGTCGCTCATGACCTCGATCGTCAATGGATCGAGCGGCCGCGGCGAGCGGCCGGATCCAGGCAGGTCGAGGCGGATGACACGGTAGGCCGAGAGCGCCTCCAGCTGCGACTGGAACATGTTCGAGGTTCCGCCGAGACCGTGGATCATCACCACCGGCTCGCCCTCGCCGGCGACTTCCGCGACAATCGGACCGACGGTGACAGTCGTCATTGCACCCGCTCCACGATCCGGTTCTCCAGCGTCCCGATGCCGTCGATCTCGACCCGCACAATGTCGCCGGCTTTGAGATATTTCGGCGGATCAAAGCCGATGCCGACACCGACCGGCGTGCCGGTGGCGATGATGTCGCCCGGCTTCAAGGTGATGCCTTGCGAAAGCGTCGATATGATCGTCGGAATATCGAAGATGAGCAGCGATATTTTGGAATTCTGGCGGAGGTCGTCATTGACGAAACAACGTACCGAAGCGTTTTCCAGGTCGAGCTCATCCTTGGTGATCGCCCATGGCCCCATCGGGCAAAACGTATCCTGCGACTTACCGATTAGCCATTGGCTATATTTTCCCTGCAGGTCGCGGGCAGTGACGTCGTTGACAATCGTATAACCCCAGACGTGATCGTAAGCCTCGGCTTTCGAAATGCCGCGTCCGCCCTTGCCGATAATGACCGCCAGTTCCGCCTCATAATCGATCGCAATCGATATGGAAGGGTCGATCAGCACGTTCGAATGTGTTGCAACGACCGATTCGGGGACCTTCGAGAAAATGATCGGATGTTGCGGAATGGCGCCGGCACCGGCGCTCGAATCGAAGCCGCTGCGGGCAAACTCGTGGGCGTGTTCATAATAATTCTTGCCGACGCAAAAGATGTTGCGGGCAGGCAAAGGTATCGGCGCCTCGAGCTCGACCTGCGCCAGCGGAACCGGCGACAGCGTGCGCGGCATCCCGGCGCCGTTGCGCCGCAACAGCGCCAGCACGCCAGACAGCGCCTGGTCAACAGGGATATCGAAGGGGGCGACCGACTGATTGTCGACATCGACAACGCCGACGCGACGTTCGCCTGCAATCGAAAACGTCGCGACCTTCATTCGTTCCTCCCTGAACCTTTTATGAGCCAATATAAGCTCTTTCGTTACACGCTATCGCCGATTGGTTTAGGCTGCAAGAGGGTTTTCGTCACTTGTCGCGGTAAATCGGGCCTTGACCTCATCAGGTACTGGACCGGCAGGGCGCCGGCTGATAGTATTGGTTCAACATTGGATCAGATTAAAAGCTCTCAACAAATGCCCAAGCTCGTCGCCAACGACATCGCCACTGTGCTGAAAAAACGGATTTCGGCCGGCGAGTGGCTTCAGGACGGGCGGATGCCGCCCGAGCGCGACCTTGCGGCCGAGTTTGGCGTGGCGCGCAATACGGTGCGTCGTGCCGTCGGCTTCCTGGAGGAGGACGGAACGGTTGTCCGGCATGTCGGGCGCGGCACTTTTCTGACTGCGACCAATCCCGATTCCATCGCGGCGACGGTCACGCGGATGGAAGGCACCAGCCCCGCCGACATGATGGAGATCAGGCAGTTGCTGGAGCCAGCGGCGGCGGCCTTCGCCGCCACAAATGCCAGCATGGCGGAACTAAACGCGGTTCGCGAAGCGCATCAGACCGCATGCGCTGCCGAGGACATGCCGGACTTCGAGCATTGGGACGCCGAGTTCCATCACTGCGTCTTCGCCTGCTGCCGCAATGACTTCCTGAAAGAGATTCACAATCTCATGCGCACGATCCGCAACCAATCGCCGTGGTTCGAAATGAAAAAGCGCTCATTCTCGGAGGAGCGCAGGCGCGTTTATTGCGACGAGCATCAGACAATATTGGACGCATTGCTGCGCCGCGACCCGGAAAGCGCCAACCAGGCGATGCTCGCCCATCTCAAGACAGTCGAGCGCAACCTTCTGGGCCGCTAATAGACGCGCGGCTCAAGGAGAGCGGGTGAGATGCGTCCAACGACTAAGCCTTCAGTACCGAGACGGCCAGTTCGCTGTTGTGGACGTATTCGTTGGCGTCAGGCTGCTTCTGCACGAGCAGGATGAACAGCAGGTCGGTGAGCGTCAGTTGTGCGTCGCGCGCGGTTATCGACGAAGAGCGCGCGCGCTCTTCATCGGCGATCGTGTGGAGGCGAATGTCGGCAACGCGGCTCAGCGGATTGTCGCGAAGTCCAGTGACGGCGATCACGGTGGTGCCACGTTTGCGAGCCAGTTCGGCTATCCGCAGGGTTTCGATGCTCGCCCCGGAATAGGAGAGCGCGAACAGCACGTCGCCTCGTCCAAGCGTCGAGACATTGGCCATTTGCACATGGCTGTCGCTGTCGTGCAGCACGTTGCGGCCGAGCTTCATCAGCTTGTAGGAGAAATCGCGCGCCACGAGCGAGGATGCGCCGACGCCGGCCAGATGAATGCGGCGCGCCCCGTTCAACGCTTCGAGGGCTTTGCCGATTTCCTGCTCGGTGTTGGCTGCGACGGTCTGTTGCATCGACAAGAGCTTGCTGCCGATCAGCTTGCGCAAGATGACCAGATAGCTGTCGCCGACCTCGATCGAACCGTGGATCATGCCGGCCGGCACGTGCCATTCCTGCGACTTGGCCTCGCTGACGGCGAGCTTGAGCTCCTGATAGCTGGCATAGCCGAGCTTCTGGCTGAACTTGACGACGCTCGACTGACTGCGGCCGATTTCGGCGGCGAGCGCCGCCGTCGACAGGCGCAGCATCTGGTCGGGATTGTCGACGATGTACCGCCCGATCTCGCGATCGCCGGGCGCCATGATCTCGAGCTTGGCCTCGATCTTCTTCAGGACGGACATGCGTTCCCCTGTTGCCAGTCATCGACAATGCCAAGCCAAGGAATAAATTATTCCGTTCCTGATTGACAGCCAAGAATGATCTATCAAATCTCGACCCGTGCGGTTTCGGCCTAGCCTTTCGCCCACACCAACGATCGGACATGCACGGGAATTCGGACATGAAAGATCGCCTGCAAGCGCGTAGACTCGCCGACACCTTGGATTAGGTCAGAGCCATGGATAGATTGCGGATCGTCGGCGGGCACAGGCTTGAGGGCGCGGTGACGATCTCCGGCGCCAAGAACGCGGCCTTGCCGCAAATAGCGGCAGCTTTGCTCAGCCCCCACCCGCTGGAGCTGACCAACCTGCCTGAGGTGACCGATGTCGACAACATGCTTGGCGTCGTCGGGCTTCATGGGGCTGAAGTCACCAGATCGGCGCATGCCGCCACAATCGATGCCAGTGCTGCCGTCTCCAGGGAGACAAGCTACGACACAGTCAGGCGCATGCGCGCGACGGTGCTGGTTCTCGGTCCGCTGCTTGCCCGCTTCGGCCATGCCCGGGTCTCGCTGCCTGGCGGATGCGCGATCGGCGCACGGCCGGTCGACATGCATGTCGCCGCGCTTGCGGCACTTGGCGCCGACATTGCCATCGAAAACGGGCTGATCGTCGCGTCTGCGCCGGGCGGGCTGAAAGGCGCGCGCATCGTTTTGAGCTCGCCGTCGGTCGGCGCGACCGAAACTGCAATGATGGCGGCGACGACTGCAAACGGCGAGACCGAGATCCTCAACGCGGCCCGTGAGCCGGAGGTGGCCGATCTTGCCGCCTGCCTGAACGCCATGGGCGCGCGGATCGAGGGCGCCGGCACGCACCGCATCCTGATCGCGGGCAGCACAGACTGGCGCGCCGCCACGCACGACATCATCCCGGACCGGATAGAGGCCGGCACCTATGCTGTCGCAGCGGCCATCACGGGCGGCCAGCTCGAGCTGACCCATGCCCGGCTCGAGCACATGGCATCCGTCGTCCAGCTGCTCGAAGCCAGCGGCGCGAAAATCTGGCCGGGCGATCGCGGGCTGATCGTATCGAGAGATGGGCCACTCGAGGCGGTCGACGTGACGACGGAGCCCTATCCGGGCTTTCCGACCGATCTTCAGGCGCAGTTCATGGCGTTGATGTGCTGTGCCGAGGGCGCTTCGCTGTTGCGCGAGACGATCTTCGAGAACCGTTTCATGCATGTGCCCGAACTGATGCGGCTCGGCGCCAATATCAAGCTGCAAGGCACCATGGCGCTGGTGCGCGGAGGCGAGAAGCTGAGGGGCGCGCAAGTGATGGCGACCGACCTGCGCGCCTCCGTCTCGCTGGTGCTGGCGGCGCTGGTGTCCGAAGGCGAGACGACGATCAACCGGGTGTACCACCTCGACCGTGGCTATGAGCAGCTGGACCGCAAGCTCCGCCTGTGTGGCGCCCAGATCGAGCGGATAAGTGGATGAGTGCCGGCGCGGCGTCTCCGCATTATTTCCTGGGCGTCGATGGCGGCGGAACCGGCTGCCGGGCGCGTATCGAAGACGAGGCAGGAACTGTGCTCGGGCAAGGCCTGTCGGGCCCGGCGACAACGCGGCTCGGTATAGAGGCGGCCTGGGCCTCGATTGCCAAAGCCTTTGGCGCGGCGATCGAAGAGGCAGGGTTCGCGGCGGCGGAAATCGCCAGGATCCGCGCCGGCATCGGTCTTGCCGGCATCGGCCGCAAGGGTGCGCTCGAGGCGTTTCGTGGCATCGAACATCGCTTTGCGAGCATCGACTTCGTCAGCGACGGCGTCGCGGCTTGCCTGGGCGCTCATTCGGGTCAAGACGGCGCCATCGTCATAGCCGGAACCGGTTCGATCGGGCTCGGCTTTGTCGAAGGGCGCGACATGCGCGTCGGCGGCTACGGTTTTCCGATTTCCGACGAGGGCAGCGGCGCCGATCTCGGACTAAAGGCAGTGCAGCTTGCCTTGCGTGCCCATGACGGCCGGCATGAGCGGACGGCGCTGCTGACCGAGGTGATGCAGCGCTTCAGGGACGATCCGTTCGAGTCGGTGGCCTGGATGGACCGCGCCACCGCGACCGACTATGCCGCCTTGGCGCCGATGGTGATCCGCCACGCCGACCAGGGCGATCCGGCCGGACGGCGCATCGTGCAAGGTGCTGCCGAGCAGGTCGACACGTTCGTGCGGGTGCTGTTCGAAAAGGGCGCGCCGCGGGTTACGCTGCTCGGCGGTCTGTCCAGCCCGCTAGAGCCATGGCTCGCTCCCGACGTCCGCCGACGTCTGAAGCCGGCCGATGGCGATGCGGTTTCGGGAGCCATAATCCTGGCTAGGAAATCCCTGTGTCAGCGATAGTGCTCCTGCCTGAAGGAATATTATATTCCTAGTATCCGTTGACACGAGGAATATCGAATTCTAAAAAGTTAACCAAGCAGAAGCAAGTTGCCGGTCGCCGGCTGCGGGCACTGGTCGTCGGCTGGCACCGCATCACATTCCTGCTCACAGCAGATTGAAAGCAAGCAAGTGGTCGAACACGGGTTGATGTCGGAGCTGGAGCGATTGGTTTCCGAGGACCGGAATCCGAAGACGATGGACATCGATCTGTTGCCGACCCTCGAGGTGCTGCGCAAGATCAATGACGAGGACAAAGGCGTTGCGGCAGCCGTCGAGAAGGTCATCCCCGACATTGCTGCGGCCGTGGACCGGATCGTGAGCGCGTTCCAGAAAGGTGCACGCCTTGTCTATATGGGCGCGGGCACGAGCGGCCGGCTTGGCGTCCTCGACGCCTCGGAATGTCCGCCGACCTTCGGCGTGCCCGAGGACATGGTGATGGGCCTGATCGCCGGCGGCGTCGACGCGCTGGTGCACTCCGCGGAAGGCGCGGAGGACGATCCGAAGCAGGGAATAAAGGCGCTGCAGGACATCAAGCTGACCGCCGGCGACGTGGTGGTCGGCATCGCTGTCAGCGGACGCACACCCTATGTCATCGGCGGCTTAACCTATGCCAAGCAGGTGGGAGCCACCACCGTGGCGCTGTCCTGCAATCCGCGATCGACCATTGCCGGAATTGCCGATATTGCCATCTCTCCGGTGGTTGGACCGGAGGTCCTCACCGGCTCGACCCGACTGAAATCGGGAACCGCGCAAAAGCTGGTGCTCAACATGCTGTCGACCGCCAGCATGATCCGCATCGGCAAGAGCTATCAGAACCTGATGGTTGACCTCAATCCAAGCAACAAGAAGCTGATCGCCAGGGCGGTCAGGATCGTGATGCAGACGACCGGCTGCGCGGCGCAGCAGGCACGACAGGCACTCGACCAGACCGGCAATGACGTAAAACTGGCAATCCTGGTGACGATCACCGGCATGGGCGTCGAAGAAGCACGTAAGGCGCTTGCCAATGCGGGAGGTTTCCTGCGCAAGGCGATAGGCGAAAAGACGGTGTAAGACCGCATGGATGCTGGGCCGATGTTCCGGGGCGTGTGTCCCTTTGAACCGGTCCGGGGAACTGCAAGGCATCAGGTTTAACAATAATGGGAGACGACAATGGTACGGCACATTGGCAAGAAACTGCTTTCCGGGATGACGCTTGCGGCAATGCTGGCCATTGCCGCGGCACCGGTGCAGGCGAGTGCGGCGACGCTGCACATGGCCTGGTCGCAGGACGCCACCGGTCTTGATCCGCACAAGCAGACGGCATTCTCCTCGCTGCGGTTGCTGGAGCTGATCTATGAACCGCTGGTACGGCTCGACGCCAATCTGCAGATCACGCCCGCGATTGCCGACTCCTGGCAGTTCTCGGCGGACGGCAAGGAGCTGAGCTTCAGGCTCAATCCGAAAGCAAAATTCCAGAACGGCGCCGCCGTGACCTCGGCCGACGTCAAGGCATCCTTCGAGCGCATACTCGACGAGAAGACCGGTGCGGCCGCCCGCGCCAACTTTCTCTCGATCGCCAGCATCGACACGCCCGATCCAGCCACCGTCGTGTTCCACCTCTCGCAGCCGGATGTGCCGATCCTGACCGCGATGAGCGACGTCAATGCCGCGATCGTCCCGGCAAGCGAAATCACGGCCGGCTCGATCGGCACGACGACGGTCGGCTCGGGTCCGTTCAAGCTCGAAAAGTGGGATCCTAATTCCAAGGAAGTGCTTGTCGCCAACAAGGATTGGGCGGGCGGCGCGACCGGTGTCGACGGCATCGAGATCAGCGTGCTGCCGGACGAAACGGCGATCCTGGCGGCGATGCGCACCAAGCAGATCGACTTCGCCCTGCTCAACGATCCACTTGTCGCCACGCTGGTGCCCAAGGAAGCCAGCCTGCAGTTGAACCGCGTGCCGGTGCTTGCCTACCACGTGCTGCAGCTCAATCCGTCCCGCAAGCCGATGACCGAACTCAAGGTGCGTCAGGCGATATCCTGCGCCATCGACCGGCAGGAAGTGCTGGACACCGCCTCGCTCGGCGAAGGCAAGGTCACCGGCCCGCTGACCATCCCGGCGCTGGCGACCGATCCGAACCAGTTGTTCTGCTATAAGCGCGACATTGACAAGGCCAAGCAGTTGATGGCCGAGGCCGGCTATGCCGACGGCTTTTCGGCGACCGTGATCGGCGCCACCGGCGAGCCGCCGACAGCAGCGGCGGAAGCCCAGGTGATCCAGTCGCAACTCGCCGAAATCGGCGTCAAGCTCGATATCAAGATGATGGAGCTCAACGTCTATGTCGATGCCTGGCTGAAGGGCGATTTCGACATGGCCGTCGCGCTGAACGGCGGCAGGGCCGATCCCTACACTATGTACAACCGCTACTGGACCAAGACCGGCAATCTGCAGAAGGTGGCGAACTATATCGACGATACGCTGGACAGCCTTATGCAGAAGGGCCGCACCGAGACCGACCCGGCGGCGCGCAAAGCGATCTTCGCCGACTTCGAGAAGCACATCACTGAGATGTCGCCCTGGATCTGGCTCTACACGTCCTACAGCTACACGGCCCAGCAGAAGAATATCGCAGGATTCGAACCGGTGCCGACAGGTTCGCTGTTCAGCCTCGCCAAGGTGACGATCCAGTAGCTGCTTCGATGCCGGACGAGAGGATATTATTCGCGTGAACTATCTGATGCGGCGACTGGCGACCTTCCCTCTCGTCCTGCTTGGCGTGTCCATCGTGGTGTTCCTGGCGATCCGGATGGTTCCGGGCGATTCGATCACGGCAATGCTGGGAACCGAAGCCGGCCTGCTGACGCCTCCTCAGCGCGACGCGCTTGCGGCCTATTTCGGCATCGACCAGCCCTGGTTCATCCAGTACTGGCGCTGGCTGCTTGGTCTTTTCCAAGGCAATCTCGGCATTTCGTCCACCTATGGCAGGCCGGTGCTCGGCGTCATCCTCGAACGCTTCCCGCTGACGCTGGAGCTTGCGCTGCTGTCGATGATCATCGCCCTTGTCGTCGGCATGCCGGCCGGGATCTTTGCCGCCACCCACAATGAGAAGCTTTCCGATCTCGGCGTGCGCGTTGTCGCAATGATCGGACAATCGACGCCGAACTTCGTCCTTGCACTGCTGATCATCTACACGCTGTCGGCGGGGTTTGGCGTTTTGCCGGCGATGGGCGAGTTTTCGCCGCTGTGGCGGGATCCGCTGCGCAATATCGGCCAGCTGTTGCTGCCGGCCGTCACGCTCGGTTTCGCCTTCGCGGCGTCGGTCACCCGTATATCGCGTTCGGCGATGCTCGACGTGCTGAGCGACGATTACGTCAGGACCGCGCGCAGCAAGGGCGTCTCGGCGCGCGGCGTCATCTGGCGGCATGCTTTGCCCAATGCGCTCATCCCGGTCGTGACGCTGAGCGGCATAGAGTTCGGCTATCTCCTGGGCGGGGCAGTCATCGTCGAGCAGATCTATGCGCTGCCCGGTCTCGGCCGCATGGTGCTGGACGCCATCCTGCAGCGCGACTATGCGCTGGTGCAGGGAAGCGTGCTGTTCATCGCCTTCAACTTCATGATCGTCAATCTCCTCGTCGACCTCGCCTATGTCGCGCTCGACCCGCGTATTCGGCTAAGCGAGCACTGATGGCGACATTGCGGGCCATACTTGCGCACACCAGCGGCCGCATCGGCGGTGCCATCGTTGCGCTTTATCTGCTGCTTGCCGTACTTGGCATGCTGGGGCTGACGCCGGACAATCCGCTGACGCAGCACCGGGTCGAGCGGCTGCATGCGCCTGACAGCACGTACTGGATGGGCACGGATCTGTTCGGCCGCGATGTCGCAAGCCGGCTGATGACCGGGATCGGCCAGTCCTTCCTCGTGGCCTTCTTTTCGGTCGCCTTCGCGACGCTGGCCGGCACCGTGCTCGGGCTGGCGGCAGCCTGGTTCGGGCGCCGCTGGGACGGCCTGGTGATGCGCATCATGGATGTGCTGCTGGCATTCCCGGCGATCCTGCTGGCGCTGCTGATCGTCGCGGTTGCGGGACCGGGAACCTGGACCAGTGTCGTCGCCATTGCCATCGTCTACACGCCGATCTTCACGCGCGTGGTGCGCGGCCCGGCTCTGTCGCTGAAAGCGCGTGAGTTCGTCGACGCGGCCCGCACGTTCGGCAGCAGCTCGAGCTACATCGTGACACGGCATCTGCTGCTCAATCTGGTCGCGCCGTTGACCGTTCAGGTGACGCTGGCGCTGGCCTGGGCACTGCTCACCGAAGCCGGCTTGAGCTTCCTCGGGCTCGGCACGCAGCCGCCCGCCGCGTCGCTCGGCCTGATGCTGAGCGACAGCCGCAACCTGATGGAGACGGCTCCCTGGTTGATGATCTTCCCGGGGGTGGCGATCATGATCAGCATCCTCGGTTTCAACCTGCTCGGCGATGCGTTGCGCGATGTGCTCGACCCGAAGACGCGGAGATCGATCGCATGATCCCGCTGCTGTCCGTCAGCGGTTTGCGCGTCGGCTTCGGCCGAAAGCCGTCAGCCAATGAGGTCGTGCGCGGCGTCAGCTTCGATCTCGCTGACGGCGAAACGCTGGCCATCGTCGGCGAAAGCGGCTCGGGCAAATCGGTGACGGCGCTCTCGATCAATCGCCTTGTCGATTATGGCGGCGGCCGCATCACCGCGGGCTCGATCAAGCTGAAGCGGGCCGACGGCAGCATGTTCGACCTGACCGCCGCGGCCGAGCCGCAGCTGACGAAGATCCGCGGCGGCGAAATCGGCATGATCTTCCAGGAGCCGATGACCTCGCTCAATCCGGTGCTGACCATCGGCAGGCAGATCGAGGAGTCGTTTCGCCTGCATCGCGGCCTGACCGGCCGGCAAGCGACGGCGGCGGCCAAGGACGCGCTCGACCGTGTGCGCATTCCCGACGCAGCACGGCGGCTGAAATACACGCCCAACCAGCTTTCGGGCGGCATGCTGCAGCGGGTGATGATCGCCATGGCGCTCGCCTGCAACCCGCGCCTGCTCATTGCCGACGAGCCAACGACGGCGCTGGATGTTACGGTGCAGGCGCAGATCATGGCGTTGCTCGCCGAGTTGAAGCAGGAAACCGGGATGTCGATGATCTTCATCACCCACGATATCGGCTTGGTTGCAGGTATCGCCGACAAGGTGATGGTGATGCAAAGCGGAGAAGCTGTCGAGCAAGGCGCGCTGAACCAGATATTGGACGATCCGCAGCATCCCTATACGCGGCATCTGCTTCATGCGGTGCCGCATTTCGCCGGCGGCAGTGCGACACGCAAAGACATGCAACGCGAAAAGCAAAAAGCTACCGAGCCGGCGCTGAAGGTCGATGGCCTCGTGGTGCGATTTCCCGTCAAGGGTGGCTTTTTGAGCCGCGCCAGCGGTGCCGTGCATGCGGTGGACGGTGTGGATTTCGACTTGATGCCGGGCGAAACATTGGCCGTCGTCGGCGAGAGCGGTTCCGGAAAATCCACCGCCGCCCGTGCGATTCTGGGGCTGGTGCGCTCGACGCGCGGCACAATCTTGGCCAGCACGCGCAAGGCCGCCGCCGGGCAGAGCGCCCTTCCCGTGCAGATGGTGTTCCAGAATCCCTATGGCTCGCTTAATCCCAGGCTCGCCATCGAAAGCATTCTTGCGGAACCGGTGATCGCCACGGGCGGGCGGATAACTGCTGAGACGCGAGCGAAAATGGCCGCGCTGCTGAACCGCGTCGGCCTGCCGGAAAACAGCCTGCAGCGTTATCCGCACGAATTCTCCGGCGGCCAACGCCAACGGCTGTGCATTGCCCGTGCGCTGATGCTCAATCCCTCCGTTGTCGTCCTCGACGAAGCGGTTTCGGCGCTCGACGTATCGGTGCAGGCCAGAGTGCTGGAGCTTTTGATCGAGCTGCAGAGTGAATTCGGGCTGGCCTATCTGTTCATCTCGCATGACATGGCTGTGGTCGAGCGGATCGCCCATCGCATCGCGGTCATCTATGCCGGCCAGATCGTCGAGATCGGCGATGCCAGATTGGTGCTCTCGGAGCCGAAGCACTCCTATACCAAACAGCTTATCGCGGCCGTTCCCACCATAGACCGGCGGCATGAACGTTTCGAGCTGGACACGCGCCAGGTTCCCTCGCTCGTGCGTCCGCTGGGATTTGAGCCGGGCCCGGCCAAATGGCAGCAGTTCGGGCCGGATCATAGAGTACGGGTGGAAGTGTGATGATTGTCGCCCAGACGGATGCAAGGCCAGAGGGAGTGGGACGGATCGCTGCTTTTCAGACGGAGGCCGCAATTGATCGACCATGATCTTTTCGACCGGGCGTTTGCCCCACTCGAAGCGGCGGTGGCTGCGTCGCGCATTCCCGGCGGGGTGCTCGGCATGGTCGACCGGGACGGCCAACGCGTCGTCCGGGCAATCGGCTCGGCCCAGCGGGTGCCGAAGGTGCGGCCGATGCATGCCGAAACCTGGTTCGATCTGGCATCCCTGACAAAAATCATCTTCAGCACGCCGCGTATATTGGCACTGGCGGAAGAAGGCGTCATCGACCTCGAGGCGCCGCTGATTTCGGTCCTGCCCGACCTTCGCCAATATGACGAAAAAGCCTGGGAGCGGACGGTGACGTTTCGCCAGTGTCTCGGCCATCAGACACCGTTTCCCGCCGTCGCGCCGATCTACACCTATGGGCGTGACCCCGAGCTGTTGCGCGCCTTTGTCTTGCAGCGCGAGTGGCAGGTCGGGGAGCCGGTCTATTCCGATATCAACTTCATTCTGCTCGGCTTCGTCCTGGAGCGCCTGTCCGGCAAGACCATTCGCGACATGGATCCCGGTCCGGGCTTCGCGTTCTCCGCCGAACCGGGTCAAGCGGCGGCCACAGAAGATTGCACATGGCGCTATCGCGTGCTGTCAGGCGAGGTCCACGACGACAATTGCTCGGCATTGCAAGGGGCCGGTCACGCCGGGCTGTTCGGAACGGCAGCTTCGGTCCTCGACTTTGCGCGAGGGCTGCTGGACGGGACCGGCGCGTCGCAGCGCTCGATAGCGCTGATGCGCACGCCCTTGTCGGCAACCCGCACCCATGGCTGGGAGCGACCCTACGAAGGCTGGTCCGGCGGCCGGCTGTGCAGCCCCGAAACCATCGGGCATACCGGCTTCACCGGCACCGGGCTTTGGGTCGACTTCGACAAAAGCAGAGCGTGGACCTTGCTCACCAACCGGATCCATCCGACACGTCATTTCAACAGCGGGATCGCAGCGCTTCGCCAAGCGGTCGGCGATCTCGTCAACGGAGCCTGACAATCATGAAAAATGGCGAACCAATGTGGGCCGTCGGCTTGATGACCGGCACCGTGCTGGACGGCAATATCGACGTCGCGCTGATCAAGACCGACGGCGAGCGGATCGCGGATTTCGGCACCTACACGCTGGCCCCCTACCCGCAGTCGATCCGGACCTTGCTGGAAGAGACGCTTAGGCAGGCAAGGAACTGGAATTTCACCGGGCCGGAACCGGCAATCTTCCACGAGGCAGAGGAAGCGCTGACGCGCGCCCAGTCTGCGGCGGTCAAGGATCTTGTCGAAAGCCACGGCCTGACCATGGCCGACATCGGCGTCGTCGGCTTTCATGGCCAGACCGTGCTGCACCGTGCCCCGCAAGTAGGCCGACTGGGCCAGAGTCGCCAGCTCGGTGATGGCGAGCTGATGCATGCCATCCTGGGCACCAAGGTCGCCTATGACTTCCGCTCGGCCGACATGCGCGCCGGCGGCCAGGGCGCGCCGCTGTCGGCGGCCTATCACGCCGCGCTGCTGCGCGAAGCCGACGCCAGCGGCGACACGGCGGTGCTCAATCTCGGCGGCGTCGCCAACATCACCTGGTGGGACGGCAAGGACAATGTCATCGCTTTCGATACCGGACCCGCCAACGCGCCGCTGAACGACTTCATCAAGTCGAAGGGGCTTGGCGAAATGGACCGCGACGGCGCGCTGGCTCGCGTCGGGACGGTCGATGAGGCACGGTTGGCCAAGCTCCTGCAGCACCCGTACTTGACCAAGCCATACCCGAAATCGCTGGACCGTTTCGATTTCGGCGCCTCGATGGCGGACGGGATGAATGCCGAGGATGGCGCTGCCCTGCTGACGGCCTTCACCGCGGCCGCGGTCGGCAAGGCGCTCGATCTTCTGCCGCGCCGGCCGAAGCGGCTGGTGGTCAGCGGTGGCGGTCGCCACAACCCAACGATCATGGCCATGCTTGCCAGCCGCGCCGGCGTCGAAGCCGTGCCGGCGGAGGCGCTTGGCTGGAAGGGCGACGCGGTGGAGGCGGAGTGTTTTGCCTTCCTGGCTGTGCGCGTGCTTAGGGGCTTGCCGATCAGCTTCCCCAGCACGACCGGCGTGCCACAGCCGATGTGCGGCGGACGCCTTGCCGGCTAGTTAAGCCACCAATTTCTTCTGCAGGAAGATACGGCTTCGGCCAATGGGAAAGTCGGCGAGCACACCGAACGGTCGATAACCTTGGCGCTCATAGGCCTTGGCGGCCTTGGGATTGAACGTGTCGATCCAGGCGCCGTGACAGCCGCGCGCCATCGCCTCCCTCTCGGCTGCCTCGAGCATCCGGCCGGCCATGCGCTGGCCGCGCAGCTTTTCATCGACCCAGAGCCATTGCACATAGAGCCAGCCCCAGGCGGTGTATCCCGAGATGCCGGCGACAATCGCGCCGTGCTCATCGCGCACGAACACGGCCAATGTCTTCCTGCCGGAGGCGCCGACATCGCTGTCGTTGAACGCCGCAAGCCGCTCTCCAAGAAAAGCCAGCTCGTGCGGCAAGGGATTGGCGGTTGTCTCAAGCGTTGTATTGTCCATCCAACGAGCATCTATCGAAGGACCGGGCCGAGACGCAAGCCTTGCTGCGCTATAGCTTCGGCGAACGCCACGCCGCTGCCGCAGCAGCGATCAGCATGAGCAAGGCTGCAACCACCGCCGATGCCGCAAACCCGAACGTGGAATAAAGCGGCCCGAACGCCGTGGTGCCGACGAACACCGCGAGATAGGTCACCGCGCTGTTCAAACCCATGATCGTGCCGCGGCGCGCAGGGTCGAGCGCCGATAGGCGCATCACCAGGACGTTCAGCCCGAAATGATTGGCAAGGCCCCAGACGGCTATCATCGCTATGGTCAGGCCGAAGCTGCCACTTGCCGCAGCAATCGCGACATAGACGAGCGCGACGAGCAGATAGGCAAACGGCATGACCCGCCGCGCGCCCAGACGATCGATGACGCCGTCAAGAAGTGCCGCCGTGCCAAAGCCGGCGCCATAGGCGAGCGCGGCCAGCCCGTTGGCACTGACCGGCCGTCCTAGGCCGTTGTGAAGGTGATCGCCGAGATAGCCATAGACGCCATAAAACGCCGTCATGAAGGCGGCGCAGGCGACCAGAAGCGGCACTATGCCGGGAACACCCAAGGCGCCCAGCGGCGTCGGTGCCGGACCGCTCTTCCTGACGTCGCTGAGCAACGTCAACGTGAGGCTGGCCAATGCGAGTGTTGCGAGCACCGCGACCGCCGCGAACACGGCGCGCCAATGCACCAGGTCGGCAAGTACGGCCGACAGCGAAACGCCGGCGACCATGCTCAGCGTCCAGCCGGTCAGCACGACGCCGATGGTCCCGCTTTCACGACCGGGCGGCGCAATCGCGGCGGAGCTGGCATAGATTGCCGGCATGGCGACACCCGCAGCAATGCCGGCGAGAAGCTGGGCCGCGACCAGCGCCGTCACCGTCGGCGCCGCAGCGCTGGCGACGAGCGCTATTGCCAGCAGCAGCAACGCTCCCTGCAGCATGCGGCGGGCGCCGAGCCGGTCGATGTAGCGCGCCAGGAACAAGGCGCTTGCCGACGTACCGAGCCCGAACGCGGCGGACGCGATCATGACCGCCGGCACGCTTGTGCCGAACGACGCGGCCACCGCCGGTGCAATCGGACCGAGCACAAGCGAGTTCGAGCCGATCACGGCAATGCACCCGGTCAGCAGGTAAGCGAGTGCCGGGATTGGCGGCTTGGGGGCCGCTGCGAATGTGGCGACTTGATCACTGTTCGACATATGGCAATAATGGCCGTATTAAATTCTGCATCAATCGGGAATTTTAATATGGATGAAGAAACAGATGGCGTTCCGCAGAACAGGCCTGCCGCCCGCGATATCGATGCAATCGACCGAAAAATATTAGGCGTCCTGGTCGACGACGCGACGATCAGCTATGCCGAGCTCGGCGACCGCGTCGGCCTTTCGCCGCCGGCAGTCCATGAACGCGTCAAGCGCCTGCGGCGGAGTGGCGCCATCCGCAACACCGCGGCCATCATCGATCCCAAGGCGGTACACAAGCCGCTGCTCGCCTTCGTCCATATCGATACCAAGGGGTGGGGAAAGACGCCGGAGCTGATGGCGATTTCCGAACATCCCGAAGTCGAGGAGATCCATTCGGTGGCCGGCGACACATGCATGCTGATCAAGGTCCGCACCGAGGACACGCGGGCGCTCGAAGGCCTGCTGTCGCGCCTCTACGAAACACCCGGCGTCACCTCGACGCGAAGTTACGTGGTGCTATCGACCTATCTGGAGCGGCCAGTGCAGCCGGGGATTACGACGGAGTGGCCGACGCCCCGGCACATGGCCAAGCCGCTCTATTAACTCAAACGATCCTCACGCGTATCCAAAGTCGAACCGGGAACGTCCTAGAGACTGCATCCTGTGGTTATCCATCGGGCCGTTTCGTTTTCGCCGGTTCTTGGGTCTCACGGGACGCCTGTGCGCAACCGGAGATATGCGATGAGAAAATTGATCGTGGGCAGCTTCATTTCGCTGGACGGCGTCATCGAAGCGCCAATGGAATGGGCCTCGCCCTTCTTCGACGAGGAGATGAAGGAGCACTCCTATGAAAAGGCCGGCGAGGCCGATTTTTTCCTGCTCGGCCGCATCACCTATGAAATGTTTTCGGCGCGCTGGCCGCAGGTCAAAGGCAGCAAGTACATGGACCGCATGAACGGACTGAAGAAGCTCGTTGCGTCGCGCAGCCTCAAGGAGGTGAGCTGGAACGCATCGCTGATCGAAGGCGACGTCGCTGCCGAAATTGCCAGGATCAAGCAACAGGCCGGCGGCAACATACTGAAGTATGGAGTGAGCAATCTCGACCAGACGCTGCTCGCCAACAGGCTTGTCGACGAGTATCAACTCTCGATCGTGCCGACCCGCGTCGGGCATGGCAAACGCGCTTTCCAGGATGTCGACCCATCCCTGGTCAAGCTGGAGCTTATAGATACGCACCGTTTCAAGAACGGCGTCATTACGCTGACCTATGTCCCGCTGTGATCCGCCGCCGAATTGAATGCCCATGAAGATGCAGCCAAGACTTGACCCGACCGGGCTTTTCGACGTCCGCTACGCCGGCTTCCTGGAGACAGTCGCGCATTTGCGTGGGCGGCTGCACCGCTACTGTGCACGCATGACCGGTTCGACGCTCGACGCCGAAGACGTGATGCAAGAGGCGCTGTTCGAGGCCTATCGGAAGATCGAGAAGCTGGACGATGCGAGTGCTCTTCGCCCCTGGCTGTTTCGCAACACATAATCGCTGCATCGATTTCCTGCGAAGCCGGCAGGTGCGTCAGCATGCGGAGGCCAATTTCGTCGAAGACGAGATCATCCTGCCGGTCGAGCCGGTGGGCAACGGCGCGGATCGCGCGATCGAACGGCTGGTTATCCACCTGCCGCCCAGGAACGCGCCTGCGTCCTGCTCAAGGATGTCTTCGACTATTCGCTGGAAGAGATCGCCGATCTCGTCGGCTCGACCGTGGGTGGCGTCAAGGCCGCGTTGAGCCGTGGCCGCTCCAAATTGGCCGCCTTGTCAGGCGAGCCAATCGTCCGTTCGGAGCCCCAGCGCGATCCGGAACTTCTGGAATTGCTCAGCCGCTATGTCGAACTGTTCAATCGCCGCGACTGGGACGGGGTACGGGCGCTGACCAGCGCGGATGCCCAATTGCAAGTCGCGGATTGCTTCAAGGGAAGGCTATCGGAATCACCTTACTTCGTTGAATACGAAAGAGCCTCGACGACCTGGAAAATGGCGATTGGCATAATCGATAGCGAGGCGGTGCTGCTCGTGCTTCACCATGGCGAAGACGGTTGGAAGCCGGCCCATCCGGTTCGGATCGAAGCCGCTGGCGGGATCATAAATCGCGTCACCGATTACTATGCCTGCCCCTGGATCATGCCGGCCGCTGGTGCGGTGGTCGTTTCCGGGCCGGCCTAACCGGCAGCAGGACCTGCAAGTGTCCGGCATCGACCTCAATGAAATGGGATCGATGCCGGACGGGGCATAGGCGCTTACTGAAGTTTCGCCTGCAAGGCGTTGACGTCATCCGTCGTCATTTCGCCGTCGGTCGTCACCTTGCCGTCGACGATCTTCCAGAGCCGGAACGGGCCGGTGATGTCGCCATACTTATCGAAGGCGACCGGACCGATGACGCCTTCGTAGCGGATCGGCTTGCCCTCCTTGATCAGGCCGAGCGCCTTGGCGAACTCGTCCTTGCCGGCATAGATCGGCGTGCCGGCCGGGTCGACCGCCTTGTACATCGCGTCCTTGATCTTGGCCGGATCCTCAGAGCCGGCAATGGCGATGGCCAAGCCGACGATGGCGCCGGCATCATAGGATCGATCGGCCGCCGGGTTCGAGGGTTCGATGCCCGAAAATTCCTTGTAGTTTTTGGTGAAATACTCGGTCGATGCGGTCGGGCTGGTGCCGGAGGAAGTGCCGTACGCATCCTTCAGGTAATCCGCGCCAACGGATTCGATGAAGTCCGGGCTGTTCATGCCGTCATTGAGCAGGAACTTCTGGACACCGCCCTGCGAAATCCAGGTGCGGGCGATGGTCGCGCCGTCGACAGGCGTGCTGACGAGATAAAGCCCGTCCGGTTCGCCGGCCATCGCCGCGGTCACTTCCGAGGCATAGCTCGACTGCTTTTCATTGTAGGGCGTGTCGGAGACGATGGTGCCGCCGAGCGCCTTATAGGCGCGTGAGAATTCCGCCACCATGTTAACGCCGAAGTCGTTGTTGACGTGGATGACCGACAGCTTCTTGAAACCCTTGTCGATGGCGTATTTGGCGGCAGCGACACCCTGCAGCGCATCAGATGTGATGGTGCGGAAGAAGATGCCGTTGGTCTTGCCGTCGCGCCCAAGCGCCGTCAGCGTCGGCGACGAGGAAGCAGGCGACACCTGGACGATCTTGGCCGGAGCGGTGACCGAGGTCAGGATCGGGATCGACACCGAGGAAATGATGCCGCCGATGATCACCGGCACCTTCTTGACCTGCACGAGTTGTGTCGCGGCATCGACCGCGATGTTGCCTTGGCTCTGGCTGTCGCGGGTGTCGGTTGCTAGGTCGCAGCCGCGCACGCCGCCCGCCTCGTTGATATCGCGGAAGGCCATTTCGACCGATTTTGCGCCGGCCTGGCCGTATTCGCCGGCGGGACCGGTCAGTTCCATGACGAGGCCGACCGTGATCTTGCAATCCGCGGCCTGCGCTGCACCGGCCGCTGTCACCAGAGCCAGCGCAGTGGTGATCTGAAGTATGGTCTTTTTCATTGTTGTTCCCCTTTCGTTACACGACTCTCATTGACGCCTTGAGCCTGTTCAGTCTTCCGGCATCTGCAGCCAGGTTTCATGCAGATGTCGCCATTCGACGCCGTTGGGCGCCGATGAGCTGGTGGTGAAGACCGCACTCGAGCGGCGGCGGCTGTGCTTGCCGCCGCGCTGCTGTGCTTCGATGTAACAGACGACGATCGTGTCGTCTGACTGCCAGCCGGCCCGGATATCCTCGATCGAGATACTGAAATCGCCATCAGAGGTGGCGCGGCTTGCCCTGACATGGTCGAGCACCGCGTCACGATCGAGGACCTGACCGTCCGGCGCAACCATGCAGAAGCCTTCGCCCATGACGCGTTCGAAGCGGCTGAAATCTGCATTGTCCGCACTCGCCGCATTGAACCAGTCGACGAAGAAGCGGTGGAGATCGACCACTTCGGCACTGGCGCGGGAAAGCAAGGAGGGCTTCTCGTCCATGGCCGCGCTCATTTCCTGCCTGCATTCAAATTGTAATGCATGATCGAGCCGTGGCGGCCGTGACGGTCGCGTTCCAATGTGTAGACGTCGCCCAGCGGCCCACGGCTTTGCGCGATCACGGCAGCGATCCTCGCCCGGTCGTCGGCATCGAGCGCGATGTCCATGATTCTGGCATTGGCAAGGGCGTGCGCCTGGTTGCGGGCGCCGACGATGACGGCCGCCACTTGCGGCTGCTCCAGCACCCAGGCGCTGGCGATGGTGGCGATGTCGACGCCGTGGTGGTCGGCGACGGCCTTCAGTGTGCGAAGCAACTCCTGGAAAAGCTCCCAACCGCCAAAGTCGTCGATGATCAGCTTGTATTTGACCAGCGACCGGTTTTCGAGTGGCGTTTGTGGCTCGGCAACGCCTAGCCATTTTTCGCTGAGGAAGCCGCCCGCCACCGAACCGTAGCAGAGGAAACTGACGCCGTGCTGGCTGGCGAGCGCCGCAGGGCTGTTGGCCGGCCGCTGGTCGAGTACCGAGTATTGCAGCTGTTGGCTGACCAGCGGCACGCCGGCGGCCAGGATCTCGGCCAGCCGCGGCGTGTCGAAATTGGTGGTGCCGATGTTGCGCACCTTGCCTCGGAGCCGCAGGTCGTTGAGCCAGCCCATCGCATCGACGTAGCCCGGCAGCGCATAGTCCCACCAATGGAACTGAACGAGATCGAGCCGCTCGGTCTTCAGCCGCCGCAGCGACTGGTCGACGATGCTGCTGATGTAGTCGCGGCTGATGCTGGAAAGCCTTTCGAGGTCAGGCACCAGCTTGGTGTGCACCTTCATCTTGGCGGCGGCGTCGAGGCCGCGCTCATTGGCAAGCCGCAGGCGCGCGGCACCGATCAGTTCCTCGACGCCGGTATAGATGTCGGCACAGTCATAGGTCCCGATGCCGGCGTCGAACGTGGCGATCAGGTCGGTTACCGCCTGTTGGCGGTCGATCGCGCCGTGCCCGCCGGCAAGCTGCCAGCCGCCACGAATGACGCGCGAGATCGTGTAGCCGGGGCTGAGCTCGAACGCCTTGGCGGTCATCTCTGGTCAGTCTCCTTGGGCAGTGGCACAGCCGTGGTTTCTGAATGACTGAACCGCCGCTTGCCGGTCCTGACGATCCTGAGCCGGCTGGCGCAATTGGGATCTGGACAGGCGATCTCGGCATCCGAAGTCATCCAGTCGTTCCTGTGGGTCGGGCGTTGCTTTGCGGCCAGAAGCGGCAACACTGCCGCAATGGAATAGATCGAGAAGCCCTGCCCCGTCGGCATCGACAGCATCTCGCCCTTCAACTCGAAATAGTCGCCGGCCTTGGCACCGCAATAGATCGGCTTGCCCTCGGGGACGACCGCCTCGACGCGAAGGTCGAAGAGTTCGAAACTGTCGTCGGCCATTCAGATCTCCACCCGGGTGAAGGTGATGTCACAGGCACCGTTGCGGCGGATCGCGCCACAGGCGGCAGCGAATTGATCGCGCTCTTCGGGACGCACCTGCGCGACGACGCTTTCGGCAAGCCAGCCGATCGGGAACAGCAAGCGCGCGCCCGGTCCATAAAACAAGCCGATGTCGAAGATGGCATTCGGGTTGCCGCCCCACATGCGCGGCGGCACGTAGGACAACACGATGTCACCCGGCTGCGGCGTTAGCGTTGCGTTCTCCGCCGGCAAGGGCCTGGCATAGGTTTGGCCCTCAAGTTCGGCTGATGGAACCGGGCAGGAGATTTCCGGCCCGGTCCACATCGCATGGATGCCGGCAACGACGCGCGGCTGCTCGAGATAGGCCAGCAGGAAGGCGGCGTTGTCGGGCGCCTTTTCAGGCAACAGCAGCGCGGTCACGGAAAGCTTCGAGCGTGGCTCGGTGATCCTGATGCCAGGCGTCGTCATGCTCTCAATCCTTCTTTGCTTGCGGATTGGAGCTTGTCGCGCAGGAAGGCGAAGGGCCGGCTGATGTCCGCCACCAGCGCCTCGCGCGCTGCCTGGGCATCCTGCCTGGAAAGCGCTGCGACGATACTACGATGGTAGTGGGCGGTATCGACTTCACCGGCATCGGAAAATGCGTAAATGGCCACGCGAATGCACGGCCCGGATTGCAGCCACAGGCTCTCGATCATCGGGATCAGCACGGCGGAGCCACAGCATCGGTAGATCTCGAAGTGGAAGCTCTGGTTGAGCGTCGCCTCGCGGTCGATATCCTTCTTGTGCTTCAGCGCCCGCATCTCGTCCCATTGGCCCAGCATGGCTTCGACCGTGGCTATCTGGCGCGAATTCATGCGCGTAGCGGCAAGTGCTATCGCTTCGCCCTCTATGAGGGAGCGGGCGCGCAAGAGGTCGTCGATACGCTCCAGCGTGATAGGCGGCACGCGCACCGAGCGGTTGGGAAGCGCCTCCAGCGCCTTCTCCGTGATCAACCGCCCGAGCGCCTCACGCACCGGCATGGTACTGGTGATCAGCGCGTCGGCGAGGCCACGGATGGTCAGCACCTGACTCGGCTCAAAAAGGCCGCCGATCAAGGCACGGCGCAGCTCCGAATAGACGCGATCCTGCACGGTTTCGCGGCCGACCGGCGTAAGCTGGGCTGCGATCGTTTCGTTATTCCGTTCGATGGCGGCCTTCTGCATGGCGTTCCCGGTGGCCATTCGGCCCGTTTTCGGCTTGCGGAAGAAATTAAAGCCGAATAGCGTGATCAAAGCAAGTGTGATCACAAATCATAGGCGGCGAAGATCGCTTTCGGCCAGAGGGATTGATGGGCGACACGACAGAACGGCAGGAGGAGATCCGCACGCCGGTTCTGACGGCCAGGAACGTCGTCAGACGCTTCGGCGGCCTTGTCGCGGTCAACAATGTCTCGTTTGACGTCCAGCCAGGCGAAATACTCGGCCTTATCGGCCCGAACGGCGCCGGCAAGACGACGATGTTCGACCTGCTGGCCGGCAGCATCCTGCCGACCAGCGGCGAAATCCTTCTCAACGGCGTATCGGTGTCGGGGGAAGCTGCCCATCGCCGCATTGGCCGCGGCCTTGGCCGCACGTTCCAGATCCCCCGGCCCTTGCCTAACCTGACGCTGATCGAAAACGTTATGCTGGCCGCGCAAGGGCAGGCCGGAGAAAAACTGCTCGCCAATTTCCTGACGCCCCGGCGGGTCGCTGCCGAAGAAAGGGCTGCCGAGACAAGAGCCGTCGAACTGCTTGAGCTCGTCACGATCGCTCACCTCGCGCACGAACCTGCGCGCGTGCTTTCAGGCGGCCAGCGCAAGCTGCTCGAACTGGCCCGCGTGATGATGGCCGACCCGGCGATCATCCTGCTCGACGAGCCGGCGGCCGGGGTCAACGCAACCCTGCTCGAGATCATTATCGACCGCATCCGCGACATCAATGCGCGCGGCATCACCTTCCTGCTGATCGAGCACAATATCGACATGGTGACGCGGCTCTGCCACCGGGTGCTGGTCATGGCAAGCGGCCAGCTGCTGTGCGAGGGCACTCCGGACGAGGTTGCGCGCGACCCGCGCGTCATCGAGGCCTATCTCGGAGGCGCTGCATGAGCCAAACGGTACTCGACGTCCGCGGTCTCGAAGCCGGCTATGAGCCCGGCGTGCCGATCGTGCGCGGCGCTTCGATCACCGTCGACCAGGGCGAGATCGTCGTCGTCCTCGGTCCCAACGGCGCCGGCAAGTCGAGCCTTATCAAGGCCATCGCCGGCCTTGTCCCGATCACCGGCGGCACCGTGCTGCTGGACGGCAAGGACATCACGGCGGCGCCCGCCCACACCATGGTCCGCCTTGGCCTTGCGTTCGTGCCGCAGACCGAAAACATCTTCCCGCTGATGTCGGTCGAGGACAATTTGAAGGTCGCCTGCGGCATCCTGAGGCCGCGCGAGATCCCTGCCCGCATCGAGGAAATGTATGCGGCCTTTCCCGACCTCGCCCGTCAGCGCAGAACGGCCGCGGGCAATCTCTCGGGCGGACAGCGGCAGATGCTGGCCGTCGCCCGGGCGTTGATCGTCCATCCCACGGTGCTGGTGCTCGACGAACCGTCGGCCGGCCTGTCACCGAAATTCGTGGCGATGGTGTTCGAGATGCTGGCCGGTATCCGCAAATCCGGCGTCACCATTCTGCTGGTCGAACAGAACGCCAAGGCAGCGCTTGCGATCGGCGATCGCGCCTACGTGCTGGTCGAGGGCAAGGACCGGCACCAGGGCATCGCCTCCGAGCTCTGGAACGATCCTGTCGTCGCCGAGCTCTATCTTGGCCAGCGCCGCCCCGACCTTGGAAAAGGAGGCGCGGCATGAACCTGCAATTCGTCGCCGACGGGCTGCTGGCAGGCTCGATGATCGGCCTCGGCGCCATCGGCGTGACGCTCACCTATTCAATCCTGCGCTTCTCGAACTTCGCCCATGGCGACTTCATGGCCTGGGGCGCCTATGCGACGCTCGCCGTGGTTGGCGCTATCGGCGCGATGTTCGGCAAGATCGCGCCGATCGCACCCCTCTCCTTCGGCTGGCCGCTGATCGTCGCGCTCATCATCGGCATGGCGGCCACCGGCCTGCTGGCGCTGGCGCTCGACATGGTGCTGTTCGCGCGGCTGCGCGCCAAGGGCCAGGCGATCATCGTGGTGATGGCGAGCTTCGGCGCCTCGATGGCGCTGAGAAGCCTGCTCGAATTCATCTTCACCTCGCGTCCGACCTATTTCAGCCGGGCGATCCAGATCGCCATGCCGATAGGCTTCGGCATTCGCATCACCCCGGACCAAATCGCGCTGCTGCTGCTGACCGCCGTTCTGGTGCTCGGCGTACATCTTTTGATGACGCGTACCCAGACCGGCCGCTCGATGCAGGCGTTGAGCCAGAACGCGGCACTTGCCCGCATTGTCGGTATCGACGTCGCCAAAGTCGTGCGC
Organism: Mesorhizobium sp. M0563; assembly: GCF_040321065.1. Lineage (NCBI taxonomy): Bacteria > Pseudomonadati > Pseudomonadota > Alphaproteobacteria > Hyphomicrobiales > Phyllobacteriaceae > Mesorhizobium > Mesorhizobium sp. M0563. The sequence goes on from NZ_JAMYQV010000003.1 coordinate 245,477, forward strand.
GTCACCTGGATCATCGGCGGGGGGCTGGCCTGTGTCGCCGGCGTCATGATCGGCATGCTCATTCAGATCCGCCCGTTCATGGGTTTCGAGATGCTGCTGCCGATGTTCGCGGCCGCCATCCTCGGCGGCATCGGCAGTGTACCCGGCGCCGTTCTCGGCGGCTTGATCATCGGTTTGGCCGAAGCCGGCGCGGTGCAATTGATCGGCGCCGAATGGCGGGCGGCCATCTCCTTCATCATCCTGATGGCGGTGCTGTTCGTGCGGCCTATCGGCCTTTTCGGAGTGGGGGAACGCTGATGGATCTGCTCGGCTACGGCGCTTTCTTCCTGACCACCGCGCTGATTTTTTCGCTCGTCACGCTCGGGCTCAATTTGCAATGGGGGCTGACCGGGCTTTTCAATGTCGGGGTCGCCGGCTTCGTTGCCATCGGCGCCTACACCTCGGCACTGCTGACCACGCCCGACGATGCCGCGCGACTCGGCGGCTTCGATCTGCCGATCCTTGTCGGCTGGCTCGGCGCCATGCTGGTGGGCGGTGTCGCCGCCGCCATCACCGGCATCGCCACGCTGCGCCTGAGATCGGACTATCTGGCGATCACCACCTTTGGCGTCGCCGTCGTCGTGCAATTGGTGGCTCTCAATGCCCAGACGCTGACCGGCGGCCCGTTCGGCATCGGCTTCATTCCGCGTCCGTTCGGCGGTCTTGCCGAAACCCCATTACTGTTCAACCTGTCGAATCTTGCCGTCGTCTCGGTGGTGACGCTGATCGTCTATCTCGCGCTGGAGCATCTGTCGCGCAGCCCGTGGGGGCGCGTGTTGAAGGCGCTTCGCGAGGATGAGCGGGCCGCGATATCCCTGGGAAAAAGCGCGCGGTTCTACCGGGTCCAGGCCTTTGCCGTCGGCGGCGCCATCATGGGGCTGGCCGGTGCGCTGCAGGCGCATTTCACCGGCTTCATCGCCCCGGACAATTATTTGCCGGCGCTGACTTTCCAGGTCTGGGTGATGCTGATCGTCGGCGGCTCGGGCAGCAATATCGGCGCCGTCATCGGCAGCATCCTGGTCTGGGCGATATGGGCCGGATCGGGAGCCTTGACCAGTATGTTGTTCTCGCCGGAACAGCAGGCCCGCGCCGCTTCGCTGCAGATCGTCGCCATCGGCGTGATGCTGTGCGTCATCCTTCTGGTCAGGCCGAACGGCCTGTTTGGCGACAGGCCGCGGCGTCCAAGGTTCGGCAAGCGTGCACGCGTGGCCCCGAGCGAGAGCGGCTCATGAACGCTGTGACCCGGCCGCACGGCGTTTCCCTTTGGCATGCCGTCAGCCGCAGTCGCCGCGACCGGCCCACCCTCGAAGGCGCACTCGATGTCGATCTGGCAATTGTCGGCGGCGGGTTTTCGGGCCTTTCAACCGCGCTGCACACCGCCGAAAGAGGCATCTCGGTGGCCGTCCTCGAGGCGGAAATCATCGCCTGGGGGGCAACCGGCAGGAACGCCGGCTTCGTCGTGCCGAATTTCGCGAAAAGAGACCCCGACGATATCATTGCCCAGCTTGGGCCCGAACGCGGCGAACGCCTTGTCGATTTCGCCGCCGGCAGCGCCGACCTCGTCTTTGCCCTGATCAAGCGGCATGCCATCGAATGCGATGCCGTCCAGAGCGGCTGGATACAACCAGCCCATTCACCGGCCGCTTTGCAAAAGACCAGATCGCGCGCCGAACAATGGGCACAACGCGGAAGACAGACTGTCGCGCTGGACAGACAGGCGGTCGAAGAGCTGACCGGCGTTCGCGGTTATCTCGGTGGCTGGATGGACAGGTCGGGTGGCGTCCTCAATCCGGTCGAATATGCGCGCGGATTGGCCGACGCGGCGGAAAAGGCCGGAGCGCGCATCTTCGAGCATACGCGTGTCGCGTCGATCGATCACATAGGCGATGGTTGGGCTTTGAAGACGGCCGCCGGTTCGGTGCGTGCCGAAAAAGTGCTGGTCGCCACCAACGCCTATGGCGGGGCGCTGGATCGCGCGCTGCAGCGAACCTATTTCCCGCTGAAAATCTTCCAGATCGCGACGGCGCCGCTGCCGCGCGAATACCGCACCCGCCTGCTTCCAGGAGGGCAAGGCGTCGGCGACACAAGGCGCAATCTCTTCACCTTCCGCTTCGATGGCGAAAACAGGCTGATAACCGGCGGCATGCATGTTCTTAGCCTCGGTGCCGACACTCGGGTGCCGCAGGCAATCTGGCGACGGCTTGCCAGGCATCTCGATCTCCCGGGAATGCCGCCGATCGACTACAGCTGGTCGGGTATGGCTGCAGTCGAGCCCGACTTCCTGCCGCGCCTCGTCGATCTCGGCCCCGGCCTGGTTGCGGGCTTTGCCTGCAATGGGCGCGGCATCGCCATGACGACTGCCATGGGCCAGGTGCTTGCCGACTGGGCTGATGGAACAAAGCCTCAGGATTTGCCGCTGCCGTTTGGACCGTCGTCGCCGATCCCGTTCCACAGCCTGATGCGGCATGCACCAAACATGGTGCTCCCCTGGAGCATGCTGCGCGACCGGCTGGATGGCTGATCGACGCGCGTGTCCGTCCGCCGTCCTGATACCCGAACTGCTAGACTCGCCCACATCATGTTGTTAACGACAGCGGATGAAGCAGAACTATCTTTATCTCATCATCGGCGCTTTGGTCGTCGCCGTCATTGCCTTGGGCATCTATGTTTATCGCGAGGAGACTAAGCCGAAAGGCGTGGAACTTCGTATCGACGATTCCGGCATTTCGGTTCAGGAAAAATAGACCAGGTATTCGTGTTGCCCGACTTTACGGTAGACGTCGGCTTGCACCGTTTCAGCCAAGCTCCAACGTCGTTATCGCAAAAACCCCGGACTGCATGAGCTGCGGCGCCCTTCCCTTGTACATCCGAGCTGTCTCGAAGCCGGGTTGAAGGCCGGCGGACGACAGCAAATCTGCAAATTGCCCGCTGGTCTCGGGCACGTCGAGATGGACGTTTCCGGGACCGGACATGTGCGCGAGTGCGGCGAAGAGACGGCTCGCTGCATCCAGGCTGTCGGCAAAGAGCGGGCCGATCTTGCAGCCGTCCCGGCATTGGCGCGCGACGCCATATCCTGCAATGGCGCCGTGCTTGACGATCGCATGGGCCATATGCGGCGGGCGCAGCCAGTGCTCCAGGAAGGATCGCCTCGGGCCGGGAAAGAAGCGGCGGTCATAGTCCAGTATGTCCGGCACGAGTTCCGGCCCTACGGCGCGAATGTCGCTGCCGGCGGCTGCCGGGGCATTCGACGACCCCATGAGCCGTATCGTCCGGTAGGCCGGCGCAAAACCCATGCTGCGGTAGTTGGCCTGTTGTTCGACGACGCCGTCGAGGCCGATCGTGCGGTTGTCGAGCCGCGCCATGCCGGCATCCCAAACGGCCTTACCATGGCCTTGGCCACGCCTGTCCGGCCGGCAGATATACAGGCCGATGAAGCCGAATTCCTCGCCATAGGCAACGGCTGAAATGCCGGCCGCCATCTCGCCGTCGACAAAGGCGCCGATGAAGCCCTGCGGGTCGGCTGCCTGGAACAGCGCGGCGTCGCTGAGGCCGGGGTTCCAGCCTTCCGCCGCCGCCCAATCGACAAGGGTTTGCACTTCTTCACGTGCGAGCGTTCGGATCGTTCGGGGCATTGCGATCACTCGGCGGCATCAGGCGCGAAGGACTTCAACGCACCATGATAGGGCTTTGCCAATGGGCTTGCATAGGCGCCGCGCTTGGATGTCGTCAGGCCAAGCGTTATCAAGGCCTCGGCCTGCTTGACTGCGGCGCCGACGCCGTCGATGACCGGAAGCCCGAATTCCCGCTGCAGCGCGGCCGCCAAGTCGGCCATGCCGGCACAGCCGAGCACGATCGCTTCGGCGCGATCCTCGTCGATGGCGCGCGCAATCTCGTTGCGCAGCTTCAGGAGCGCATCGGATGCCGGATCTTCGAGGGCAAGAACCGGGATATCGGCAGCGCGCACGCGCGCGCGCCCCGCCATGCCATAGCGCTGCACCAACCCTTCGACCGGCACGTGCGAGCGTCCGGTGGTGGTGACGACGGTGAAGCGCTGGGCGATGAACGAGGCCGTGCTGAGCGCTGCCTCGCAAATGCCGATGACCGGAATGTTGGCCATGGCGCGTGCGGCGTCGAGGCCGGTGTCGTCGAAACAGGCGATGATCGCAGCCTGCGCGCCTGAGCGCTCGCCGGCAGCGATCTCGACCAGCAGGCCGGGTACGGCAAGCGCTTCATCATAATAGCCTTCGATCGAAACCGGGCCCATCGTCGAGGTGACGGCAACGATCTTCGTCGATTGACCAGCGACCGATCGGGCCGCCGCCGCAATAGTCTCGGTCATGCTGGCGGTGGTGTTTGGATTGACCACGAGGATCTGCACTGTCAGGCACGCTCCCGGCGGCGGCCGACATAGACGATTGCGCCGAGCGTCAGCAGGATCACCAGAAAGGAAAACACGGTCGTCACTGTACCGAGCGCATAGAGCACCGGCGTCGTCACATTCGTCGTCATGCCGTAGATTTCGAGCGGCAGCGTGTTGAAGGTCCCCGAGGTCATCAGCGTGCGGGCGAACTCGTCATATGACAGAGTGAAGCCGAACAGGCCGACACCGATCAGGCTGGGCGCGATCATCGGCAGAACGACATGGGCGAAGGTCTGCCACGACGATGCTCCGAGATCCCGCGCGGCTTCCTCATAGGCCGGCGAGAACCGGTTGAAGACCGCGAACATGATCAGCACGCCGAAAGGCAAGGTCCAGGTCAGATGGGCGCCGAAAGCAGAGGTGTACCAGGCGGGGCGGAAGCCGACCTGCTGAAAGACGACGCCGATGCCGAGGCTGATAATGATCGACGGCACGACGAGGCTGGCGACGGCCAGATAGAACAAGGCAGTTGCGCCGCGAAATTTCTGCCGGAAGGCAAGGCCGGCAAGCAGCGACACGACGACCGTGACGATCATCACCATCAGGCCAAGGACGAGCGAGCGTTTGAAACTGCCGCCGAAATCGCCGACCGCCTGGCGCTCGAACAGATTGGCGAACCAGTGCAGCGAAACGCCGTTCAACGGAAACGTCAGACCGCCATTCTCGCCCTGGAAGGACAGGATAAGGATCGCCGAAAGCGGGCCGTATAGGAATAGCACGAAAAGCGCGAAGAAGGCCGCCAGCACGTAGAATTCGAAGGTGCGCTTGTCGTGGCTCATCGCCTCACAGCTCCTTGCGAATATCGACGATGCGCAGGATGCCCGCGACCATCAACAGCACCAGCACCAGCAGCACGACGGCGTTGGCGGCGGCTGCCGGATATTGCAGCAGCGACATCTGGTTTTTCATCATCAGCGCGACAGAGGCGCTCTGGCCGCCGGACATCACCTGCACCGTCGAAAAGTCGGCCATCACCAGGGTGACGACGAAGATGGTGCCGATCGCCATGCCGGGCTTGGCAAGCGGGATGACGACGTTCCACAGAACCTGCCAGCCGGAAGCGCCGGCGTCGCGCGCGGCCTCGACCAACGACTTGTCGATGCGCATCAGCGTGTTGAAGATCGGCGTCACCATGAACAGCGTATAGAGATGCACCATGGCCAGCACCACGGCGAATTCGGAATAGAGCAACCATTCGATCGGCTTCGGGATCAGCCCCATCTGCACCAGCGTCGAGTTGACCAGGCCATTGCGGCCAAGCACTGGAATCCACGAGATCATGCGGATGATGTTGGAGGTCAGGAACGGCACGGTGCAGACGAGGAACAGCACCATCTGCATGGCTGTGGTTCTGATGTGGAAGGCGAGGAAATAGGCGACCCAGAAACCGATGAACAGCGTCAGCGCCCAAACGATGGCGGCGTATTTCAGCGTGTTCAGATAGGTTTTCCAGGTGACCCAGGAGCCGAGCGTGTCGGCATAGTTGGTGGTCAGGAAATCCGGATACATCGCCGCGAAATCGTAGTCCCAGAATGAGACCACGGCGATCATCAGGATCGGCAACAGGAGGAACGCGCCGAGGATCAGCGCCAGCGGTGCCGCCTGGAGATAGGGTGCGACGCCGGCAAAGGAGCGCCTAGGTCTGGCCGGCTTCGCAGACGTAACGTGCGTGGATTGTTCGAGCGCTACTGCCATCTATCTCTCGGTCCAAGTCGGCGATGCGACTGAGGGGTGTTCCCTTCTCCCCCTGTGGGAGAAGGTGGCCGAGCGAAGCTCGGTCGGATGAGGGGTGTTCCAGCGTGGCACCAACAGTGCTCCGTCCAGCACCCCTCAACCGTCTTGGCGCTGCGCGCCAATCCACCTTCTCCCACAAGGGGAGAAGGCAGAGGGCATCAAGCAGCGATGAACTCGTTCCAGCGCTTTACCATATAGCGGTCCTCGTCCATGACCGAGTTCCAGCAGGCGACCTTGCCCATGCGCTCTTCGAACGAGCCGCCGTCACGCACGGCGCCTGCCTTTTCCATGACCTTGCCGTCCGGCGACAGGATATCGCCCTTTGCTGGCTTACCTTCGATCCAGTAGCCCCATTCGTCCTCGGACATGAACTTCTTGGCCGACACCATGTTGGCCGAGTAGTAGCCCTGGCGATTGAGGTAGCCGCCCACCCAACCGGACGTGTACCAGTTGATGTATTCATAGGCGGCATCGAGTTCGGCGCCGGAGAGATGGGCTGCCAGGCCAAGCCCGCCACCCCAGGACCGGTAGCCTTCCTTGAGCGGCTGGAACCGGCACGCGATGCCCTTGGAGCGGACCGCGGCCACGGCCGGCGACCACATCGACTGGATCACCACTTCGCCTGAAGCCATCAGGTTGACGCTTTCGTCGAAGGACTTCCAGAAGGCACGGAACTGGCCGTCCTGCTTGGCCTTAATGAGGAAATCGATGGTCTTGTCGATCTCCTCCTTGGTCATGTTGCCCTTGTCGGCATATTTGATATTGCCAGTGGCTTCCATGATCATCGCCGCATCCATGATGCCGATCGACGGGATGTTGAGGATGGCTGTCTTGCCCTTGAAGGCCGGATCCATGATGTCGGCCCAGGTGGTGATGTCACGGCCGACGAGGTCGGGGCGGATGCCGAGCGTATCGGCATTGTAGATCGTCGGCACCATGGTGAACCAATTGGTCGGCGCCTTGGCGAATACCTTGCTGTCCTGCGCCTCGACGTAACCGACCGTGTGCGGCGCGGTGCCCTGGGCGATGACGCTGTCCGGCGTCAGCTTGCCGGTTTTGAACAGCGGCACGAGCTCGTCGTAGTATTTCAGCTTGGTGACATCCATCGGCTGCAGGACGCCTGTCGGAAACACCTTCTTGCAGATCCAGTATTCGATATCGGCGATGTCGTAGCTGTCGGGCTGCGTTACCGCGCGCTGGGCGGCGGCATCGGAATCGGTTGCCGTCATCTCCAGCGTGATGCCGAGATCCGCCTTGCACTTGTCGGCGATGGCATTGAGGTTGGACACGCCGGTGCCGAACTGGCGCAACGTGATGTTCGATTGCGCCCAGATGGTCGGAAAGCCTGATATAGCGCCGGAACCGGCGGCAAAACCGACGGCGGCGGCGCCTGTCTTGAGCAGCGAGCGACGCGATATTCCAGTCTTCTTGTCTGTGGTGTTGGTCATGTTCAGTTCCCCTGTTTTGGTTGGTTATGCTGGATTTCAGGAATCGAGACGGCCAAGGACGATCGCGTCCTCGGCGTCCCAGGCGATCGGCACTGCGTCGCCGACGGCAACCGGGCTGGCGAAGAAGCTGGTGTCGTCGACGATCACCGTGAAATCCTCGATGCCCGCGCCATTGACCGAGAGCTTCACGGTCGAACCGCGGTACTCGACGTTTGAAACGATGCCAGTGAAGCCGAGCCCCGCCGCGGGCGGCTCGCCGATCCGCACGTGGTCGGTGCGAATGGCGATGTCGATGGGCTCCCCGGTCTCCCTGCCCTGCCCACTGGCGGCGAGCGTGACGCCGCCGGGCACATCGAAAACGACCATGCCGTCGCGACTACCGGTGACGCGGCCGGAGAGGACATCGTGGTCGCCCATGAAACGAGCGACGAAGGCCGTAGCCGGCCGCTCGAACACCGTGCGAGGGTGCGCCGCCTGCTCGATACGGCCATCGTTCATGACCACTATCAGGTCGGCCAGCGCCATCGCCTCTTCCTGGCTGTGGGTGACGTGGACGAAAGTGATGCCGAGCGACGTCTGCAGCTTCTTCAGTTCGGCCCGCATGCGGATCTTCAGGAACGGATCGAGCGCCGAAAGCGGTTCGTCGAGCAACAGCGCCTCGGGATCGGTGATCAGCGCGCGGGCGAGAGCAACACGCTGCTGTTGGCCGCCGGACAGCTGCGCCGGACGGCGGCTGGCATAAGCCTCCATCTTCATCAGCTTCAGCATGTCGAGTGCCTTGGCGCGGCGCTCCTCCTTGCCGACGCCTTTCATCTTCAGGCTGAACGCGACATTGTCGATCAGGTCGAGATGCGGAAACAGCGCGTAGGATTGGAACATCATGGCAGTGCCGCGCCTGGCCGGCGGCAGGTCGGTGACCACTGTGTTGCCGAGCCGCACATCGCCGCTCGATATGCTCTCGTGCCCGGCGATCATGCGCAGCGTCGAGGTCTTGCCACAGCCGGACGGACCGAGCAGGCAGCAATAGGTTCCCGCAGGGATTTTCAGGCTGATGCCTTCGACGGCAGTCGTCGCGCCATAGACTTTCGAAACGGACACAATGTCGATTTCGGCGGCTTTGGACATCCAGCTTCCCCTTTGGTCGGATTAGCCAAAGCATCATGTGTGCCAGTTGCGCGCCGGTGCACCAACCGACTGAATCCTCGAAGAAATCAGGGCTGCATCTACATGGCTGCCGATACGGCATCCTTGTGCAATGCACAAATTATAGGCGATCGCCGCCGATCCTCGCAAAAATCGTATGCAATCTTTTCCATCCCTGTATTCACTTTGTCTCTCGTCCAAGCGATGCGATTCAGGGTAGAAGAACGCAGGACCATCGCCATGAACATTGCCGACCAGACTTTCCCTGCCATCGAGGCCGCCAACGAGGATCGCGCGCAGGCGATTCGCGACCAGTTGCGCGACGCCATCGTCGATCGCCGGCTGGCGCCGGGAACCAAGCTTTCCGAAGGCGAAGTCGGCACGCTGTTCGATGTCAGCCGCACCGTGGCGCGCGCCGCACTGCAGATGCTCTCCTTCGAGGGATTGGTGCGCACCGAACGCAATCGCGGCGCCTTCGTCGCCAATCCGTCGCCGGAGGAAGCGCGGCAGGTCTTTGCTTCGCGCCGACTGATCGAGCCCGGAATCGCAATCGCCGCGGCTGGGCGGATGACGCCGGCGCATGTCGCCGCGTTCAAAGCCCAGCTCGATGAAGAGGGCCGCTTCATTGCCGAACGCGGACCGAACGCAAGGCGATCGGAGATCAAGGCGTCGGGAGATTTTCACCTGCTTCTGGCGTCGGTCGCCGGAAACGTCATCCTGCAGCGCTTCATGGAGGAGCTGGTCGCTCGTTCATCTCTGGTGATCGCACTCTATGGCCGCTCGGGTATCTCGAGCTGCGGCCACAACGAACACACGCAGATCCTCGAGGCGCTGGAAAATGGCAATGCCGAACGCGCCAGCGCGCTGATGCTGCACCACATCGACCATATCGAGGCCGACCTCGATTTGCGTGTCAGGAGCGGCCCGGCACTCAGGCAGGCGCTCGAGTTCTGAGATCGCGTCAACGCACGATCCTCACGCACATCGGCGTGCCAATGCCGATGGATCGGCCGGTGTCGGTCAGCCGGCCGGTTGCGGCATCACGGGCGAAAATCGAGATGCGGTCGGCATTCTGGTTGGCCGAGAACAGATGGCCGCCCGAGGGCGTCAGTGCCAGATTGCGCGGCGTGGCACCGCCGCAAGGCGTATAGTCGACAAGGGCAAGCCTGCCGGTTTGCTGGTCGATCGAAAACACGGCGATGCTGTCATGGCCGCGATTGGAGCCGTAGAGAAAGCGGCCGTCGGGCGAGATCTGGATGTCGGCACAGTGATTGCCGTCGCGTGCCTCGGCCGGCACGGCCGGCTTGCTGTCGACCACTGTAAGCTTGCCTGATGCTTCGTCCAGCGCCAGCGAGACGACCGTCGAATCCAGTTCGTTCATGACGAACACGAAGCGGCCGCCGGGATGCAGCGCGAGATGGCGCGGACCTGCGCCCGGCGCAAGCGCCGACTCGGCCAGTTTGGTCAGGCTGCAGTCTGAGCCGATGCGGTAGGACACCAGCCGGTCGATGCCGAGGTCGGCGACGATCGCAACACCGCCGGCAACCGTCTCGGTTACGCTATGGGCATGCGGCCGCTCCTGGCGTGCGAGGTCTGGTCCGGTCCCGCTATGGGCGACGCTCGACAATGGCGCGGTCAGGCCGCCATCATCGCGCAGCCCGAAGACCACGACCGAGCGATCGGGGCCACCCTCGCCCATGCCGTAATTGGCGACCAATAGCTTCGTCCGGTCGCGCGTGATGGTGTTGTGCGCCGTTATGCTGCCCAGCGTCGGCTGCTTATTGATGTAGGACAGCGTGGCGGCCTGCCTGTCGAAACGGTAGGCCGAGACCGCGCCTTCGCGCCAGGTGAACACTTCGGAATTGGCGTAGATGTAGGAGCCATCCGGCGTCACCGACAGGAAGGTCGGATTGTCGATGCCTCCCGTCTCGGCCAGTTTCTTCGTCTCCAGCGCCCCCTCGTCGAAACTATAGACGCCCAGCCCGACGCCGCGCGCGCCCTGAAAATATGGGGCGTCGCGGTTGAGGCTGCCGACGAAAACCAGACAGGCATTCTGCATCATTTCCTCCTGTTCCGCCGGCGTTGGCCGCCGCGGATCGCAGCAAAATTTCGCTGAGACTCGCTTGCAACACAACCCCATATGTGAAAATACTATTCACAAAAGAAGATTGACGGGAGGATCGATGATGCATTTCGCTGGTCTGCGGCGCGCCCTGATGGACGATTCCCGCTCCCAGAGGAAGTCGTCATGAGCGGCTTCGCGCCGACCGTTGGCGTGGCATCGACACACCCCGCCAACATGCCGAAGGAACACGCCGACCTTGCCGTCTGGAACGCGGAGAACTGGTTCTACGAAGACTGGCCGGTCGGCCAGAAAATCCGTTCGCTGCGCCGGACCATTGCCGAGGGCGACAGCCATCTCTTCAATACGCTGGTGCTCGACATCCATCCATACGTGCAGGACCAGATGTTCGCTGAAACGGAAGGCATCTTCGGTAAGCGGCTGGTCGCCGGCGCCTTCGTGTTCTCGGCCGGGCTCGGGCTCGTCGCCACCAATTGCATCAACGCCTTTTCGTATGGCTACGACAAATTGCGCTTCATCAAGCCGGTGTTCATCGGCGACACGATTTATTCGATCCGCTCCAACCTCGACAAGAAGCCGAAATACAAGGAAATGGGGCTGATCCGCGCCAGCTATGAAGTCTTCAAGGGCGAAGGCGAGCTCGTGCTTTATTGCGAGCACCTGCAGACGGTGAAGTACCGCAATCCGGCCGATTTCGCCGGCAAGACGGAGAGATAGGCAATGGCTGCCATTGCCGAACTGCCGCTGACCGGGCTCATCGTCGTCGATATGAGCCAGTTCCTGTCCGGGCCTTACTGTTCACTCAGACTGCTCGACCTCGGCGCCCGCGTCATCAAGATAGAACGGCCGGATGGCGGCGACCTGTCGCGCCGGCTTTATCTCAGCGACACCGAGATCGGTGGCGATTCCACCATTTTTCATGCCATCAACCGCGCCAAGGAAAGCCTTGCCATCGACTTGAAGGACGAGGCCGATCTTGCGGCGCTGCGCGGCCTGCTGGCCAAGGCCGACGTGCTGATCCAGAATTTCAGGCCCGGCGTCATCGAACGCCTGGGCTTCGATTACGAGGCGGTGCGCAAGATTAATCCGCGCCTGGTCTATGCCTCGATCAGCGGCTATGGCGAGGAAGGCCCCTGGGTCAAGCGGCCCGGTCAGGATCTGCTGGCGCAGGCCCGCTCCGGCGTGATGTGGCTGAACGGCGACGAGGACCAGGGGCCGGTGCCCTTCGGGCTGGCCATCGCCGACATGCTGGCCGGCTCCGCCGCCGCGCAAGGCATCCTTGCCGCACTGGTGCGGCGCGGCGTGACCGGCAAGGGCAGCCATGTCGAGACCAGCCTGCTCGAAGCACTGGTCGACTTCCAGTTCGAGGTGCTGACGACGCATCTCAATGACGGACGCCGGCTGCCGCGGCGGTCATCTTTCCGCAGCGCCCATGCCTATCTGTCGGCGCCCTACGGCGTCTATCCGGCCAAGGACGGTTATCTGGCGATCGCCATGACGCCGATATCGAAGCTGGCCGATCTTCTGGGCCTCGAAGAGCTTGCGCCCTACCGCGATCAGCCGTCGACCTGGTTCACCGCCCGCGACGAGATCAAGGCGATCATCGCGCAAAAAATCGCGACGAAGACGGTCGACGAATGGCTTGCCATTCTCGAACCTGCCGACATCTGGTGCGCCAAGGTTTTGACCTGGCCGGAAATGATGGCCAGCGAAGGCTTCAAGGTTCTCGACATGCTGCAGACGGTGACGCGCGAGGATGACGTTTCGATCCTCACCACGCGCTCGCCGCTCAGGGTCGACGGCATCCGCGCCAAGGTCGAGCGGGCCGCGCCACGCATCGGCGAGCACAGCGCAAAGATCCGCGAGGAGTTCGGGCTGTGAGCGACGTGACGCTCAAAGGCATGACCTGGAGCCATCCGCGCGGCTATGACCCGATGGTCGCCTGTTCAGCGCTGTGGACGGAACGCACCGGCGTCGCCATCGAATGGGACAAGCGCTCGCTGCAGGATTTCGAATCCTTCCCGGTCGAAGAACTGGCCCGTGCCTACGACCTGATCGTCATCGACCATCCGCATGTCGGCCAGATCACCGCCGAGAATTGTTTGACGCCGCTCGATGCGGCCGGCCGGGAAGCCGAACGTGCAGCACTTGCGGCGGGCAGTGTCGGCCGGTCCTTTCCGAGCTACAACTGGCAAGGCCGGCAGTGGGCGTTTCCGATCGACGCGGCAAGCCAGGTGGAGGCCTGGCGGCCGGACATGCTTTCGGCTGCACCGGCGAACTGGGCCTATGCCCTCGATCTGGCCCGGCAAGGCCACGTGCTGTTGCCGCTCAGGCCGCCGCATTCGCTGATGGTGTTCTACACGCTTGCCGGCACTCTCGGCCGGCCCGCCGGTGAAGGCCCTGGCGACCATGTGGACCCGGCAACCGGCAAGCAGGTTTTCGAGATGATGCGCGAGATCGCGGCCCTCGTCGATCCGGCCTGCCTTGGCATGGATCCGATAGCGGTTCTGGAGCAAATGGCCGGATCCGGCTCGCGGATCGCCTGTGCACCGCTGATCTATGGCTATGTCTCCTATGCCATCGCCGGGTTTCGACCCAACCGCCTGGCTTTCACGGATATCCCGGCGGCGGGCAATGCCGGCCCCAAAGGCTCGGCGCTCGGCGGGACTGGCATTGCCGTGTCAGCTTTTTCGAAGGCCAGGCAGGAGGCCATCGACTTCGCCTACTGGATCGCCAGCGGTGACGTGCAGCGCGGCCCTTACGCCTCGGGCGGCGGCCAGCCCGGCCATGCGGCAGCCTGGGAGGATGCCGCCGTTAACGCTGCCACCGGCAATTTCTACAAGGACACCCGAGCCACACTCGAAGGTGCCTGTGTCAGGCCGCGGCACGACGGCTACATGGCCTTCCAGCAGGCGGCGTCAGATCGCGTCAATCTTGGCCTGAGCGAAAGGCACAATGCCGCTCGCGTCGTTGCCGATCTCAATCGCCTGTTTCGGGAGAGCCTTTCGACGCAGGTGTCCGGCGTTGCCGGCGGAGGAGCCTGAAAACAACCGAACGGAGGAGAACATGAACAGCCTGATCCGCGGCCTTATGGCCGCAACCGCACTTGCATCGCTCACGACCATAGCCTGCGCTCAAGACGTTTCGGGCGTGATTGCTGGATTGCCGACCGAACTGAAGGCGCAATATGACGGCGCGCCGCAGAAGATGCTGCCGTCGGCCTGGGACAATTTCACGCCGCCGCCAAAGCCGTGGAAATGGTGCCACTCCGAGTCCTACCAGGGCAATCCGTGGCGCGTCACCGTCACTAAGGAGTTGAAGCGGCTGGTCGACGGGCTGATCGCCGACGGCACGGTGGCGAGTTTCGAAGTGTCGGATTCCAACAACGACGCCAGTCAGCAGATCAACCAGATCCGCGCCTTCATCGATAAGAAATGCTCGATCATCACCTCGATCCCCGGCTCGGCGACGGCGTTGGACGATGCCATCGATGCCGCAGCCAAAGCCGGCATCCCGTTCATCACGGCGGCTGGGTCGGTGACCAGCCCGAATGCCATCAATGTCGATTCCAACTATGCCCGCTGGGGCTACGACATGATGACCGCGATCGGCAAGGCGATGCCGGACGGCGGCAGCGTGCTTCTGGTCGAAGGCATCGCCGGCCATCCGATCGTCGTGCAGGAGCGCCAGGGCGGCGACAAGGCGCTGGCCGAAAATTCAAAGCTCAAGGTCTCGCGCAGCGTCAACGGCAACTGGACGGCCAATGTCACCAAGACGGCGGTGCTGCAGGCGATCGCCACCAATCCGGCGCCGATCGATGCGGTGTGGACGACCGGCAGCGAAAGCCGAGTCGTCGCCGAGGCCTTTGCCGAAGCCGGCCGCCCTGCCCCGCTGATCACCGGCTCGATCACCGGCGATGCGCTCGGCTACTGGAAGGCCAATCCCGACAAATACCGCTTCGAAGGCCATGCGGTTCTGCCGCACTGGACGGCCGAGACGCTGTTTCGTGTCGGCGTGCGCATGCTCGATGGGCAGAAGCCGAAGCTCAACACGCTGCTGATCCCGATTCCGCCGGTGCACAATGCCGACCTCGGGGCCTGGTACAAGGACTGCATGACGCCGGACGCCGTCTCGATCTTCCCGGTCCCGCCGAAGGATCCGATGCCGGAGGAATGGCTCGATGCCTACTTCGCCAATCCGGCACCGACCAAGGGCTGGGATTATTCGAAGGTGCCGGACGCCTGCGCCAAGTAGCATTTATGAAGGCCGGCTCCGCACGGGCGGTGCCGGTCTTCTCCATCAGGATTGCTCATGCTGGAAGTCCAGGCCATCTCGAAGCGCTACGGCGAAACGATTGCGCTGGCCAATGCCTCCATCGCGTTCCGCGCCGGCACGATCCACACCATCCTGGGCGAGAACGGCTCGGGCAAGAGTACCCTGGTCAAGCTGCTGTCCGGGATCGTCCAGCCGGACAGCGGCGCGATCCTGCTCGACGGAGCGCCCTTTGCCGGCCTCTCGCCGGCGGCGTTCCAGGGCGCCGGGTTGGCCACCGTATTTCAGGAAGTGCTGATCGCGCCTGACCGTTCGGTGACGGACAACATCCTGCTCGGCCTCGACGGCTTGCTGACGCGCACGGTGCCGCGCGCCGAGCGGCGGCAGCGCGCCCAAGCGGTGCTGAAACAATTCGCAGTGACCGAGATCCCGCTCGACCAGTTGGCCGGCCAATTGCCGCTTGCCGTTCAGCAATTGGTAGTGCTCGCCCGCGCCGTGGTCCGCAACCCGCGCATTCTCATCCTCGACGAGGTGACGGCGGCGCTAGACTTTGCCGATCGCGAGGCGGTTTTCGCCATGATGCGCAAGCTTGCTTCGGAAGGCTGCCTGATCCTGTTCATCACGCATCGCATGGACGAGGTGAGGGCGCTGTCCGATCGGATTTCCGTGCTGCGCGGCGGCAGCGTGGTGACGACCGAGGAACGCGGCACGTCCACCGCATCCGAACTTCTCAGGGCGATGGCGCCTCGTACGGCGGCGGAGCTGGCGCATGGCTGATCGCGCCGGCCTTTCGGTGCGCGGCCTGGTGATCGCGCCCGGCGTAAGCCCCACGACGCAAACCATTGCGCCAGGCGAGATCGTCGGCCTTGCCGGTCTCGACGGCCATGGACAGGAGCGGTTCCTGAAAGTGCTGGCCGGTCTGGAACGCCCGGCTGGCGGCGAGGTGACCGTCGAGGCGCCAACCGGGGCGCGCGCGATCACCAATTTCCGCAAAGCGGTCGCCTGCGGCATCGCCTATTTGCCGCGCGACCGGCGCACCACCGGCATCTTTCCGACCCAATCGGTACTCGACAATTTTGCCGTTTCGACGTTGTCGCGCGACATGCGGTACGGCCTGCTCAGCTTCGCCGGGCGACGGCAGCGCTATGAGAGCTACCGGGACAAGTTGTCCATCGTCGCGCCGCGACCGGACGCGCCGATCACCACGCTGTCGGGCGGCAATCAGCAGAAAGTGCTGCTGGCCCGTGCACTGGCGCTGGAACCGGCGATCCTGCTCCTCAACGATCCGACGCGCGGCGTCGACGTGGCGACACGGCATGTCCTTTATGACGTGTTCCGTGGGCTCGCGGCGGACGGCATGGCTCTGGTCATCCTGTCGAGCGAGATCGAAGAGATTCTGCTGCTTTGCCATCGCGTGCTGGTGTTCCGCGAACAGCAGGTCGCGGCTGAAATCACCGGCGACGAGATGAAAAGCACTACGGTGATCGCGGCCATGTTCGGGCGCGCGGCATGAGCGGGTTTCAGCGCATGGCGGCGCGATGGCGCGGCGCTGGCTTCGCGACGGTGCTGCTGGTCATCCTGATCGCGGTCAATCTGCTGCTCAATCCGGCGCGCTTCCATCCCGCCGCCTGGGGCGCGCTGATCGGGCTCGCCGCACCGCTGATCGGCGCAGCGCTCGCCTCGGCTCCAGTGATCCTCGCCGGGCGCGGCGGCATCGACATTTCCGTCGGGCCGCTGATGGGCTTGGTCAATGCGATGGTGATCCAGGTGCTGTTTCTCAGGCTTGGGATGTCTTCGCCGCTGGTCATCGTGCCGGCGGCGCTTCTGATCGGCGCGGTCGTCGGCGCCGCCAACGGCTTCCTGGCGACCATCGTCCGCATCCAGCCGATCGTCGCAACGCTAGGCACCTATCTGATCCTCACCGGCATGACGCTGACCATCCTGCCGGCGCCGATCGGGCCGGCGCCGGGCTGGCTGAAGGCGATGGCCGGACCCTGGTCGGCACTGCCGCTGTCGCTGATCTTCCTGTTCTGGTGGCTGGTGCGGCAGACGCCTTATTACGACCAGCTGATGGCGGTGGGCAGCGACGACCGCGCCGCCTACACGGCCGGCGTTCCAGTCTCCAAAGTGCGTTTCATCGCCTATGTCATGACCGGCATACTTGCCGCCTGTGCCGGCCTGATGCTGACCGCCTTGATCGGTTCGGCCGACCCCAATATCGGGCCAACCTACACGCTGATCGCGATTGCCGCGGTGGCGCTCGGCGGCGTCAGCCTTGCCGGCGGGCGCGGCGGGCTCGCCGGGGCCGCGATCGGCGCTATCGACATCTTCCTGCTGCAGAGCGTGCTGACCGCCTTCAACGTCTCCACCTATGTGCTGCAGATCGCCTATGGCGCGATCCTTGTCGTGGCCGTCATCATGACGGCAGTGCAGGAGCGGCTCTCGGGGCGGAAAGGCTGAGAAGCATGAGCCGGAACTGGTTCCAATCCACCAATGCCCGCGTCGCCGGTGCTTTTGCTGTCGCTGTCGCCTTGCATCTTCTTGGCACCTTGCTCATTCCGGGCTACTCCCAGCCGTTCGCCATCCGGGCGCTGCTGGTGATTGCCTCGCTGCTGGCGGTGGCATCGATCGGCCAGACCCTCGTCGTCATTCTCGGCGGCATCGATCTGTCGATCCCCTTCATCATCGGCTTTGCCAATGTCGTTGCCGCACAGCTCTACGGCGGCGGCTGGAATTTTGCTCTTGTCTGCGCGGTCGTCGGCGCGCTCGCCTTGCTGATCGGGGCGCTGAACGGCCTGATCTCGCGTGGGCTCGATATCCACCCGCTGATCGTCACGCTCGGCGTCGGCATGATCGTGCAAGGTGCCGTCCTGTTGTGGACCGGCGGCTTTCCATCCGGATCGGCGCCTGCAGCGGTTTCCGCCTTCGTTTCGATCGGCGGTTCGGTCGGACCGCTGCCGGTACCGGGGCTGGTGCCATGCGTCGCGGTGCTGACCTTGCTGGTGGCGCTGGTGCTGGCGCGCACGCCATACGGCCGCCGTCTCTACGCCCTCGGCAGCAATCCAGGTGCTGCGCCGCTGGCGCTGATCGATCCAGTCCGGATGTGGACGGTCACCTATGCCGCGAGCGCCTTCTTCGCCGCCGCGGCCGGCGTGCTGCTGCTCGGCTTCACCGGCTCAGCCTATGGTGATGTCGGCCAGCCCTATCTGTTCCAGACGATTGCGGCAGTGGTGGTCGGCGGCGCCGCCCTTGTCGGCGGCCGCGGCAGCTATTTCGGCACCATTGCCGGCGTGCTGGTGCTGACGGAGATCAACACGCTGCTGATCGGCCTCGGCTTCCGACCCTCGACCGTGCAGGCGGCACTTGGCCTGGTCATCGTGCTCCTGGTTTCGCTCTACGGCCGCGAGCGGTACGTGTCGGCGACCATCTGAGGCGCTTACAAACGCCACAGCCGCTTGGCGTTGCCGGAGAGCAGCTTTTGCCGTTCATCGGTGCTGGTGCCGGCAAGCAGCGCGTGCGTTGCCGCCACCCAGGTCGCAAGCCCGCCGCCAAGCGTGCAGACCGGCCAGTCGCTGCCCCAGACGACGCGGTCCCAGCCGAAGCATTCGATGGTGTGCTCGACGTAGGAACGCAGCGTTTCGACAGTCCAGGATCCGGCATCCGCATACGCGACCACACCAGAAATTTTGCCGACGACGTTCGGGCGCCGCGCGATCTCCGCCATATGCTCGCGCCAGGGGTGCTCGGCACCGCCCTTGATGTCGGGCACGCCGCAATGGTCGAGCACGAACTGCACATCCGGCGCGAGATCGGCGAGTGCGATCGCCTTGGGGATCTGGTGCGGCAGAACGACAAGATCGAAGGTCAGGCCGCTGCCGGCTAGCCGCTTGATGTTTTCACGAAACAGCGCGCCCTCCGACAGCTCATCGGGCATGACGTGCAGCACACGGCGAAAGCCCTTGACGAAAGGATCTGCGCGCTGCGTTTCCAAATAAGCAGCAAAGCCGGGCTCCTCCGGACGGCAGGAGGCAATCGCTCCCCTCAGCAAACTGCCCTTTTGCCGCGAGAGCGCTTTGACATGGCCGGTTTCGGCCTCGATATCGGCTGGATCGACATCGACCTCCATATGGAACGCGCCGTCGATGCCAGCGCGACGGGCCTGGACTGCATATTCGTCGTAGGGGAAATCGCGGTTGAGCGCCGGCACGCCGGCCAGCCATGGATAGCGCAGGGCGGACTGGTCGATCAGGTGCAGATGGGTGTCGAAGATCATGGCGGCGCGCTCCTCCTTGGCGACTTCGAGATCATCTCACGGAGAAATTCTTCATTCAAATAAGAATTCATCGCGATTGCTTGACAGTCGATCCCGCCAGTTGCGACAGCTTTTCGGTCGCTGCCAGCAGCAGCTCTATCGTCCTGGTGATGTCGGGCGCCTTGGGTGCGTTGACCAGGGTTATGTAGGGGATCGACAGTGCGGCGATTGCCTTGCCGTCCGAGCCGAGAACGGGCGTCGACAGGTTGAACACGCCGGCCGTCTGCATCGACGCCATCATCTCGTAGCCGCGTTCCCGGATCTGATCGAGGCGAGCGAAAAACTCTGGCGATTGCGGTGGCTTGTCGGTGCTGCGCAGATGTTCGGAAATCATCATCTGCCGCTCTTCCGGCGGGCGGAACGCCAGCAGCACATGGCCGGACCCGGTGTCGAACAGGCTGATATGCGAGCCGACGCGGATGGAGATGCCCCAGTAATCCGGCGCTTCCTGCTGGGCAATAACCACCGCGGAGCCGCGATCGAAGACGACGAGCTGGTTTGCCTGCTGTGTGGTTTCGGCCAGTTCGCGCATCAGCGGCGTCGCATAGGAAACCAGCCGGCGCACCGGCGCGTGCAGCTGCGCCAGGCCAAACAGCTTGAGCGTCAGCGAATAACGGTCGCCATCCGGCCGCGTGACGTAGCCGCGACGCACCAGCCGATCCAGCATGCGGTAGAACTCATTCGGGCTGCGGTCGAGTTTCTTGGCGATTTCCGCCTGCGTCAGGCCGCCGTCGACGCCGGCCAGCAGCTCGAGGATGTCGAGCCCCTTGTCCAGCGCCGGGGCTCGATACCGGTCGTCTTCCTCGTCCTCTGCCATTGCGCCTCTCCAGTGAATTTCACTTTTCATATACGCAACAGCCTTGCTTCCGAAAGAACTTTCGGCTTGACGATCCTATAAATGTTTTGTTTGTATATGAATGAAGCTGCCGATCGACCTCGCTACGCGATCGATGCAGGCTCTTTGGGAGGATACCAATGACGAAACTGTTTTGCGGCCTGTCGGCCGGCGTAACGCTACTCGCGTTTGGTGCTAGTGCTGCCCTTGCTGCCGAACTGCCCGGCAAATTCGACGGCGTCACCATCGACGCCAAGCTGATCGGCGGCCAGCAATATGAAGGGCTCTACGCGCGGATCGGCGAATGGGAAAAACTGACCGGCGCCAAGGTCAACGTGATCTCGAAGAAGAACCACTTCGAGCTCGACAAGGAGATCAAGTCGGACATCGCCTCCGGCAGCATCAACTGGTGCGTCGGCTCGAACCACTCGTCCTTCGCGCCGCAATATCCTGATATCTACACCGACCTGAACAAGCTGCTGCCGAAGGAGGAGATCGACGCCTTCGTGCCGTCGACGATCAAGGCCTCGACGCTCGACGGCAAGCTGGTAATGCTGCCGCGCGCGCAATTCGATGTCTCGGCGCTCTATTACCAGAAGAGCCTCTATCAGGATGAAGCCAAGAAGGCCGCCTACAAGGCCAAGTACGGCAAGGAACTGACACCGCCCGACACCTGGGACGAGGTCGCCCAGCAGGCGGAATTCTTCGCCAGCCCGCCCGATTTCTATGGCACCCAGTTCGCCGGCAAGGAAGAGGCGATCAACGGCCGTTTTTACGAGATGCTCATCGCCGACGGCGGCGAGTACCTCGACAAGGACGGCAGGCCCGCTTTCAACTCGGAGGCCGGCGTGCACGCGCTCGACTGGTTCGTCAATCTCTACAAGGCCAAGGCGGTGCCGGCCGGCACCACCAACTATCTGTGGGACGATCTCGGCCAGGGTTTTGCCTCGGGCACGGTCGCCATCAACCTCGATTGGCCTGGCTGGGCAGGCTTCTTCAACGATCCGAAGTCGTCGAAGGTCGCCGGCAATGTCGGCGTGAAGGTGGCGCCGAAGGGATCGGCCGGCATTCGCACCGGCTGGTCGGGGCACCACGGGTTTTCGGTCACCGAAAACTGCGCCAGCAAGGAAGCGGCCGCTTCGCTGGTCTGGTTCCTGACCAATGAGGACAGCCAGAAGCTCGAGGCGGCAAGCGGACCTCTGCCGACCCGCACGGCGGTGTGGGACTGGGACATCCAGCAGGCGGCAAACGATCCTTACAAGAAGGAAGTGCTGGCGGCTTTCCAGGAAGAGGCAAAGCACGCTTTCGCCGTGCCGCAGACACCTGAATGGATCGAAATCTCCAACGCCGTCTATCCCGAATTGCAGGCCGCCATCCTTGGCGACAAGACCTCCAAGCAGGCGCTGGACGACGCTGCCGCCAAGGCCACCCAGATCCTCGAGGACGCCGGCAAGCTTTGACCATTCTCCCAAGGGGGCGCCGCGCTCATTGAAGAGCGGCGCCCCCGAACTTTTTTCGAACCATGCGCAACCCGCTTTGTCTTGATCCCAGCTCGCCGATGGCGGGCTTCGGTGTCCGGGCACCAACCAGAACCGGATCGCCATGAAAGGCTGGAGACCCTCGCCACCATTGCTGCTCCTGCTGCCGGCGGTGATCGTGCTGGCGGCCGTGGTGGTGGTGCCGTTGCTGCTGTCGCTCTACTCCAGCTTCACGCCGTTCCGGCTGACCAGGCCTGAGACGTTCTGGGTCTTCATCGGCGCCCGCAACTACGTCACCATCCTGACCAGCCGCGATTTCTGGATCGCCTTTGCCCGTACTGTGGTGCTGCTGACGGTGGCGCTCAACCTGGAAATGCTGATCGGTCTCGGGCTGGCCCTGCTGGTGGAAAAAGCCTCGCGCGGCCAGCGGGTCCTGCGCACCATCATGATGTTTCCGATGATGTTTTCGCCGATCCTCGTCGGCTTCCAGTTCAAATTCATGTTCAACGACAATATCGGCCTGGTGAACAACGCCCTGCAGGCGCTCGGCCTGACCGATCGCGCCATCCCGTGGCTGATCGACGGCAATCTCGCCTTCATCGCCATCCTGACCGCCGAGATCTGGTCGTCGACTTCGGTGTTCGCGATCCTCATCCTAGCCGGGCTGCTGGCGATGCCGCGCGAACCGGTCGAGGCGGCCCGCGTCGACGGCTGCACGCCATGGCAGACATTCCGCTATGTCACCTGGCCGTTCATCATGCCGTTTGCCTTCATCGCCATGACCATCCGCTCGCTCGACGTCGCGCGCGCCTACGACATCGTCAAGATCATGACCGACGGCGGCCCTGCCGGCCGCACCGAGCTGGTCTGGACGCTGGTCGCCCGCACCGCCTATGGCGATGCCAAAATGGGCATGGCCAATGCCATGGCCTATTTCTCGATCCTGCTGTCGATCCTGTTCACCGTCTATTTCTACCGCAAGCTCGCCGCGGCGCGCACGCAGATCGCGGCGGAGTGGTGAGGATGGACCAGAACAGCCTGCATCGCGCCGGCAACAAAGCGCTTCGGATCGTCCATGGCATCGGGCTGTTCCTGGCCATGCTGGTCATCTGCCTGCCCGGCATCTGGATCGTGCTGTCGTCGCTGCGGCCGACTGTCGAGATCATGGCCAAGCCGCCGGTGTGGATTCCGCAGCAACTCTCGCTCGATGCCTACGTCGCCATGTTCAGCGGCGTCGGCAAGGGCGGCATTCCGGTGCTCGACTATTTCCGCAATTCGCTGATCATCTCGGTGACCTCGACGCTGATCGCCATCGCCATCGGCATGGCGGGCGGCTATGCCTTTGCGCGCTATCGCTTCCAAGCCAAGTCGGCGATGTTTCTCGGCCTGATGCTGACGCGCACGGTGCCCGGCATCGCACTGTCCCTGCCGCTGTTCTTCGTCTTTGCGCGGCTCGGCATCGTCGACACGCATTTCGGGCTGATCCTGGTCTATGTCGCGCTCAATGTGCCCTTCACCATCTGGCTGATCGACGGCTTTTTCCGCCAGGTACCGAAAGACCTTGCCGAGGCGGCGCAGATCGACGGCTGCACGCGCTGGCAGGCCTTCTGGCAGGTCGAGTTTCCGCTCGCCGGGCCCGGCATCGCCTCGGCCGGAATCTTTGCCTTCCTCACCTCGTGGAACGAGTTCGCGCTGGCCTCGCAGCTGACACGCTCGATTAACTCCAAGACCCTGCCGGTTGGCCTGCTCGACTATACGGCCGAATTCACCATCGACTGGCGCGGCATGTGCGCGCTCGCCGTGGTCATGGTCATACCGGCGCTCACGCTTACCTTCATCGTCCAGAAACACCTCGTCGGCGGCCTCACTTCCGGCGCGGTGAAAGGCTGACATGGCAACCGTATCGCTCAAGAATCTCACCAAAAGCTACGGCCCGGTGGCGGTGGTGCACGGCATCGATCTCGAGGTCGCCGACCGCGAGTTCATCGCGCTGGTCGGGCCGTCCGGTTGCGGCAAGTCGACAACCCTGCGCATGATCGCCGGCCTCGAGGCGATCAGCGACGGCGTCATCGAGATCGGCGGCCGCATGGTCAACGACCTGCCGCCGCGCTCGCGCAACATCTCGATGGTGTTCCAGTCCTACGCGCTCTATCCGCATATGACGGTGCGCGAAAACCTCGGCTTCTCGCTCAAGATCGCCGGCGCCGCGAAAGAAGAAATGGACCGTCGCGTCGCCGAAGCGTCCGGCATTCTCGGCCTCGACCAGTTGCTCGACCGCCGGCCGTCGCAACTGTCCGGCGGACAGCGCCAGCGCGTGGCCATGGGCCGCGCCATCGTGCGCGATCCCGATGTCTTCCTGTTCGACGAGCCACTTTCCAATCTCGACGCCAAGCTTCGGACGCAGATGCGCACCGAGATCAAGAAGCTGCACGCCAAGGTCAAGTCGACGGTGATCTACGTCACCCATGACCAGGTCGAAGCGATGACATTGGCGGACCGCATCGTCATCATGCGTGACGGTTTTATCGAGCAGGTCGGCACACCCGACGAGGTCTTCCGCCGGCCGCAGACACGCTTCGTCGCGGGCTTCATCGGCTCGCCACCGATGAACCTGCATGAGGCGGTTGTCGACGACGGACAGCTGCTGTTCGCCAGCGGCGAGAAGCTGCCTCTGCCCAGCCAGTTCAAAGCCAATGTCGAAACCGGCGACAAGGTCGTGTTCGGCCTCAGGCCCGACGACATCTATCCGACCGGACACGGCATCAGCTCCGGCGAAGATGTCGACGTCCACCAGGTCGAGTTGCCGGTGACCGTCACCGAGCCGCTCGGCAATGAGACGCTGGTGTTCGCCGAATTCAACGGCAGCGACTGGGTATCACGGATGCTCAATCCAAAGCCGCTCAAAGCCGGCGACCGGGTCAAGATGAGCCTGGACCTGTCGCAGGCCCATCTGTTTTCTGCTGAAACGGGCAAGACATTGCGAGGTTAAAATCATGGCAAAGATCGAGAAAGTCGAACTGCGCATGGTCGACTTGGTGCCTAAGGTCAAGCGCACCGATGCCATCCAGAGTTTTGTCAGCCAGGAAACACCGATCGTCACCATCACCGATGCCGACGGCGCGGTCGGCTCCGGCTACAGCTACACGATCGGCACCGGCGGCTCGTCGGTGATGCGACTGCTGGCCGACCACCTTGCGCCGCGGCTGATCGGCCGCGACGCCGACATGATCGAGGCGGTCTGGCGCGAGTTGGAGTTCGCCACCCATGCCACGACGATCGGCGCGATCACGGCAATCGCGCTGGCGACCATCGACACTGCTCTTTGGGACCTGCGGGCGAAGAAACAGAGACTGCCGCTGTGGAAGCTGGCCGGCGGCGCCAAGGACCGCTGCCCGCTCTACACGACCGAAGGCGGCTGGCTGCATATCGAAACCGAGGCGCTGGTCGAGGATGCGCTGGCCGCCAAGGCCAAGGGTTTTCGCGGCTCGAAGGTCAAGATCGGTAAGCCGCACGGTTCCGAGGATCTTACTCGGCTGACGGCGGTGCGCCGGGCGGTTGGAGACTCCTACGAGATCATGACCGACTGCAACCAGGGCTTTTCGGTCGACGAGGCAATCCGCCGGGCCGAACGCTTTCGCGACCTCGACCTCGCCTGGATCGAGGAACCGCTGCCGGCCGACGACATTGACGGCCATGTGCGGCTGTCGAGTGCGACGTCGACGCCGATCGCGGTCGGCGAGTCGCTCTATTCGATCCGGCATTTCCGCGAATATATGCAGAAGGGCGCTTGCTCGATCGTGCAGGTCGATGTCGGCCGCATCGGCGGCATCACGCCGTGGCTGAAGGTGGCGCACGCGGCCGAGGCGTTCGACATCCCCGTCTGCCCGCATTTCCTGATGGAACTGCATGTCAGCCTGACATGCGCCGTTCAGAACGGCAGATATGTCGAGTATATTCCCCAGCTCGACGAGCTGACCGGCAAGAAAATGCGTATCGAGGACGGGCATGCATTGGCGCCGGACGAGCCCGGCATCGGCATCGACTGGGACTGGGATGCGATCAAGGCGAAGAGCATCGCGGAATTCACCACGACGATAGTGAAATAGGAGGCGGACATGCAGCGAATGGGAATGGTGCTCGGCCTCAAGCCGGAGAAGGTCGCCGAGTATGTGCGGCTTCACGCCGCCGTCTGGCCGGACGTCCTCAAGATGATTTCCGCCTGCAACATCAAGAATTATTCGATTTATCTGAGGGAGCCGGAGCACCTTTTGTTCAGCACCTTCGAGTACCACGGCACCGACTATGCCGCCGACATGGCCAAGATGGCCGCCGATCCCACGACGCAGGAATGGTGGGCGCTGTGCATGCCATGCCAGGAGCCGCTGCCGACCCGCAAGGAGGGCGAGTGGTGGGCGTCGATGGACGAAGTCTTCCATTATGACTGATGACATTTTCGATCCTGCCTCGCTCTCCCAGGCCTGGGCACAGCCGTCAAAGCCCAGGCCGATCGTGATTTTCGGCGCCGGCTCGATCGTCGGCGATGCGCATTTCCCGGCCTATGGGAAGGCCGGTTTCCCGGTTGCCGGGCTTTTCGACCCCGACCTGGCCAAGGCCGAAAAACTGGCGCAGAAATGGGGCGTCACCGCTTACCGGTCGGTCGAGGAAGCTGCTGCGATCAAGGACGCCGTCTTCGATCTGGCGACACCGCCGGCCTATCATGCCGGCGTGCTCAGGGCGCTGCCCGATGGTGCGGTGGCGCTGATCCAGAAGCCGATGGGCAGCAATCTCACCGAGGCGACCGAGATCCTCGAAATCTGCCGCTCCAAAGACCTCAAAGCGGCGGTGAACTTCCAGCTCCGCTTTGCACCGATGATGCTGTCGCTCAGGGATGCGATCGCCAAGGGCTGGTTGGGCGACGTGGTCGATTTCGACGCATGGCTGGCGCTTGCGACACCCTGGCAGCTCTGGGAATTCCTGTTGCAGGCGCCGCGCGTCGAGATCGCCATGCATTCGATCCATTATCTCGACCTGATCCGGCAATTGCTCGGCGACCCCAAGGGGGTTCACGCCAAGACGCTCGGCCATCCCGGCCATAAGGTTGCGCAAACGCGCACCAGCGCGATCCTCGACTATGGCGACACCGTGCGCTGTGCACTGTCGATCAACCACGATCACAAATTCGGTCGAAAACACCAGGCCTGCGAATTCCGCATCTGCGGCACCGAAGGCGCCGCCTACCTCAAATTGGGCGTCAACCTCGACTATCCGCGCGGCGAGCCGGACATCCTCGAAATCTACCCCAAAGGCGGCAAGGACTGGATTGCGGTTCCACTCGTCGGCGCATGGTTTCCGGACGCCTTTGCCGGCCGCATGGCCAATGTCCAGCGCTACGCGTCGGGCGAGGACGCCGAGCTTGTCAGTTCCGTCGAGGACGGCTGGAACACCATGGCGCTGGTCGAAGCCGCCTACCAATCGAGCGCGGCGCCGGCAACACCGATCGCGGCGAGGCCCTGACTTGGAGCAGACTGTCTATTTCGAGGACTACCAGATCGGCTCGTCGCGCATGACCAGCGGGCGCACCATCACCGAGACCGATTTCGTCGTCCATGCCGGCCATACCGGTGATTTCTTTCCCCATCACATGGACGCCGAGTTCATGAAGACGACGCCGTTCGGCCAGCGCATCGCGCACGGCACGCTGGTCTTTTCGGTCGGCGTCGGGCTGACAGCAAGCGTCGTCAACCCGGTCGCCTTCTCCTATGGCTACGACCGGCTGCGCTTCATCAAGCCGGTGTTCATCGGCGATACGATCAAGACCCGCGCCACCATCTCGGCCAAGGAAGACGACCCGAAGCGGCCCGATTCAGGCCGGGTCGTCGAGCGCTGCGAGGTGATCAACCAGCATGGCAACGTGGTGCTGGTCGCCGACCACATCTACATCGTCGAGCGTCGCGACAAGCCGAGCAGGGCCTCGACGGACGGCCCCGAAACCTGAAACAAAAAAACCGCCTTGCGGCGGGTCCTCGGTGCGAATCAGCACCATACGCAAATTAGTAGCATAGCTGCCGGCACAAAGCAAGAACAAAATGTGGCGCTGTCCGCAAAAAAATGCGAATTCACTTCACCCGTTCCCGTCTTTATCCGCTTGCCGAGATCGCGCTCAAGGCTGCCTGCCCCGGAACGTTAAGGTGGAACTGTCGGCAGGCAGCGGATGGTGCCGGCATCGGGAATTGGTCACACCCGGTTGACCGGATATACCGCCTTGCCGCCGCGCAGGACCGCTGCGACGTCGGCAAACACCTTGTTGCGAACCTCCGCGTAAGATTGCGTCGAGTAGTGCGCCGCGTGTGGACTGACCAGGACGGTGTCCAGCGCCAGCAGCGGATTGTCGGGCGAAGGCGGCTCCTGCTCGAACGTGTCGATGCCCGCGCCTGCCAGATGGCCGCGCCGGATCAGATCCGCCAACGCGACCTCGTCGACGAGGCCGCCGCGGGACACGTTAATGAATATCGCTCCTTCCTTCATCCGCGACAGGGCATCCGCCGACATGATGTTTCTGGTCTCCGGTGTCGCTGGAACGTGCAGCGAGACGATGTCGGCCCTGGCTAGCAGCTCGTCGAAGCCGACCGGTTCGGCACCGCCGGCCGTGATGCGCTCTGCCGGCATATGCGGGTCGTAGGCGATGATATGATAGCCGAAGACCCGCGCCCGCTCGGCAGTCAGGCGCCCGATCTGGCCGAAGCCGATCAGCCCGAGAATCTGCCTGTCCGGCCGCGTGATGCCGGCACCGTCGGTCATCGCCGCCCAGCGGCCGGCGCGCACCGCGCTGTCGAACTGCTTCAGCCTGCGCGCCAAGGCCAGGATCAGGGCCATGGCGTGGGTGCTGACTTCCACCAGATTGGCGTCCGGCACGTAGGTTACCTGAACACCGGCACGGCTAGCGGCCTCGACGTCGATCGAGTCGAGCCCTACGCCGAACCGCCCGATGACCTTGAGGTTCTTCAGTTCCGCCAAAACGCGAGCCGTGATCGGCTCCCGCAATACCATCAATGCGTCGGCGTCGCGGCAGTGTTCGATCAGGGCATCTTCTGTGAGCAGCGTCTTTTCGACAAACTCGGCGCTCAAGCCGTCGAGGTAGCGCAGCTGCTCCTCCTCGACTGACAGCACACCGTCGGTCTTGATGATCTTCATGGCAAACTCTTGCTATGAGGCGCTGCGCGCCGAGGCGACGCCGGCGGCAAGGCCGGCGCCGAGAAACATCGTGTCGCTGGCCAGCATGTAGAAGCTGATGCCGTGCCGCGACCATTTGCCGACATCATCCGCCGAAGGGCGAAAGATGCCGACGGCCTTGCCGGCCGCGCGCGCTACGGCCGCAATCCTGGTAATCGCGGCATTGAGCTTGTCCTGGCCGGCCGGCCCCATGGCGTCGATCGAGACCGACAGGTCGCCGGGGCCAATGAAGACCACGTCGACGCCGTCGACCTGGACGATGTCGTCGATGTTGGCCAGGCCCTCTGCCGTCTCGACCTGGATGGCGACCGTCAGGACCTCGTTGGCCGATTTGAGGTAGTCCGGAATCCTGTAGCCATAGCCGGCGGCGCGGCCCGGGCCGACACCGCGTGCGCCGACCGGCGGGTAACGGCAGGCCATGACCACCATGCGGGCTTGCTCGGCCGTCGAGACGCGGGGTACCAGGACGCCCGACGCGCCGGCGTCGAGCGCGGCCGCCATCCATTCCGGCGTGTGGCCGGGAACGCGCACCATCGCGGGAACCTTGTGGACATCGGCGGCGCGAACCAGATCCTCGAGCCGTTCGCGGCCGATCTGCGAATGCTCCCAGTCGATGCACAGGAAATCGACCCCGCTGGCGGCCGCCACTTCGACCGCCACCGGGTGCGGGATGGCGCAGAACGTGCCGATGAGGCGATCGAGAGAGACACATTTCTTGCGAAAGTCGTACATGAAATCTCCAGAGATTTTTCGGCGTCGGCAAAACCTGTTTGCGCTATGTGGCCCGCGGCAAAGGATGCACGGCTTCCGTCGACATCGGGAAATGCCGGCTGCCGCCTGAAAACGGCGGGAAAGTCTTGTAGTCGGCGCGCATCTCCAGCCGCGCCGGCGACTGCAGGGCGTGCGTCAATGCCGCGGGGCTGTCGAACATGACCCGGTTGCGCTGCATATGGTCGATGCGCGGCCAGGGCAGCGAACCGCACCAATCCAGTCGCGACAGAACCTCGATGTGGCGAATGCCGGGGAAGCCCCGCATCAATTGCGGATGATGCGTCACATAGTGGTAGAGCCAGACATTCATGTCTTCGGCCGGCCCGGGATAGTGGACAAGATAGCTGCAGGGGAGTCCCGACGTCTGGACGCCAGCGTCGTCGACGGGAAACGGACGCACGCACATAGCCTGTTGCGTCGGCCTCGAACCGGCGACGCTCGACAGCATACCCGGTGCGGCAAGCGCCTGCAGATGGCCGGACGGCGCCAGCGCCGCCTCCATGTCCGCCAATTCGTCGAAATAGAGCTGGAAGCCAAAGACCGGCGGTGGGCCATCCTTGTTGAACATGTCCGTCGCCACTTCGGGCAGATAGATGTTTGCAAGCGCAAGGCCCGGCGTCGATGCAATCACCCGCCGCACGGCATCAACGTCTTCACCGGCGATGGCCAAATTTGCCTCGCGGTCATCATGGAAGAAAGCAAGATAGGCAAAGCGCATTTGGACACCTGCTGGATCGAGTTCGACTAGATCAAATTCGGAAGAAAGAGAGCGATCTGCGGAAAGAGGACAATCAGCAGGATCAGCAAAAGCGTCAGCGCGATGTAGGGTGCCGCTGACATGGCAACCGTCTTGAGCGATGTGCCTTTCGGCGCAACACCGATCATGATGAACAGCAGCAGACCAAACGGCGGCGTGGTGAAGCCGACCTCGTAGGCGAGCAGCAGGATCAGCCCGAACCATACCGGCTCGTAGCCGAATTGGTGGGCGATCGGCAGGAAGATCGGCAGCGTGATCAGCATCATCGAGACCTGATCCATGAACATGCCGAGCAGCAGGATGACGAGCACCATCATGAGCAGCATGGGATACGGTCCAAGATCATAGCCGACGATGAACTGGATAAAGCCGTTGGAGGCGCCGGAGAAGGCGAATATCTGCGAAAACGTCGTCGAAGCCGAGATGATCAGGAAGGTCATGCCGGTGACCTTCATCGCATCGTCCAGCGACCTCCAGACAACCGACCAGCTGAACCGCCGGTAGACAAACAACAAGGCGAACACGGCGGCACAGCCGAGCCCCGCCGATTCCGTCGGCGTCGCTATTCCAAGGATGATCGTGCCAACCACCATGAACACGATGACGCTCATCGGAATGATGTTGACGGCAACCGCCCTCACCTTCTCGGCCGCAGGAACGGCGGGCACCGGATAGTGCGGAGAGGCGTCCGGATCGATCTTCGTCTGTGCGAAGATCAGCGCCGCGTACATGACAACGAGGAGCAGCCCGGGCAAAGCCCCCGCTATGAGCAACGCGCCTACGTCGATCTGGGCCAGCGAGCCGAGCAAGACGGCCAGCGAGGATGGCGGGATGATGACGGCAAGGCTTCCGGCGCCAAGCACCGGGCCGTAGGCCATATGCGGCTTGTAGCCCCGCTTCAGCATCTCCGGCACCATCAGCGAACCCATCATGCCGGTATTGGCGAGGCTCGAGCCCGACAGCGCGGAAAAGATTGTGCCGGCGGCGAGAACGACATAAGCGAGGCGTCCGCGCAGATTGCCGATGCACAGGTCGAGCGCGTAGATGACCTTCTCGCCGAGGCCGGAGCGGAAGAACAGGCTGCCCATGACAAGAAACATCGGCAGCGGAGCGAGCGCATAGGTCGAGACGGCGTCGGAGAAGTTGGCGACCATCTGCGTCACGCCGATCGAACCGCCGAAGAACAGGTACAGCCCGATCACATTGGTGACGAAGAAAGCGAAGGCGACCGGCAGCCCAAGCCCCATCAACACGAGGATGGTGCCAACAAGCACGGCGAATGGAAACAGCCAGGCCACCGGTCAGAGCCCTTCCATTTCCAGCGGATCGAGCGTGTACAGCGTGTCACGGCCGAGGAGATATCTGAGCCATTCCAGCGCAGAGAGGTAGAAGGCGAGCATGATGGGCAGAAAGACCAGCCATTTCGGCATGTCGAAACTGCGCGTTTCATATTCGCCGCCCGCCACGGCGCTTGTCAGGGAAAACAAGGCGACGCTGCCAAGGTAGAGGCTGACGCCGATGCAGGCGAGATAGACCAGTTTTTCAAGCACCGCCCGAGCCCGCATCGGCAGCGCCTTGCGCAGGAACTCGACGAAGACATGGCCCTTGCTGTGGACCAGCCAGGGCATCGGCAGGAATGCCGCGCAAAGCAGGCCGTATTCCGTCGCCGATACTGCCCAGGCAAGCGGCCTCAGGCCCAGATTGCGGACGCATACATCAGCAACCACCGCGACGATGATGAGGCCAAGCACCACTTTTGCCGTCGCCGCCAACGCAAGGCTCAGCTTCGCAATCGCTGCAAACAATCTGTCCATGTCCGACGACCCTCATGTCCACCGTTGCCCCGCTTTTGCCCAGCTTTGATGGAGGGCTTACAAGGCAGCCTCCGCTCGGCTACTGGAAGAATTTCTTCAACTGATCGATGTTGGTGGGATCGCGTTTGGCCATTCTCGCCCAGCTCGCCTGCGTGGCAGCCGCCAGGAATTTGTCGCGGCCGGCACCGGTCAAGCTGATCACCTTCTGCCCGCCGTCGATCATCGCCTGTGCCTGCTTTTCCGACTCGGCAAGATTGGCGTCATAGCTCGCGCGCTCGTATTCGACGGCCGTGTCGGCAAGCAGCTTCTGCGCCTCGGGCGACAGCGTGTCCCATTTGGCCTTGTTGATCGAGATCAGCACGTCGGTTTTGAAGAATTGCGGGTCGACACGGTATTTGGTGAACTTGTCCCAGCCGAACGACGCATAGCCAAACACGGTATAGGCGTTGGCATTGACGACGCCGCGCTCGAGCGAGGTGTAGACGTCCCCTGGCGCTTGCACGATCACCGTTGCGCCCAGGGATTCAAGGAAATCGCGATAGAGCGGCGACGAGCGGATCTTCAGGCTGCTCCAGTCGATGCTGCCTTCGCTGTTGAGCTTGGGTTCGTCGATGGTGAAGACGTTGAAGCCCGAGCCCGCGTCGACATGCGCCAGCAGATGGGCATTGGCCTTCTTCTCGAAAATTCCGCTGATGAAGTCCCAGCCGCCATTCTCGCGAACCTCCCACGGCGTCTTTGTCGATGCGGAGAACACCTCGCCTTCGGGCACGAGCTCGAGGAACTGCCCTGCCGGCGTGTCGATCACGTCGATCAGGCCGCTCCTGAGCGCCGCGCCCTGCTGGATCGGCGGAATGACCTCCGGCCCGCCACGCACGTTGATCTGGACCACACCCTTGCCCTTTTCGTTCACCTTCTGAACGAACTTCAGGAAGCTCTGGGCGTAGCCGTTCTGCGTCGGCGTAAAATGCACGGCGTTGAGGACGACCTCCTCGGCCGGGGCGATACCCGCCACACCCGACAGGAGTGCAGCCAGAACAAGGGATTTCCAAATGCGCATTGCCGTACTCCCTTTGATAGTTCGCCCATGATCGGGCCGATCTGAAAATTACAATCGCTGCGCCGCCACGCGAACGGCGGTTAACTGGCATCATCTCCTACTGTCAGGAACCGTCCATGTGCGTAGAAGACCGGCGATCGGTCAGCGCGGTCCAGCGCGACGCCTGAGACGATGCCGATGACGATCATGTGCGACGCCCGCACAATGATTTCGGCCACCCGGCATTCGAACATTGCCCGCGCGCCGACAAGCAAGGGCGCGCCGGTTTCGCCACGCACCCATGATCCGGACGAGAACCGCGCGGCCCCCTTGGCTTTGGTCATGCCGCCAAAGGCACGCACAACGTTCTCCTGGTCGCCGGCTGGCAGATTGACCGAAAAGGGCAAGCCTTCGCGAATGGCCGAGGCAAAGGTGCTGCTGCGGTTGACGCAGGCCAGCAGCGAAGGCGGCTCGGCACTGAACGAGCAGAGTGCCGTCGCCGTGATGCCGCAAAAGCCGATCTCGTCATGTTCCGACGCGAGGATGGCGACCGAGCCCGCCACGGCCCGCATTGCCTGCTTGAAGGCGCGCGGATTGATGGCGTCGTGTCCATCCACCCACGGCGTCGGAATGGCGGCCGCCGGCATCAATTTACTCGAAGCCCGGCCTGGCGCATCAGCGGCAGCACGCGGTCGCAGAAGAAGGGCAATTCGTAGGTATAGTTGACGAATGTGAGGGCGGCGCCGGAATAACCCTGGTCCATGATCGCAGTGAGGTCGTCGACGATCTTTTCCGGCGTGCCGATGAGCGGGAAAGTTCCAGCACCGCCGGCGAACCTTTGCCGATATTCGGTGAAGGCCTTCGCATCATGCGAGTTCGCGAATTCCTTCTTCTTGCGCATATGCTCGTCGACGGCGCCCTCGTCCGCGCATTCCAGCGCGTAATGCCGGTAATAATCCTCGGCTTCCTGCTGGGTTTCCCGGCAGACGACGTGACAAACCGTATAGACGCCGACTTCGCGTCCGACTTCGGCCGCTCGGTTGGTGATGTCGACCACATGCGCACGGCCGTCGGCAATTTCGGAAAAAGTCGAAAACAGGTAGTCGCAGTGGCGCGCCGCATAGTTGCGCCCCGGCGCGCCGAAGGCGGCGTTCATGGTCACCGGTCGCGGCGCCTGCAGGCTTGGCGGGCGGCTGACGACCCCCTTCAGATCGTAGAACTCGCCGCTGAAGTCGAACGGCTCCCTCGATTGATAGGCACGCACGATGATGTTGATCCATTCCTCGGCCTGATCGTAGGTCCGCTCGCCGACCGTCTGCCCGAACATGGCGAACTCGTCCGGGTTCCAGCCGCAGACGATGTTCAAGCCGGCACGCCCGTTGGAGATGTGGTCGACCGTCGCCAGCGCTTTTGCAGCCTGCAGCGGATGAACCAGCGGCACATGCACCGTCATGAACAGGCCGATGTTTTCGGTGGCGACAGCAAGACCCGCCGCCCAGGTGAACGTCTCGAACGACCATTCCCGCACATGCGTCAAACCGCCGAAGCCGCGCCAGCGGGCGATCGGCAGCAGAAACTCGAGGCCGGCGCGATCGGCGATGCAGGCGGAGTTGAGGTTGTCTTCCCAGCGGGCACGCCAGCGCTCGGGGACGGTGGTCATTGCCAGGCCGCCATCGGCGTTCATGGAAAAGACGCCGAGCTTGAACCTGTTCGGCCCTTTCAGCGGGTGCTGCTTCCTGATCATGATTTCCCCCGCCGTGACATGCTCTTGCCCTCGCCGTCGGAGTTTTGAAACGGTGGGCTCAGCTTCATGAAACGCTCCTCGGCGTTCTGAATGAAGTGGGTCATGCGGTCGTAAGCGGCGACGGCGTCGCGCTTGACGAATGCCTCGTAGATGGCGCGCATGCCGGCCACGATAACGGCCTGCGTCGGCTGGTGCGACAGCGTCCTTAAACGGACGACGAGTACATGGTCGACGAAGCGGGCAATCGTTTGTGAAAGACGCTCGTTCGCGACCGCGCCAAGCCAACAATTCCTGAATGCCGAATTGGCCTGGAAAAAGCGGTCGGCATCGCCATCTGCGGCCGCAGCCTCTGCCTCCCGGAGCGCGGCTGCCAGGGTCTTGAGGCCAGCGGCGTCAAGTGTCCGTGCGGCGTGCGCGGCGGCCCGCGGCTCGAGCAACCGGCGGACCTCGAAGATG
This sequence comes from Mesorhizobium sp. M0563, assembly GCF_040321065.1. Taxonomy (NCBI): domain Bacteria; kingdom Pseudomonadati; phylum Pseudomonadota; class Alphaproteobacteria; order Hyphomicrobiales; family Phyllobacteriaceae; genus Mesorhizobium; species Mesorhizobium sp. M0563. The sequence goes on from NZ_JAMYQV010000003.1 coordinate 281,049, forward strand.
TCGGCGACATCCGTTGCGGTAAGCGTGGGCAGCGTGAAGCCGCGTGTGGTGCCGACGAGATAGCCCTCATGCACCAACTGCATCAAGGCGTCGCGGACAGGCATTCTGGAAATGCCGAGCCGGGCGGCAATATCGACATCGACCAGCTTCTGGCCAGGCGCCAATTCGCCATGCTGTATCGTCAGCCGGACTTGTTGATAGACCTGGGCACGCAGATTGCCATCGCCAACCCGTTTGAGCTCTATCGTTTCCGTCATCCACGCCTTCCCATGCGAAGATTTCGTATATCGTTTGAGGCTGTGATCTCGCAGTCGTGCCGTTGAAATGCAGCCATATATCGGCAGAAATCGACCTGTCAGCCATGTTCCCGGCTCAAGTGAAGCACAGGCTGGATCACCTGGCAAGATATTTCAAGTCTATAATGTATACTGTTTGAGCTCGCTGTCCGGAGGGCAGAGGATCGCGCCGTCTGTGCTGCCGCGCCGCGCGACGGCGGGTACAGGGCGCGGTTCGGTAAAAAACGTACAGACGTTTTTCCGTGACACATCGAAGTTGGCGGATTTAACTAAAATTACTTGCGATCTGCGCGCGCCGGCACGCCCACCCCCGATCCCCTCGCCGGTGCGCATTACTGGATCGCCCGCCGTATCGAAAGGTGCGGCGGGCTTTTCGTTTCGTTTGGCGGGGAGGCGCTTATGCGAGACTTGCCCAGGAATATCGACGCCGACGTCGTGATCGAAATCAGCAAGTTGCTCGACGACCGGGCGAAGTCCGTGCCGGTGCCGGTGCACAAGCTGGCGGCGATGATCCGGCTGGGCGTCGAAACCCTTCTGACCGATCACTCCATCGAGGAGCTGATCGTGGAAATGGCCGCGACGCGGGGGCTTCCGATGCTGTTCGATTTGCCGGTGATCAATGTCGACAACGTCGTGCCGATTGCCTTGGCGCGCCGTCCCCGCTGACATTTCGCTCGAGCCCCATCGGTAGTCGCGTCGCCGCCCGACTTCACTTGTCCTGATGCGCCGGCCGAGTGTCGCCTTTCTTTTCGGGGTCATGGGTATGGTGGCTGTCGCGTTCGCCGCCGCCGCCGGAGACCTTGCTGTGGCTGCGCTGGTCTGAATCGGCCGGCGGCTTTTCGACGCTCAGCGGCTTCTTGGCGTTTTCGTGCGCGGCGCCGGGACCGCCCTGGCGGATGCTGGCAGGAGTTTTCTTCGACGTGGACATGGCCTAGCGATCCTGGACGTTGCCTTGATGAGTGGTGTTGACCTTCGTATTGCCTTGCTGACCCTGCTTGTCGGGATCGGGGACGGTGGATTGCGGTGCCTGGTCGGCTGCTACCGATTTTTTGTCACCGGCGCCCTTTGGGCTCAGATTCTTCGGCGGCACAGGGGGAGGTTTCGTGCTCATGGCGTTTCTCCTTCCGCCACCCAAACAAGCGGCTCGGGAGAAAGGTTCCCGAGGGTCCGATACGAACGGCGATTGCCGCAACGAGCCGGGTCCACAGGCCGTGGCTTGGGGCCGGCGGGGTGCCCGCACAATCCAGGATTATTTCTTGATGATGTTTCCGTTGTTCAGATCGAAGGCCTGGGCACCGAACGCCTGCCTGAAGAAGTCCTCCTGCAGATCGCCCCATTCGCCGAGATAGGCGCCGCAATTGCTGCAATAGATCGGTGTGGAATCCTTCGGGTTGTCGGGAATCTCCATCAGGATCGTCCCGCACGCCTTGCAATCGAGCTTGTCATCCAAACGGCGGCCCATTGACACATGATCGCGCGTTTTCAGCCGCGCGCCAATTGTCGTTTTCGTACGAAGCCCGAATGGCGCGTTTTCCAACCAGCAAGGGGATCGAAAGCTAGCGTTCCGCCGGATTTCCGAAGGCCGGATCTCGCCGCCTCGAATACATCCCCACCCGCGGCAGCTCGTCTGGAAAGTCGACCCAGGGTAACCTCATGTCCCAGTATGCGTGGGCCTGTGGCGGAAACCGTTCGGGGTGATCGAGAAAGCCGATCGCCAGATAGAGTTCGTCGGGCAGGCCCTGGTCGACATAGCCGATCGATGTTCCGCAATCCGCGCAGAAGGACCGGAGCACACCGGGGGTTTTCGAAAAGGTCTTCGGTATGCCGGTGAGCAAGGTGAATTCAGAAGGCCGATAACCGACCCACACCGTTAGCGGGCTTCCTATCGCCTTGCGACAGTCGTCGTCGTGATCGGAGCAAACCCAGAACGGCTCGCCGCGCATTTGCGCCGTTATGGCGCCGCAAAAACAGGAACCCGTTTCAGTTCGTGGCATTGGCTAACTTCATGGCTGGACTCGCCTTCACTGCTGGCCCGGCATTTCGGTATTTTCCTTGGGGTTCTTCTTGATGCCGGCGGCAGGCGAGGTATCGGCCGGAGCATTGCCACCCTGGTTCTGTTCAGCGGCTCTTTTGAGCGGCGAAGTCTGCCAGCCCATATCGCCGTACAAAAAGCCTATGAGGAAGCCGACGATGATGATGGCCGAAATCACCATTGCAATTAACGCGTTACGTCGCTCCATTTCGCACGGCTCCTTTCTTTGAGCCGAACAAACGATGGCGGAAATGGTTCCGGTTAGACGGACGGCGTGACGGGACGGAGCCGGCCGGGAACATTCAGCCTCACGGCGGGTTCGTATGACTGCTCTTCTACAGGGAGTGGCTTGCATGAAACCCGCGGTAACCGATCGCATTGAAACCAAGAAATACGACCACCCGACAGGCGGCTGGGGATCGCTCAAATCGCTGGTCCGCAAGGCGCGTGGCGAAGGCCTGCTATTGTCCGGGATATGGAGCACGCTGCTCAAGCAGAACAAGGCCGACGGCTATATGTGCGTGTCTTGCTCATGGGCAAAGCCAGCTCAGCCGAGGCCTTTCGAATTCTGTGAAAACGGCGCCAAGGCGACGATGTGGGACCAGACCAAGCTGCGCTGCGAACCCGCTTTCTTCGCCGAGCATTCGGTGGCGGAATTGCTCGATTGGCCGGACCACGATCTGGAGAAACAGGGCAGGCTTACGGAGCCCATGCGCTACAATGCCGCCGGGACGATGCATTCCGCGACATAGCTGCCGAATTGCGACGGCTCGATCCCAAATCGGTGGTATTGTACACGTCCGGCCGCGCCTCGCTCGAGGCCTCGTTCATGTATCAGCTTTTTGCGCGGATCTACGGGTCTTCGAACCTGCCCGATTCGTCCAACGTGTGTCATGAATCGACCTCGGTCGGCTTGCCGGAATCGATCGGTTCGCCGGTCGGGACCGTGCAGCTCGAAGACTTTGCGAAATGCGACATGATGCTCTTCTTCGGGCACAATACCGGGGTGACGGCGCCGCGCCTGTTGCATCCGCTGCAAGAGGCACGTCAACGCAACGTGCCCGTCTTCACTTTCAATCCTTTGCCCGAGCGGGGACTGAAGCGCTTCAAGAATCCGCAAAACTCCATCGACATGCTGTCGCCCGGACCGGGCACCAAAATGTCCAGCGACTTCTTCCAGGTCCGTTCGGGCGGCGACATCGCCGCGATAACGGGCATCGCCAAAGCGTTGCTGGCGCTCGACGATGCCGCCCGCGAAAGCGGCAGGACGCGTGCCCTCGATACGGCTTTCATCGCCGAGCACACGCATGGCTTCGCCGAGTTCGAAGCCTTCCTGCGCAACACCCAGTGGAGCGATATCGTCGCACGATCGGGCATTGCGCAGGCCGATCTGGAGCATGTCGCCGAGGTCTACAGCCATGCCAACGCGGTGATCGGCAATTACGGCATGGGCCTGACCCAGCATCGGCACGGCACCGAGAACGTCCAGATGCTGTGCAACCTTTTGATGATGCGCGGCAATATCGGAAAACCCGGCGCCGGTATTTCGCCGCTGCGCGGCCATTCCAATGTCCAGGGACAGCGCACCGTCGGCATATCGGAAAAACCCGAGCTCGTCCCGCTCGACAAGTTCGCCGAATTCTACGCCTTTGAACCGCCGCGTGAGAAAGGTCTCGATACGGTCGAGACCTGCGAGGGCGTCATCGACGGATCGGTCAAGGGCCTCGTCGGGCTCGGCGGCAATTTCGTGCGGGCCGTGCCGGAAACCGGCCTGGTCGAGAAAGCCTGGCGTGGGCTCGACCTGCATGTCGAGATCGCGACCAAGCTCAACCGCAGCCATCTGATCGCCGGCCGGACAACCTATCTGCTGCCTTGCCTGTCACGGCTGGAAAGAGATCATCAGGCGAGCGGCGACCAAAGGGTGTCGATAGAGGATTCCACCGCCTGTATCCATGGCTCGTTCGGATCGCGACCTCCGGCTTCGCCGCATCTGCTTTCCGAGCCCCGGATCGTCGCCGAACTTGCCAAGGCGACGGTGCCGGGCAGGAGTTCGATCCCACGGGATGAGTGGGTTGGCGACTATTCCCGCATCCGTGACGAGATCGAGCGCTGCTACCCCCAACATTTCCGCGACTTCAACAAGCGCTTTCTGACGCCCGGCGGGTTCCATCGCGACATCAAGGCGAGCAAGCGGGTGTGGGAGACGCCGAACAAGAAGGCCAATTTCAAGCTGCCAAGTGGCCTTGAAACCGATCCTGACATCGATGTCGCCGGCCGCGATGTGCTGACACTGATCACGGTGCGCTCCAACGATCAGTTCAACACGACCGTCTACGGCTACAACGACCGGCTGCGCGGCATCAGCGGCACACGCATGGTGCTGTTGATGAACGAAAAGGACATCCAGCGCCTCGGCTTGAGCGCGGGACAGGAGGTCGATCTCGAAGCCAATGCGCAGGATGGCGCGGAGCGCCGCGTGCGCGGGCTGCGCATCACGCCTTTCTCAGTGCCGGAGGGAAATTGCGCCGGTTATTATCCCGAGCTCAACCCACTGATTCCTCTCTGGCACAGAGCCGAGAAGGCTCATGTCCCGGCCGCCAAATCGGTACCGGTGCGGATCTTGCCATAGGCGTTCGTGTTCGCGGCAGGCACGCACCATGCGGATGTGACTTGGTTCAAAATCGAGACCTCAGCAGGCTTGCGCGAGTTCATCCACGGCATTCAGGATCGCACTCTGGCTCGCCGGCTTCTGCACGATCCTGCAAGCGCGGAAACCTGCCGGAATTTCGCGTTCGCCATACCCGGAGAGGAAAGCGAACGGCACGCCGCGCGTCCGCAACGCTTCCGCGATTGGATAGCTGGTCTCGTCGTTCAACTGGATATCCAACAGCGCCGCGTCGATGCCGCCTTCACCGACGAGGCGGAGGGCCGCCGTAACCGACGAAACCGGCCCGACCACCTGATGGCCGGCCTTGCGCAGGTAAGCCGCCGCGTCGTCGGCGATCAGCCATTCATCCTCGACGATCAGCACACGCACCTTTCCGGTCACGACGAGCCCTCGCGGGTCAGAGGGAATGCAATTTCCACCTCCAAACCATTTGAGCGGAAACTTGTTTCAACTTTTCCGCCCAGCCTGTAACCGATTTCTCCACGCAGAAGGGTAAGGCCGAAGCCGCTGTCGGTTGGCTCCTTGATGCGGGGGCCGCCCTTCTCGCGCCAGACGAGCTTGAAGGTGCCATCCACCACCGACCATTTGACAACTATGCGCCCGGCAGGTTTCGACAGTGCGCCATATTTGGCGGCATTCGTCGCCAGCTCATGAATTGCCATGCCGAAGGAGAGCCCTTGCACAGGCTTGAGGCTTACCCGCTTGCCATCGAGCTCGAACCGTTCGGCCCCAAAGGGATCAAGTTCCTGGCGCAGCAGTTCCTCGACGGAGGCTTCCGTCCAGCTTTCTCGCGAGAGCAGACTGTAGGCTCGTGACATCGCCTGCAGCCGGCCGATCAAGGCTTCGGCGAACTCGTCTTTCGACGCCGAGTTTTCACGCGTCCGGTTGGTGATGCTGGCGACGACCGCCAGCATGTTCTTGACGCGATGGTTCAGCTCCGAGATGAGCACCTGCTGACGCTCTTCAGCCTGCGCCAGCGTCGTCACGTCGATCAGGGTCACGACCACGCCCTGGATGCTGCCGCCTTTGTCCCGGTACGGGTTGATGCGAACCAGGTAGAACCGGCCCTTGTTGTCGCGCGCAAGGTGATGGTTCAGGGTCTCTCCCGTCTCGAACACCGCCTGGATGTGCCGCTTCAACTCGGGGTAGTCGAGCTGGCTCGAAAGATCGGTCAGCGGTCGGCCGACATCGGACGGACGCAAGTTGAAGAACGACGACGCGGCGGGAGTAAAGGTCCGCACCACAAGGTTGCGGTCGAGGAAGATGGTGGCGATTTCCGTGCTTTCGAACAGGTTTCTGAGATCGCTGTTGGCGCGGTCGAGTTCCTCTATCTTGCCAGTCAGCTCTGCGTTGATGGTATTGAGCTCTTCGTTGAGCGACTGCATCTCCTCCTTCGAGGCCTCAAGCTCCTCATTGGTCGACTGCGCCTCTTCATTGACGGAGACGAGTTCCTCGTTCGAAGACTTTACTTCCTCCAGCGCGGTTTCGTATTCCTCGATGGTCGACTGCAGCCGCTCGCGCGTGTCGCGCAACTCCCGTTCGAGATCGGTCGCATCGTCGGCGCCGCGGCTTTCGCGTGCCGGATCGGAGCGGATCTGGGCCTGTCCCACCGGATTGAACAGGACGAGGTAGAGGGGCTCGCCATTGCCGCGTTCCGTGTACGGCTCGACCATCAGTGCAATGAACTGAAGCTGTCCGTCGTCTTCTTCGACCGCTATGTTCTCCCGAACGACCGTGCGGCGCGTCGTGGCTGCCTCCCGCAACGCGGCTCGCAGCTCAAGTCTAAGCCCGCGGCGGGCCAGTGTCAGCAACTGCCGGCTCGGGGCGCCTTGCGGTGCTTCCAGATATTTGCCCGTCCTCGCCGAATAGTAGACGATGTCGCCATCGCCATTGACCAGAACGTGAGGCGGGGCGAACCGCTCCAGCACCTGAGCCTCGATCGCCTGGCGCAGTGAATGGCTGGCGGCATCCTTCGTCGAGCCGCCGCGTCCGACCGGAAGGGCACCCGTGGGGCCATTGCCGATCAGAACCAGCGGCCGCGGCATTGCATGTTCCCGCGCCTGGAAAATCCGATGCTTCTTGTCGACCGTGGCAAACAGGTCGCCGTGCTGACCGACGCTTTCCGAGGTGCCGAGGAACAGATAGCCGCCCGGCCTCAGCGCGTAATGGAAGATCGGAATCACCCGGTTCTGGATCTGCGGGCCGAAATAGATCAGCAGGTTGCGGCAGGAAATCATATCCATGCGCGAGAAGGGAGGATCGCGGATAATGCTGTGCGGCGAAAAGATGCACAGTTCGCGCACCTCGTTGCCAAGCACGTAGCTCGCGCCGTCGCTGTGGAAAAAGCGTTGCCTGCGCTGTGGCGAAAGCCCGTGCAGCAGCGCTTCGGGATAACGCGCCGCACGCGCCACCGCGAGCGCCGGCTCGTCGATGTCGGTCGCGAATATCTGGACGCGCGGCGGCGCGGAAAGCTTCTCGATGCGCTCGCGCATCAGCATGCCGATCGAGAACACCTCCTCGCCGGTGGCACAGCCGGGCACCCAGACACGCACCGCATCGGAGGCGTTCTTGCCTTCGAAAATCTGCGGTATGATCTTTTCCTCCAGCAATTTGAACGCTTCGGCGTCGCGAAAAAAGCTGGTGACGTTGATGAGCAGGTCGCGAAACAGCTTCGCCACCTCGTCCGGATCGCCTTTCAGCCGTTCTATGTAGGTGGTGACCGACTGCAGCTGCGTGATCTGCATGCGCCGCTTTACGCGACGCAGGAACGTCTTGGTCTTGTAGCCGGAAAAGTCGTGACCGGAATGGCTGCGCAAAATGGCGTAGATTTCATCGCGGGCCCGATCCATCTCGGCCTTGTGTTCGTCGTCCGCTTCGGTCAGGCCGTTCAGCACGTCGAAGCCGCGGACAAACGCCTGAAGCTTTGCACCGATCTGCTCGGCGGGCGCCGCTATGTCGATCAGGCCGCTCGAAATCGCACTCTGCGGCATGTCCGGATTGCGGGGGCCGTACCCGTTGGAGGCCTGGGCTATGGTCAGCCCGCCATGCTCCTTGATCGCCCTGGCGCCGAGCGTGCCGTCCGAATCGCCACCCGACAAGATGATGCCGACGGCATACTCGCCCTGGTCCTCGGCCAATGCGCTGAAGAAGATGTCGATCGGCTTGCGCTCGCGGTTGAGCGTGTTCGGCCGGCGCAGCGAAAGCGCGCCCTTACGGATGGTGAGGACGACGTTTTGTGGCATCACATAGACCTGGTCCGGTTGGACCGCTACGCCCTCCTCGGCCACGACGACCGGCATTTCGGTGTAACGTTGGATAACCTCGTGCAGCAGGCTTTCCCGTTCCGGGCTAAGGTGCGTGACGACGACAAACGCCATGCCGGTGCCGTCGGTCAGTCCTTTGAACAGGCCCTCCATCGCGGGAATGCCGCCGGCCGATGCGCCGACGCCGACAATGGGAAATCTTCCATTCTGGGATGCCACGCCACGCCCCTGGTAACCGCCGCAACACGAAGCCGTCCAATCGGGCCTTAGACCCAAATCACGCGTCAGATTAAGACCGGGCTGAGCCCGAGGCCAGTAAATAGTCCACCAACGGAACAAAGCACCGCCGGTGGGCATTAACATCTGACTTCGGAGGCGGTTCCAATGGCAAAACGACCACCTGAGATAAAGCCGGCCAAGCGAGTCCTGTTGCCGTCGCCGGATCTGACCAAGTTCCCGGTATCCGAAAATATTCCGCCTCGCCTGCTCGCGCTCGCGGAACGGTTGCAAGAGGTCCTGGCGCGCCACTTTGCAGACGTCCGCGCCGACAGCCGTAAATCCCGCAGGAAGAAGGAACAATGAGGTGCGCGACCTGCAAGGCTTGCATATCCTGATCGTCGAGGACGAATGGATGCTGGCGGGCGATCTTGCACGTTATTTCAGCAAGATGGGCGCCGTCGTACTTGGCCCCGTGGCGACGGTCGAACAGGCATCGAAACATACGGATGAGGCGGAAGCCGCGATCCTGGACGTCAATCTCAACGGAAGGCGGGTATTCCCGATCGCCGACGAACTGATGCGCCGTGGCGTGCCGTTCGTGTTTTTCAGCGGCGACGAAGACATCGTTATTCCTGAGCGCCTTCGATATGCCAGCAGCCTCAGAAAATCCTCGGACGGCCAAGCAGTCTTCGATGCTCTCTTCCCAGCCGAGACGTCGGCATCGAAAGGAGGCCGAGCGTCCGAGCCCTCAGACGACGTATTTTCGCTGCTGCCCAAGCTCAGGCTCGCGGCGCGTCTGCTGCTGGGAGATATGGATGCTTCCGACCGGCTGGTCGAGCGAACGCTCGAGCAGGCCATCGGCGAGATCGACAACAGACGATCCGGTTCCTCGACAGAGGATTGGCTCAACGGCATCATGCGAAACATCGTCAAGGCACGTGGAGCAAACCTGCTGCACTGACCATGGCCGCCGGCAACTAGACGATGTTAGCTTTTCCGGCTGCGCTCGACGAATTTGTTGAAGCGGCTGGTCTTTCCGCCGCTGGTCTCATCCTGGTAGAGGAAGGCCAGTTCGTTCTCATCGAATATCCTGAAGAACTCGTCCCACTCGACGGGCTCGAACGTCTCTTCAGGCTCGCCGAAATCGATGCGCAGTATGCCCCCCTCGCCCTTGGTGCGCACCACCGCCGGCCGCCCGTCGCGGTCTTCGGCCCAACGGCGGATTTCGTCATGATCGGTGGTCGTCTTCGATTCAGACATGGCAATCTCCCTTCGATTCCACCGCGAGATCCCCCGCGTTGCACAACCAGCAGATGCATCGCTGCCCGGCATGTGCGCGCGGTTGGTCGAACATGGCTCCTAACACCAAGCAGCCTTCGATGTTCCCACGCCTGGTTGAAACCTACCCCGGCGAGCCTCCTGAACTTTGTTGAAGCAAGGGAACAAACCTTTCGCCCGGAAGTTTGGGGCGGCAAAGCCATTCGTATGAGGAGTTGTCGTGAAACGTATACTGGTCACGGGAGGCTGCGGTTTCATCGGCCGCCACGTCGCCCAGGAACTCGTTGAACATGGCTATGGGGTTTCAATTCTCGATGCGCTGCTGGATCAGGTGCACGGCGGCGAGGCAATCAGCCTGCCGGCAGGCGCCAAGCTGATCAAAGGCGACGTTCGCGATCGCGACGCTATCATAGAGGCGGTCGAGGGTGTCGACGCGATCATTCACCTGGCGGCTGAAGTGGGCGTCGGCCAGTCCATGTACGAGATCGCCCGCTATGTCGGCGCCAACGACCTCGGCACCGCCACGTTGCTGGAAGCGCTGATCAAACGGCCGATCGAACGGATTGTGGTCGCTTCTTCGATGAGCGTCTATGGCGAGGGTCTCTATGCCACGCCAGACGGCCGGCGCATCGACAATGCAAGACGGCAGCCGGACGACATCCGCAGCGGCCAATGGAATCCCCTGTCGCCGGAAGGTGAAGTCCTGTCGCCGCTGCCGACCGACGAGGAGAAACCGGTCGATCTAGCCTCGATCTACGCACTGACAAAATACGCCCAGGAACGCGCCGTACTGATCTTCGGCGAAGCCTATAGCGTCGACGCGGTGGCGCTGCGCCTGTTCAATGTCTTCGGCGCCGGACAGGCGCTCTCGAACCCGTATACCGGCGTCCTGGCGAACTTCGCCTCCCGCATCGCCAATGGCCAGCGGCCGCTGATTTTCGAGGACGGCGAACAGCAGCGCGATTTCGTGCATGTGCGCGACGTTGCCCGCGCCTTCCGCCTGGCTCTGGAACAGCCCCAGGCGCGCGGCCACGTCATCAACATCGGCAGCGGTCGGGCCTACGCGGTCAGCGACGTCGCCCGGCTGCTCGCCGAAGCCATGGGCGTGCCTGGCCGCCAGCCGGAAATCCTCGGCAAGGCACGCTCCGGCGATATCCGCAACTGCTTTGCCGATATCTCGAAGGCGCGCGAACTGCTCGGCTTCCAGCCGCAGCACCGGCTGGAGCATTCGCTCGGCGATTTCGTCGCATGGGTGCGCAACACCGTCGCCATCGATCGCAGTGCCGAGATGAAGCGGGAACTCGAAGCGCGAGGGCTGGTATCATGAGACCGGAGTCACCCGATTTTCGCGAAGCGCCCATCGCCATTATCGGCGGCAGCGGTTTTATCGGCTCCAACCTCGCCGACAGCCTGTTGTCGGATGGCGAACCGGTGCTGGTCATCGACAACCTGAGCCGTCCCGGCGTCGAACAGAACCTGGAATGGCTGACGCAAAAGCACGGCAGCCGTCTGACCATCGAAATCGCCGATATCCGCGACGCAGAGGCGCTCGCGCCGCTGGTGGCGCGTTCGAAAGCGGTTTTCCACTTTGCCGCGCAGACCGCCGTCACCACGAGCCTGGTTCGGCCGGACGAGGATTTCGACGTCAACCTGCGCGGAACGTTCAACGTCCTGGAAGCCGCTCGCCGCAGCGGCAAACGCATCCCCGTCGTTTTCGCCAGCACCAACAAGGTCTATGGCCGCCTCGCCGACCTCGCCATGGGCGAAGAAGACGGCAGATACGCGCCTCGCGACGCGGCCATCCATGCGCACGGCATCGACGAGACGCGCGGCCTCGATTTCTGCACGCCCTATGGCTGCTCCAAGGGCGCGGCGGACCAGTATGTCCTCGACTACGCCAAGTCATACGACCTGCCGACGGCGGTGCTGCGTATGAGCTGCATCTATGGACCGCGCCAGTTCGGGACGGAGGATCAGGGCTGGGTCGCCCACTTCCTGCTTAGCGCCTTCTCCGACCGGCCGATCACCATCTATGGCGACGGCAAGCAGGTGCGCGACATCCTCCACGTTGCCGATGCGGTCGCGGCCTATCGCGCCGTGCTCGACCGGATCGAGGAAATCAGCGGCCAGGCATTCAATCTCGGCGGCGGACCACAAAACGCCGTCAGCCTGCGCATGCTGCTGAAGGAGATTCGCGACATAACGAAACGTGACGTTCCGATCCGTTACGACCGCGAACGCACCGGCGACCAACCGTTCTTCGTCGCCGACACACGCGCGATCGAGGCGGCGCTGGGATGGAAAGCGCACGTCCCGTGGCAAAACGGCATCCGCGACCTCGCCGACTGGCTGCAGCGTCATCGCCTCGACCCGCATCCCGAACCGGCGAGGTACGTGGCATGAGGATCGCTCTGGTCAATCCGTCCTGGACGTACCAGGACAGCATCTATTTCGGCTGCCGCCAGCCGCATCTGCCGCTCGAACTCGGCTATTCGAAAGCGCTGCTCGAAGCTGCCGGCCACGAGGTGCTGATGCTGGACGGGCAGATCCAGAAGCTCGACAACGCCGCGCTCGCCGATCGCGCCGCCGCATTCGAGCCTGACATAACCGTCGTCAGCACCGCGCCGACCTACCTGTTCTGGCGCTGCGCACCGCCCGAGTTGCGCGTGCCGGCCGATTTCCTCAATCATCTTGCCGGGCGCGGCGGTCGCACCGTCGCAGTCGGGCCGCATGGCTCGGCGACGCCGACGCCGACTTTGCGCAAGCTTGGCGTCAACATTGTCGTGCGCGGCGAATGCGAGGAAGTGGTCGCGGAACTTGCCCGGCGCGACGACTGGACTGCGGTGCCGTCCACCGCCCATTTCGAGGATGGAGAACTGGTCTCGAACGGCGGCGTGCATGCGAGCTCGTTCATCGATCACCCGCCGCTCGAATGGCCATCGGACTGGATTGCCGCGCATTCGCACCACCATCACCGCTTCGACGACAACCAGGTCGGTTTTGGCGCGGAGGTCGAGGCGTCGCGCGGCTGCCCGTATAATTGCAGTTTCTGCGCCAAGATCGATTTCCGCGATGCCTATCGCCGCCGGAACCACGAAGCAGTGATCGCCGAGATCGACCGGCTGATCGCACAGGGTGTCGGCTACATCTACTTCATCGACGAGATCTTCCTGCCGCAAAAGGCATTGCTGGAGGCGCTGGTCGATCGCGATGTGAAGTTCGGCGTGCAGACCCGTATCGACCTCTGGAAGCCGGAATTGCTGAAGCTGCTCGGTGCCGCCGGCTGCGTCTCGATCGAGGCGGGCCTCGAAAGCCTGACTGTGGAAGGCCGCGCCATGCTGGCAAAACGCTGCCGTTTGGGCACCGAGGAGCTGGCCGCGCTGCTGGTCGACGCAAGGCGCCACGTGCCGTTCGTGCAGGCCAATCTGATCGGCGTGGTCGAGGACGATCCCGCGCTCGTCGATTATTGGCGAAAGCACCTGATCGACAACGGCGTTTGGGCCAACGAACCGGTGCCGCTCTATCCTTATCCGAGTTCGCCGAGCTACCGCGAACTTTGGGGCGAGCCCGACGACCTCGCCTGGGAGCGCGCGCATGAACATTACCTCGCATCCTTCCGAACGTTCAGCGACATCCAGGAGAAGCGGCCGCGTCCGCTGGCCGAATTGGAGGCCACATGTTGCGGACACTGAGCCCGCCGCGTCGCATACTGATGACCGTCGATGCCGTCGGTGGCGTCTGGCGCTATGCGCTCGATCTGGCCGGGCAACTGGTCGCCGGCGGCGACAGCGTCGTGCTTGCCGGGCTTGGTCCGGAACCGTCCAGGCAGCAGGCCGAGGAGGCCCAGTCTTTCGCGGCGCTGACATGGCTCAACACGCCGCCGGACTGGATGACCCGCAGCGAGCACGTTCTCGACACATTGCAGCAGGAGCTGCGCCCACTCATACGTGACTACGCTGTCGACGTCGTCCATCTCAACGCGCCGACGCAGGCGGCGGCGCTCGACGTGCCCTGCCCCATCGTTGCGGTATCGCATTCCTGCGTCGTGACATGGTTCCACGCGGTCAAGGGACAGGCGGCGGACGGCGAGTGGGCCTGGCAAAAGGACCGTAACCGGCGCGGTTTCGACAAAGCAGGCATGGTCGTTGCACCGAGCCGCAGCCATGCCGACATGCTCGAAACCTGCTACGGGCCGATCGCGCGGCTGAGCGTCGTCGGCAACGGCGCACGGCCGGGCGCGAAGGGCGAAAGGCGGGAATCGGTGGTTTTCGCCGCCGCGCGCTGGTGGGATGAAGGAAAGAACGCGGCGGTGCTTGACCAGGCCGCCCCCCTGACGCAATGGCCGGTCTTCGTCGCCGGTTCGCTGCAAGGGCCGGACGGCCAGCATGTTGGCTTCAGCCACGCCGTTCCCGTCGGGCCGGTACCACACGAGGAAGTGCGCTCGCTGATGGCGCGGGCCGGCATTTTCGTATCGCCGTCGCTCTACGAACCGTTCGGCCTGGCCACGCTGGAAGCCGCAATGTCGGCGACGCCTTTGGTGCTTGCCGATATCTCGACCTACCGCGAATTGTGGGACGGGGCGGCCATGTTCTACGACGCGCGCGATCCGGGCGATCTCGCCAGATGCATCAATGGTCTTTGCAGCGACACGCAGCGCCGGCGAGAACTCGGTGAGGCAGCCGCCCGCCGAAGCCGCAGATTTTCATTGGCAAGACAGGCGACCGCCATGCGCGGCGTCTACGACAAGGCGGCCCTGGCCACCATGGCGGATAGTTGATTATGCGGTTTTTATTCTACACCCATTCGATCGTTTCCGACTGGAACCACGGCAACGCACATTTCCTGCGCGGCATCATGCGCGAGCTGGTCGCGCGTGGGCACCAGGCGATTGCGCTGGAGCCCGCCGACGGCTGGAGCCGGTCGAACCTGCTGGCCGAGAAAGGGTCCTTCGCGATCGAGCGATTCCGGAAAGATTTTCCGGAGTTGATGACGGTCACCTATGACGCCGCCTTCGACCACGAAGCCTGGATCTCCGATGCCGATGTGGTGATCGTGCACGAGTGGACCGCGCCGGACCTTGTCGCGCGGCTGGGCAGGGCGAAAGCAATTGGCGGCCGTTTCACGCTGCTGTTTCACGACACGCACCATCGTGCCATCTCGGCCACGCAAGCGATTTCCGCCTTGCAGCTTGAACATTATGATGGCGTGCTCGCCTTCGGCGAGGCGCTGCGGGAGAGCTATCTTCGCGCCGGATGGGGCAGGCGGGTCTTCACCTGGCACGAGGCAGCCGATGACCATCTGTTCCAGCCCCATCCTGAAATCGACCGTAGCGCCGACCTGATCTGGATCGGCAATTGGGGCGACGACGAGCGCAGCACCGAAATCAGGGAGTTCCTGGTCGATCCGGTGCATGAACTTGGGCTGAGCGGCACTGTCCACGGCGTCCGCTATCCACGCGAGGCGCTCGCCGACCTCGCCGCCGCCGGCCTGCGGTACGAAGGCTGGATCGCCAATGCCGACGTGCCGAAGGCATTCGCGGCGAACCGCATCACGGTTCACATCCCGCGGCGTCCATATCGCGAAAGCCTGCCCGGCATCCCGACCATCCGCATGTTCGAGGCACTCGCCTGCGGCATCCCACTTGTTTCGGCACCGTGGTCCGATGTCGAACGTCTGTTCAGGCCCGGCACCGATTTCCTGTTTGCAAACACCGGCTTCGAGATGCGGCATCATCTTCGCACCGTGCTGCGTGACGCGGATCTCGCCGCATCTCTGGCGACATCGGGCCTCGAGACGATCCGCTCACGGCACACATGCCGGCACCGGGCGGATGAATTGTTCGGCGTGCTCGCCGAATGCGGGCGCCGCCAAGCCGCCGACACGATCCTTGCAACGGAGGCCGCCGAATGAAGATCGCATTTTACGGGTCGAGCCTGCTGTCGTCCTATTGGAACGGCGCGGCCACCTATTACCGCGGACTGCTCAAGGCCCTGGCCAGGCTGGGCTATGACATCACCTTCTACGAGCCGGACGTCTACGATCGCCAGAAGAATCGCGATATCGAGGCGCCGGACTGGTGTGCCGTCGTCGTCTACGAGGCCGCCCCGCATGCGCTCATGCAGGTGGCGGCGCGAGCGGCCGAGGCGGACATCGTCGTCAAGGCGAGCGGCGTCGGTTTCGAAGACGACGCGCTGTTGCGGGCGGTGCTCGATCACGCCCGTGCCGATGCGCTGACCGTATTTTGGGATGTCGATGCGCCGGCGACGCTTGGCCAGTTGCGCGACGAGCCGGATCATCCGCTGCATCGGGCGCTGCAGGAAATCGACCTGGTGCTGACCTATGGCGGCGGCGATCCCGTGGTCTGGGCCTATCGGGCCATGGGGGCCGCCGAATGCGTGCCGATCTACAATGCGCTCGATCCGGAAACGCATCATCCGGTCGGCAAGGATAGGCGCTTTGCCTGCGATCTCGCCTTTCTCGGCAATCGGCTGCCGGACCGCGAGGCACGCGTCGAGGCTTTCTTCCTCGATCCGGCCAGCCGCCTGGCCGATCAGCGCTTCCTGCTCGGCGGATCGGGCTGGGGCGACAAGCAGATGCCCGCCAATGTCCGATGGCTCGGCCATGTCGGCACGCGCGACCACAATGCATTGAACGTCACGGCCAAGGCGGTGCTGAACATCAGCCGCGACAGCATGGCGGCCAATGGCTTTTCACCTGCGACGCGCGTCTTCGAGGCGGCGGGTGCCGGCGCATGCCTCATCACCGACGACTGGCTCGGTGTAGACCTGTTCCTGAAACCCGGCGAGGAAATCCTGGTCGCGCGCGATGGCGACGATGTCGCCGAGATCATGCAAAGCCTTAGCGCCGAACGGGCCAAGGCGATCGGGGCATCTGCGCTTCGGCGTGTGCTTGGCGAACATACCTATACGACACGGGCCGTTTTGGCCGACGCCATTTTCAGGCGCCATTTCGAGCGCCCGACCGTGGAGGCTGCGGAATGACAAAGCCACTCGACATCGTCTTTCTTGGCCTGTCGCTCTCCTCATCCTGGGGAAACGGCCACGCCACCACCTTTCGGGGGCTGCTTAAAGGTCTCCACGAGCTCGGCCACCGCATCACCTTCCTCGAACGCGACGTGCCGTGGTACGCAAGTCACCGGGATCTGCGCGATCCCGATTTCTGCGCCTTGCGCTACTATGAAACGACCGATGATCTTCGCCGCAATTTTGCGCGCTGCCTGCGCGAGGCCGATATCGTGGTCGTCGGCTCCTTCGTTCCGGAAGGCCCTGAAATCATTGAGGTCGTGGCGTCGCTGTGCACGGGTCAGTTCTGCTTTTACGACATCGACACGCCGGTTACGCTGGTGAAACTTTCAACCGATGATTGCGAGTACATTGCCAGGCGGCAGGTCCCGTATTTCGATGTCTATTTCTCGTTCACCGGCGGACCGACGCTTGCCCGTCTGACGGCTGAATTCGGCGCAAGGCGGGCCGAGCCGCTCTACTGCTGCGTCGACCCGGAACGGCATCACGGAACCGGTGATCCAATGCGCTGGGATCTCGGCTATCTCGGCACCTACAGCCCCGACCGCCAGGCGACGCTGGAGGCGCTGCTGTTCGAGCCGGCGCGTCGCATGCCGGAGCGCCGCTTCGTCGTGGCCGGCTCGCAATATCCGCGCGAAATTGCCTGGCCGGACAATGTCGATCGCATCGAACACCTGCCACCGGCAGATCACGCAGTCTTCTATAGCCGCCAACGCTACACGTTGAACGTCACGCGCAGTTCCATGATCGCGGCCGGATGGTCGCCCAGCGTGCGCCTCTTCGAGGCAGCCGCCTGCGGCACCGCGATCATCAGCGACTGCTGGACCGGATTGGACAGCCTGTTTCCGGAGCGGACAATCCACACGGCGCGCAGGACCGAGGACGTGATCGGCATCCTGTCTGGGGAATCCGACGGTGCCCGGCTTGCCATGGCCAGGCAAGCGCGCGCGCTCGTCCTGGCAGCCCACACAAGCACCGCGAGAGCCCGCGAATTCGTTTCGCTGCTGGCGCGGGCCAAATCGCCACGTTCTGCTCTCGATCTGGATGTCGAGAGTGCAGCATGACCCGCAGACGGGAGAAAATAGAGATGCAGCTATCAAGAAAGGCGGAACGGACCAGGACCGTGCTTGTCGCCGGCGGCGCAGGCTTCCTCGGTTCGCATCTTTGCGAGACATTGCTCCAGGCCGGCTGGCGCGTGATCTGCGTCGACAACTTCCTTACCGGCCGCATGGAGAACATTGCATCGATCGCCGATCGTCCGGATTTTCGGCTGATCAAGCAAGACATTTGCCGGCCCTTGGAGCTTGGCGAACCTGTGGACCGCATTTTCAACATGGCGTGCGCGGCCTCGCCACCACGCTATCAGGCCGACCCGGTCCACACGACGCGGACTTGCGTCATCGGGACGCTCAATCTGCTGGAGCTCGCCGCCCGCAACGGCGCCCGTTTCCTGCAGGCGTCCACCAGCGAAGTGTATGGCGATCCAGAACAGCATCCGCAAAAGGAGGACTATGTCGGCCACGTGAACTGCATCGGCCCCCGCGCCTGCTATGACGAAGGCAAGCGCACCGCCGAAACCCTGTGTTTCGACTATTTGAGAATGGGAAAAGCCGATATCCGTGTCGCGCGCATCTTCAACACTTATGGTCCCAGGATGGACCCTGCGGACGGACGGATTGTTTCCAATCTGATCGTGCAGGCACTCGAGAGACGGCCGCTGACGATATTCGGCGACGGGCTGCAGACCAGGTCGTTCTGCTATGTTTCCGATCTGGTCGACGGCTTGATCCGGTTGATGGAGGTCAATCCCAGCCCGCGCCAGCCGGTCAATCTGGGCAATCCGGGGGAGTTCACCATCCTGCAGTTGGCGGGCCTGGTGAGGCGCATGACCAGAACCGGATCGGCCTTGAAATTCCTGCCGCTGCCGCAAGACGATCCTCGTCGTCGGCAACCCGACATTTCCCGTGCAAAGAAGCTTCTCGGCTGGTCGCCAAAAGTGCCGCTCAGGCAAGGTTTGATGCATACAGTCAGCTATTTTACCGAGCTTGAGACGACGCAGACGGTCGACAGAACACGGCGAATTGCCACCAGCGTGCATTCTGCATCAGGCCGGCTGCAAAATCTGCCGGCCTGACGGCAGTATTTGCCACGTTCCCCTCGGAGATCACGGTCGTTTCGCGCCGATCGTCGGTCACTTTTTCTCGTCGCGGGAACAACCCGTCCAGCTTGCGGTTCGGCCAGGGTACCGGCATGGAGAGGATTTGTGCATCCAAAGCGATCCGCCAAAGACATCGAGCAAATGGCCGCAAGGGAGACGGCTGCCTTCCTGCGGCGCGCCTCCATCACCTATCTGGAATGTTGCGTGAGCCTGATGCTGACGCATCTTCAGCGGGAAGAGGTAGCCGCCATCCTCGAAAAGGAAGCGGATATGCTTCGCCGGCTGGACTGATCCTGCTCGAAGGGCCCAGGTGCCCTTGGGTATCCAGGAACCGAAGCAACATCGCCGTATAACGTCTTGCCGCGGCCGCCAGCCGGATCTGTTCCCGATCATCGCCAGATCGTAAAGCCATGCTCCACAAGCCAAGCTGGAAGGCGAGATAGCAGGGCTCGTAGTAGTGGACCAGATTGGCATCGACGGGACGGGAAGCTCTCGCTTCCACAACCTTGCAAAGCGCCGCAGTCGCCGCGTCCGAGAGGCTGTATTCGACGCGGGCGCCGGCAATGTCCCAGGCGATGTCCTGACAGCCGACCAGATCGTGCGACCGGCAATGGTCGAGGGCGTCCGTCTTGATCAGCGTTCCGCCGCGCGAAAGGATGAACTCCCACGGATGAAGCCGCCCGTCGATCTCGACCCGCTGCATATTCTTGGGTGAAGCCTGGTTCGAGAACCAGTTCTGCAGCTCCGCCGCGCGGCGCTCGCCCAGCGCCTCACTTGTATTCCGCACGGCCATGTCGGCAAGCGCCTCCAGCGAGGCGCCCGGCTCGGAGGCGGGCAGATTGGCTGCGCGCCAGGCCAGATAGCGCGCGAGATGAGCGACCACTTTTTCTTTCGAAAGCCTTGCCCGGTCCAGCGTTGTACCGTCGATCCAGCGTTCGACGAGAAAGCCATGGCACAGCCCGGCGACTTCCGGGCCAAAGCCTGCATCATGTAGCCTCCCGGCAGTCCCGGCCTTGTGCATTCCGATTTCGCCGAGCCCGACGAACTTGACCGACCATTTTTCCCGGCCCGCAGAAGCGAGGAACTTTCGCCGCTCGAAGCCGCGGTGAACGGGTGGCCAATGATCCTGCGAGTGATAGTGCAAGCGACGCCACTCTCCGCCGGATGTTTCCGCCAGGCTGGCCGCTGTGCTGCCGATGGTCCGGGCTACCCAATTCCGCAACGTCGGGACAGCGGATCCAGCGGGGAAAGTGCGTTCGAAATCCGCGGTGTGTTTTTGGCAAACCCTCCATGCCTCGCGACTGTCCGCCGAAGCCTCGGGACCCGGGCCACCCAAATGGCTTGGGAACAGATGGATGCACCCGGCATCGATGCCTAGCCCTTGCAGCCATGCGACCACGGCGTGGAACGAACTGCCGGACAGGCCCGGGCCTTCGTCGACGATTGCAAAGCGGGCCGACGGCTTCGTCATCCAGCCACCGATCAGCTCCGGATCGGCGGCAAGCCGCCTGCGAAACGGGTGGCCGGTCGGACGGACGCTGACGGGTGCTGGTGCGCCGATGGCTGCAGCCACCATCGCTGCAAGCCCCAGGCCGATGCTGCGGATGCCGATTACGCATGTGTTCGCATCGAGACCCGACTGCCGCGCGGCGACGAAATAGCTCTCCGGATAAAGCGCGTAATGGGCGTAGCCCTCAGCCGAGCCGGTCAGGATGTCGCCATCGCATTCGAGTTCGGCCAAAATTCGCGGCACGTCTGCCTCGACCGGGCCATCGATCGTGAACCCGGCCTCCCACGATCTACCCACGTGCCGGGCCAAGCCGACCAGGAGATTTGCGCCCGCGATCCGCTGTGGGGAATTCCGGTCCGTGCCGTTGGCCTCGAATTCAGCATCGGCAAGGCCCTGGACCAGTTCCGAGGCCCTGATGAACAGGCCGACCAGGGCTGCGTGGCGCTCGATCCCACTTGGCATGTCCGCAATGTGCTCGGCCGCTTTGCACGCTGAGCCGCGAACAAGTTGCGCGCTCTGCATTTGCTTGTGGTCGCCATAGACGATCATTGTCCCGTCCTGGTTGGCCTCACCCCTCGCTGCACAACTCGGCGGGCGCTACTTTGATCCACTATCGGTTGCACGATTTTTGCAGCCGGCAAGGAACAATCCGGGAGGAAGGCGGTTTGGCACGAAGAACTTACCTTCAACAGCATAGGCAGCGGTTTCGTGGGATCGAAGAAAGTTCGAATCGGTATAGTCGGCGTCGGCAACTGCGCTTCCTCCCTTGTTCAGGGCATCACCTATTACCGCGACGCAAGGAGCAATGAGCCCATACCCGGGCTGATGCACGCCGATCTTGGCGGCTACCATGTCAAGGACATTGAAGTGGTCTGCGCATTCGACGTCGCCAAGGGCAAGGTCGGACGCGATGTGGCAGACGCGATCTACAGCGCGCCGAACAATACTTTCCGCTTTGCCAATGTGGCGCCTACCGGCGCTCGCGTCGAACGCGGACCGACGCTGGACGGCATCGGCAAATATCTGCGCGACGAGATTGAGGAGGCCGACGAGCCGGTCGCCAATGTCGGCAAGATCCTCGCCGACAGCGGCGCCGAAATCCTGGTGTCCTATCTGCCAGTCGGCTCGGAGGAGGCAACGCACTTTTATGCCGAGTGCGCGCTCGATGCGGGCTGCGCCTTCGTCAACTGCATACCAGTCTTCATCGCCTCGCGGCCGGAGTGGCGCCGCCGCTTCGAGCAACACGGCCTGCCGCTGATCGGCGACGACATCAAGAGCCAGGTCGGTGCGACGATCGTACATCGTCTGCTTGCCAACCTGTTTCGTGAGCGCGGCGTGCGTATCGATCGCACCTACCAGCTCAATTTCGGCGGCAACACCGATTTCCTCAACATGCTGGAGCGCGAGCGGCTGGAATCGAAGAAGATCTCAAAGACGCAATCCGTCACCAGCCAGATCGATGTTCCCTTGGAGCCCGGCAACATTCACGTCGGGCCGAGCGACCACGTGCCGTGGCTGACCGACCGCAAGTGGGCCTATATCCGGGTCGAAGGCACGACCTTCGGCGGTGTGCCGCTGAATGCCGAGCTCAAGCTGGAAGTGTGGGATTCGCCCAACTCGGCCGGGGTCGTGATCGATGCGGTGCGTTGCGCCAAGCTGGCGCTCGACCGCGGCATCGCAGGCGCGCTGACCGGTCCCTGCAGCTATTTCATGAAATCGCCGCCCGAGCAGTTCACCGACGCGGAAGCCCGCCAGCGCACGCTCTCTTTCATCGCCGGTAAGGACGAGCCGATGCTCGATGCCGCGGAATGACGACGACGTTCTTTCTGGTCCGCCACGCCGCGCATGACAATGTCGGCTGTTATCTTGCCGGACGGATGGCGGGCGTTTGCCTCGGCGAAGCCGGCAGGGCACAGGCCTCGCATCTGGCTGACCGTATGGCACGCGAGGCGATAGCGGCAATCTTTTGTAGCCCGCGCGAACGCACGCAGGAGACGGCCAATCCGATTGCGCTCGCCTGCAATGCCGGTGAAATCGTGATCCGCGAGGAACTCGATGAGATCGACTTCGGCACCTGGTCGGGAAAGACCTTCGAGGAACTGAACCAGGATGCCGACTGGCGGGTGTGGAACGACCAGCGCCAGCAGGCGAGAACACCGAGCGGCGAGACCATGCTGGACGTGCAGCAACGCGTCGTGTCGCTGATCGAGCAGGTCCGCGGAACATACCAGAACCAGTGCGTTGCACTGGTCAGCCATGCCGACGTCATCAAGGCCGCCGTGTGCAAAGTGCTCGGCCTGTCGCTGGGGAACTGCTTTCGTTTCGATATCGACCCAGCATCGATCACCACGGTTGTTTGGGGAGACTGGGGGTCGAAGCTGATCAGACTCAACGAAGCTGCCTGACGAGGAATTGCCGGATGCGCATGGTCATTTTCGGTCTTACCGTGACATCGTCGTGGGGCAACGGGCACGCCACGCTGTGGCGCGGATTGATCCGGGCGATGGCCGGGCTGGGCTGGTCCATCACCTTCTTCGAACGCAACACTCCCTATTATGCCGGGACGCGCGACCTCGACCAGCTGGATGGCGGCAGCATTGTCCTTTATCCGGACTGGCAGGACATCCAGAGCGCTGCCGAGCAGGCGGTGAATGAGGCCGATGTCGTCATCGTCACCTCCTATTGCCCCGATGCGGTGAGCGCGTCGCGCTTTGCCCACCAGGCCTGTCGCGGGCTGAAGGTCTTCTATGACCTAGACACGCCGGTGACGCTGGCGCGAATCGAACAAGGTGAGCCTCCGGCCTATTTCGGGCCGGAAGGGCTTCGGGATTTCGACCTCGTGCTGAGCTACACGGGAGGAACCGCGATCGATGCGCTGAAGACGATGCTGGGCGCGCGCCGCGTCATGCCACTCTACGGCCATGTCGATCCAGAGCGACACCGGCCGGCCCCGCCCAAGCCGGAGTTTGCCGGCGACCTTTCCTATCTCGGGACGTATGCGGCAGACCGCCAGACCGGGGTCGAAAGGCTGCTGGTCAGTCCGGCTGCGCGCCTGCCGGATCGCCGTTTCATCATTGGCGGCGCACAATATCCGCAAGAATTCCCGTGGAGCGACAATATTTTCTTCGTCCGTCACCTGCCGCCCGCCGAACACCCCGCCTTCTTTTCATCATCACGGCTGACCCTGAACGTGACCCGCGAGGCGATGGCCGAAAGGGGCTGGTGTCCTTCCGGCCGGCTATTCGAAGCCGCCGCTTGCGGTGCTGCGATGGTGAGCGACACGTGGCCGGGACTGGAGGCCTTCTTCCGGCCCGGCGAAGAGATCGTCGTGGCCAACAGCACCGACGACGTGGTCGCCGCGCTCGACCTGCCCGACGCCGAGCTTGACGCGATCCGCCGCCGAGCGCGCGAGCGGGTGCTGGACGAACACACCTCGGCGCGGCGGGCGAAGGAATTCGACCGCATCCTGTCCGATGCACTGCACGGCTCCACGCATGGCGAGCCGTTGAAGGAGGCAGTTTGATGTTGGGCATCGTGCCCGCAGCCGGACGGGGAAGCCGCATCCAGCCGCTCGGCTTTTCGAAGGAGCTTCTGCCGGTCGGCAGCCGCATCGACGGCAATACCGAGCGGCCTTGCGCGGTCAGCGAATACCTGGTGCGCCGCATGGTGCGCGCGGGGGCTGACAAGATCTGCTTCGTCATCGGCTCGGGTAAGTCGGATATCCTCGAATATTATTCTGCCGGCTATGCCGATGCGGCCGCTCTGTTCGTGGTGCAGCCCTCTCCAGTCGGCCTTTGCGACGCCATCTTCCGCGCCGCACCACTCGTCGCAGCCGACGAGACCGTTCTGGTCGGGTTGCCCGATACGATCTGGTTTCCCGAAGACGGCTTCTTAGCGCTTCCGGACGACGGCCTGTCCTTCCTGCTGTTTCCGGTGGACCAGCCGGAATTCTTCGATGCCGTCGTTGTCGACCAGAACAGCCGGGTGAAGCAAATCCAGGTCAAGCAGCAGAATGCCGCGTCGAACTGGATCTGGGGTGCGTTCAAGATGCCCGGCCACACCCTTCACCGGCTTGCCGCGCTGTGGCGGGAGCGGGACCGGTGCGACGAATATATCGGCACGCTGGTCAATGCCTATCTGGCCGCCGGGGGTGAAGCGCATGGCATCAAGGCTGGCACCGCCTATGTCGACGTCGGCACCTTCAACGGCTATCGCACGGCACTTCGGCTGCTCGAAAGCGCCGCCGGTACCAAGGACGACCAAGCCGCCATGACGCTGCCCGGCCACCAGCACGTCCCTATCCTCGCAGGCGAAGGAGGCTAGCCATGCTGCATTCCGATGCCGAAATCCGCCGCCGCATCGATGCGCTCGGCCCATGGTTCCACAATATGGAGCTGGCCGGCGTGGAAACGGCTCCCGATCATTTCCTCGGCAATTACCCGCTGATCAAATGGCGCAAATTCGCCGACGCCATTCCCGCCGATCTTTCCGGCAAGGCGGTGCTCGACATAGGCTGCAATGCAGGTTTCTACTCTATCGAGATGAAACGCCGCGGCGCCGGTCGCGTGCTCGGCATCGACTTCGACGAGGCATACCTTGCGCAGGCGCGCTTTGCCGCTGAGGTTGCGGACTGCGACATCGAATTCCAGCAGCTCTCGGTCTACGACGTTGGCGCGCTGCGTGAGCGGTTCGACATCGTGCTGTTCATGGGAGTGCTCTACCATTTGCGCCATCCCTTGCTCGCTCTCGATCTGATCCGGGAGCACGTTGCCGACGACCTGATGATTTTCCAGTCGATGCAGCGCGGCAGCACCGACGTGCCGGCACTCGAGCAGAATTATCATTTCTGGACGCACGACCTGTTCGACCGGCCGGAGTTCCCAAAGCTGCATTTCATCGAGCATCGTTATGCCGACGACCCGACCAACTGGTGGATTCCCAATCGCGCCTGCACCGAAGCCATGCTGCGCAGCGCCGGCTTCGAGATCGTGCTGCAACCCGAGCAGGAGGTCTATTTCTGCCGCACCGCCGACGTACCGGCCGGCGGCGGCGCCATCTACCCGTCGAAAGGACAGATAAATGATTGAAGCCGCGATGATCTGGAACGAGCCAAACAACAAATCCCACTGGGATCCAGAGCTCGATCCCGACTGGAGCCGCTTCGCCAACATGGCAATCCTGGCCGCCGACGCGATAGCGTCGGAGAATCCGGCCTTGACCAAGGTCCTTGGCGGCATCTCGCCGATCGACGCCGCCTTCATAACACGGATGCAGGAATTCGGCGTGCTCGATCATGTCGACGCGGTCGCCGTGCACGGCTTTCCGCTCGACTGGAACCTCTGGCAGATCCACGAATGGCCGCAGAAGATTGGCGAAATTTCGGCTGTCACCGATCTTCCGGTATGGGTCAGCGAGGTCGGCGTGTCGACCTTCGGTGCCGAGGAGGTACAGGCCTGGGGCCTGCGCCGGACAGCGGAACTGCTGATCGGCAACGCACCGCGCATCCAATGGTATAGCCTCTACGACCTGCCGCGCGAATGGGAAGCGACGACGCGCCATCGCGAGGCGGAAGGCTCTTCCTACTACCGCCATTTCTACATGGGCCTGCTGCGCCAGGACGGCACGCCAAAGCCCGCGCTCGAGGAATTCCTGCACCACGCGCCGGCAATGGGACTGGTGCAGTGGTTCCATTTCGAAGATCACCGGCTGGATGACGCCGTCGCCTGGATGAAACGGCTCGGCGTCACCAATCTGCGCACCGGGCTTTCCTGGGCCGACAGTTTCAGGCCGAACGCACTTGACTGGTTCGACCGGCAAATGGAGGCGTTGGCCGACTTCGACGTGACGGTCACCTTCTGCTTCACGCCGGAACACCGCGGAATGATGCCGCACCACGCCAGCCCGCCGCTGGTGCCGGCGGAATTCGCCGAATTCTGCGCGGCAATGACGCGCCGCTATGCCGGCAGCATCGCTGCCCCTTCCGCCGGCAGGCAGCGCGCCTCCGCAGCGTGAGGAGCTTCGGCTCGCCAGCCATGACGCTCACCGTCCTCAACGTCGCCTATCCCCTCGCCCCGGTCGGGCCGGATGCGGTCGGCGGCGCCGAGCAGGTGCTGTCGATGCTCGATCAGGCGCTCGTACAGGCCGGACACCGTTCGATCGTGATTGGCTGCCAGGGCTCGAGCGCTGCCGGCACTCTCATCGAGACGCCGGCCGAACCGGCTGTGCTCGATGAAGCGGCGAAGCGCCGGGCCCAGCGTGCTCATCGCGCAGCAATAGCTACCGCGCGCGCCCGTTGGCCAATCGACGTGGTACATTTGCACGGCATCGATTTCGACGCCTATCTGCCGGGCGATGGGCCGACATTGGTGACCTTGCATTTGCCG
The DNA here is from genome assembly GCF_040321065.1 of Mesorhizobium sp. M0563. NCBI lineage: Bacteria > Pseudomonadati > Pseudomonadota > Alphaproteobacteria > Hyphomicrobiales > Phyllobacteriaceae > Mesorhizobium > Mesorhizobium sp. M0563. The sequence continues at coordinate 307,899 of NZ_JAMYQV010000003.1, forward strand.
CTCGACTGGTATCCGGCCGACGCTCTCAATCCGGCGCGGGAGGACCTGTGGCTGCATGCGGTATCGGCGGCTCAGCAAAGAACCGCGCCGCCGGGCGCCAGGCTGATCGGGCCGATTCCCAACGGAGTGGACGCCGACGCGCTGAGCGAGCCGCAGGCCAAACACGAGTTTGCGCTCGTGCTCAGCCGCGTCTGCCCGGAAAAGGGCATCCATCTGGCGCTGGACGCAGCCAAGAAGGCCGGTGTGCCGCTGGTCGTCGGCGGAAAAGTCTACCCCTACGAAACCCACACCGCGTATTTTCGCGACGAGGTCGAACCCCGGCTGGACGACCGGCGCCGCTTCCTTGGTCCCCTCGGCCTTGTCGCCAAGCGGCGCCTGCTCAACACAGCCCGCTGCCTGGTCATCCCGAGCCTTGCCGCGGAAACCAGTTCGCTCGTCGCCATGGAGGCGCTCGCCTGCGGCACCCCCGTGGTGGCCTTCCCGAATGGCGCACTGCCGGATGTGGTCGAGCACGGCAAGACCGGGTATCTGGTCGGGGATGTCGACGAGATGGCGGAAGCCATCGTTGCCGCGTCCGGCCTGGATCCCGAGACCTGCCGGGCCGAGGCGCGGCGCCGCTTTTCACTCGACCGCATGGTCTCCTCCTACATGGACGCCTATCGGGCGCTGGCACGGCTCGGCACAGACAGCGGACAGCTCGCGGCGGCGAAGTGAGCGGGACATGCTCCGCAGCGAGATCATCGACGATGCGGCGGGCCTCGAAGCCCTCGGGCCACACTGGTGGGAACTCTGGTCGCGCAGTCCCTCGGCGACGCCGTTCCAGTCTCCCGCATGGCTGGTGCCGTGGTGGCGGACATTCGCTCCTGGTGAGCTTGCGACGGTCGCCGTCTGGAGTGGCGATGACCTGGTCGGCCTGGCGCCACTCTATCTGGAACACCGGGAAGCTGGCGCGCGATTGCTTCCGCTTGGGATTTCGTTGAGCGACTATCTGGACCTCCTTTGTCTTCCCGAGATCGCCGAACCGGTCGGCGCCGTCATCGCCGGCTCGGTTCTTTCCATCGGCTGGTCACAGTGGATCTTGCCGGATCTGCCGACCGACGGTGCCGGCCTCGCCATCTGCCATGCCGCGCTCGAAACAAGCCAGGCTGTCAGCCACGCTGCTTGCCCGGTGCTTTCCCTCACGGGCGATGAGACGCTTCTCACCTGTGTTCCGGCGCGGCGACGGCGCCAATTGCGCCGCGCCCATAGAGCCGCTTCGAGACGTGGCCGGGTCTCCATCGAGCCCGTTTTGTCCGATCCGCAGACATTCCTCGATCATTTGATCCGCCTTCACCGCGCGCGCTGGGCCGGACACGGCGACGGCGTCCTGTCCGACAGCCGGGTGGAAGAATTCCATCGTCAGGCGCTGCCGCAGCTGGTTGCTCAGGCACTTGCCCGATGCTGGCTTGTCGCTATCGGTGGCGCGATCGTGGGCGCTTATTACGGGTTTCATCATCGAGGCCGCGCTTACGCTTACCTCGGTGGCTTCGATCCGGCCTATGCGGAGGAAAGTCCCGGCGCGCTGCTCATCGGCCAGGCGATAAGCCAGGCGATCTGCGAAGGCGCGGAAGACTTCGATTTTCTGCGCGGGCAAGAGGCCTACAAATACAGCTGGGGCGCCGTCGACCGGTGGACGCTGCGCAAGATCTGGACGCGGAGCAAAGGGCGGTGAACGCGACCCGATCGAGATCTCGGCGGGCGACATCAGCAACACAGGTGCTGGAGGAGTGCATGGCAGATGGTGCCGGCGTCGAAGCCGTCATCGCCAGGCTGGCTCTCCGTTTCGAGACAGGAATCGACGCCGTAGAACTGGCGACGATTGCGCAAAATATGCACTCGGCCGACCCGCGAAAGACGGCGAAACTACAGCGGATTGCCGGCCTGCTTCAGCGCAGGCCCGAGATCTTCGCCACGCTGCGCAAAACAGGTGCTGCGGTTCGGCACGAACGCGGGGAGGACGAGACCGACGATGCGGTGGTCAAGCGGCTGGCGGCAGGATTTGACGCGGCGGCGGCGATCTCCCCGGCGGCGAGCGTCCAGCTGTCGTCGCTGGGCAATGAGGAAAAGCTCTCGGCCGCGACGGCTGAGATCGTCGCATGGCTGGAGAGGCGAGGCTTTACCGGCACTGACCGCGACATACTGGACATCGGCTGTGGCATCGGTCGGTTCGAACAGGCGCTCTCCGCTCTATCGCACCGGATCGTCGGCATCGACATATCCGTGGCGATGATCTCGATCGCCCGGCGGCGATGCGCCGGGCTCGGCAATGTAGAATTCCGCCCTACCCGCGGTTTCGATCTTGCCGATTTTCGCGATGCCAGCCTCGATCGCGTGCTGGCCGTCGACAGCTTTCCCTATCTGGTGCTGGCCGGCCTCGCGGAACGGCACTTCATGGAAATCGCCCGCGTGCTGAAGAGGCCGGGCATCGCTGTGCTTTTGAATTATTCCTATCGCGGACAGCCGGCGCTGGATCGCGCCGACGTTCGTAACTTCGCCAATGCAAATGGCATGCAAGTCCTCGTCGACGGGGAAAAGCCGTTCCGGCACTGGGACGGCGATGCCTTCCTGCTTACGATTTCCGGCGGAACATTGCGGCCCAACGCTGGTTCGGATGCCGAACGGGAAAAGCCGCTCGACAGTATGAAGGAGGACAAGATGGCGTCCGGCAGCAAGAAGCACATCGGCCGCGGCAGTCACGGCAAAGGCGCTGGCGCTGGCGCGATGACCGATCTTCCCAAGGACAAGATCGGAGAGAACGCCGTTCTGTCCAACAGAGACAAGAAGCAGCACACCAAGGAGCGTGGGCTCGACGGCAATCGGGTCAAGTCCGAGCAGTACCAGGATCATTCAGCGGATCGGCGGCCTGAAAACTGATCGTTGCGGCGGCATGTGGCTTGCAGCCGGCGAGCAATTGAAACGCAGCGAGAGCCCAACTGCTGACCAAGCTGTGCAAGGACCGAAGCCGGTCGCATGGAATAGCCTGCAAATTCTTGCAAACTCGCACTGTTGCCACCAGAGTGAGGTGAAGGGACCAACATTTGCCAAGAGAACGCGATGTCTCGCTCAAGGGAAGATTCCGTCAGCACGCGTGCCGATCTGACGATAGACCGGGAAATCGCTTCTTTGCTTGCGGCCATCGAACAGGAAAGGGTTCCTGACCGGCTGACCAAACTTGCGATCGAATTGCAGCACGCGCTTGTGGAAAGACGATTGCGCCAAACCAGCAACTAACGTCACATGTATATTAGCGGCGCCTCTCGGCTTCGAAGTCCAGTTGTCCTTCGGACAGGTAGCTGCGCCTTTCCATCAGCGTTTGCGAGGAACTTTCGCCAAGGTATTCCAGCACGCCGGCGCGTGCCCTGTTGAGCCGGCTTTTCACCGTTCCGACTGCGCAACCGCATATTTCGGCCGTTTCCTCATAGCTGACGCCCAGCACGCCTATCAGCATCAGAACCTCGCGCTGGTGCTCGGGAAGGCTCTGGATGGCCTGGTGGACTTCCTTGCCCTGTACCGACCATTCCTGCGTCGCTTCCGAGATCGGCCGCAGCGAAGCGCAGTCGAGCAGGCCTGGCGCTTCCCTCACCGCGGCTCTGACACGCGTGTAGTAGGTGTTGCGCATGATGGTGAACAGCCATGACTTCATGCGCGTTCCAGCTTCGAACTTGTCGATGTTGGCCAGTCCCTTGGTCAGCGTCTCCTGGACCAGGTCGTCGGCATCATCGGGAGTGCGGCAGAAGGTGCGGGCGAAAGCCCTTAAAGCGGGTATGAGGTGGACGATGGAAACTTCTTCGGTTTCGCGGGTCGCGAAGGCGTAGGCTGTGGGTGGCAATGGTCCAGCTCCCGTCCAGAATGAGTTCGTGAGCGCAGACCAGTTAAATGCATTGGGCGAAAGATCGTTCCGGTTGGCGAAAATCACCTGGCTCCAGAAACCGGAGGGGCTTGGCTGGGCGATCCAGCCGACGGCGATATTTTTGACGGAACAACCACCGGTGTCGCGGAGTTCGAATCGAGGTCTGCGAAAATCCGGGGCGCCGCTACTGGCGCGAGCCTTGGCCGCCACCTCAAGGACAGCCCGCCACCTCAAAAACAGGAGGAATCCATGACAGGAAACAAGCACGTTAAAGGCAAAACGCCGGCCGATAGCGACCTCGCCAACGATCCCGGCATCGGCAGTTCCAAGGGTACGATCAAGGAGGGCGACCGGCTCGATCAGGGCGACAACACGTTCGAAGGTGATGTCGAGAACGACACCACGCCCCAAGGCGGCATCAATCCCCGGCAGAAGATGCGGACCAACAAATAATGGCACGACCGGCCGCCGCACGATCGAACAAACCCGCTGCAACCCGTGCAGCAATCCCGCGTTAAAGAGCATCGGCCTCTGTCCGTCCCGAGCGTTGATGCGACAGGCTCTTTCGCGGAGACACAGATGACAAAAAAATCGTTTGGCCGCCCCGTTCCAATTCTCGTCGGCCTTGGTTTCCCTCGCCATGTCGAAAATGTCTGGCAGGCCTATGACGTCTTGAACGAATGGCCGAGCCGCGGCCCGGCGCACAAGGCGGCGTTCGACGCCTGTCGCGCCGGGCTGGCTAACGAGGTCGATACCCAGACGGTGCGCGCGGCGTTCGAAGCATTCGCCCGCAAGGCGGGCATTCTGGCGCACGATATGACGACCGAAACACCAGCACGCATTACAACACCTGCGAAGGCTCACGACGTTTGGCTAAAACGCCCATCGGACGGCCCTCCAGACCCTGGAGAAACCCAGCTTACTTGAAGCGGCCAGCTTGCTTGAACCGGGAGGAATACGGTGCTGAGAATAGAGTTCGATACTCCTGTTTGCATCTATTTCGGCAAGCCTGGGCGATCGCGATTGGTCAGTTCCGTTTTCGAAGCATTATATTGCCTGAAAAGCGAGAAATGGCCGGCGCGCAACGCGCCGCTGTCGCTGATGGCGGCAGATTTATTGAATCGCGCCCGGACCGGTGAAATCACGGCCGCCAAAGCCCGCCAAGCATTTGTCGACGCCGCTTGGGAGGCGAACATTCTTGTCGAGGGCGAGCCGCATGATGCGCATGCCCCGACAGCCTTCATGTCCGACATCGAGTGAGCCGGCAGGCTGCCTCCCGGCAGTTCCGTCCAGCGCCAGCTTATCACGAATGGCTGGCGTTCTCGGCCTTTTTCTCGCGCTGCTGCCTGAGGACCTCGTCGGTTCCGACGAGCTTCTTCGATCCGCCGGGGATCGCGGTGGAGACGACCGACGGCGGGTCGCTCGCCGGGAAAGAATCCTCCAGACCAGCCTGCAACTGGTCTTCCAGCGTCTGCGGCTCTTCAGAGCGGCCGGGAGTCCTTCGAGTATCTACGTTCTCCAGCGGCTGTGTCATATCCGGTGACGACTTGACGTCTCGAATCCAGCCATAGAGCTGTTCGATGGCAAATTCCTTCATCGTGTCGAAATCGGCTTTCTCGTCACGCGATGCTTCGATTTGGTCGACCATGGTCTTCTCGAAACGTTCGAGGCTATCGCTTCCGCAGGCCCGGCAGAGACGCACCAGCGCCTCGCGCAGTATGAGGGGCGCAAAGTGCGCCGTTGCCTCAAGCCTGAGCTGCTGCAAACGCTCTGGGGTGGCGGCTTGGAACTTCGACATGTTCGACCTCTCGCCTTGTGGAGCATGTCAACGAAAATTGTCGATGGATGTTCCATAAGGGCGGCCGCCGGTGCCATCGCTCGATCCTCAGCGGTGTGCGCCACCACCGAGTGCCATGCGGACACCGAGGCCGACAACGAGGCAGCCTGCCACGCGGCGCTGCCAGAGCCTTACCTTCGGTCGTTTCATAATCCAGGCCCCGAAGGTGCCGGACGCGAGCGCATATGTGCCTAGCACCAGCGCACCGGTCATTTTCTGTGTGCCACCGAGCAGCAGCAATTGCAGCGTGACCGATCCGCGAGCAGGATCGACGAACTGCGGAAGGAATGCCACCATAAAGGTTATCGGCCAGGGATTTATCAGATTGGCGATCATTCCTTCACGCGCGGCCGCAAGCGGTCCGACATTGCGCGGCTCGTCGACGGCGACGCTATCCGACCGTAATAATACCATACGCGATCCAAGCCAAACCAGATAGGCTGCGCCCGCCCAGCGAAGCATCGCAAAGGCAAGGGGCGATGCCTGGAGCAGTGACGATATGCCGAGGGCAAGGAGCGGCAACTGGACCATTCCGGCGCCGAGGGTCATGCCCAGAACGGTGAACAGGGCAACGTCCCGGCCCTGTCCGACGCCACGCGCCATCACCAGCAGACTGTCAGGCCCTGGCGGCATCTGCATCAGGATGACCGTCCCGCCAAAAGCCGCCCACGACGCGAGATCCATGCCGCTACTTCGACCCGGTTTCGTAAGACGGCTTCCCGCCAACCTTCAACCGGCCGGCATCTCGCATCATCTTGAGCGCTTCGTCCCTGGTCAGGCCACACCTGCGGGCAAAGAAATTGATCTCATAGACCTGCTCGGTCGAGAGGCAATCTTTGGCTTGCACTCTTCGCTTGTGTTTGCGTCCACTCATACACGCTGGATCCGGTATAACTTAGCCTTCCCAACTCACATCGGGCCAGCCGGTTCCCCACGGCTTCGTCGCTTCCGCTGGTTTTCAGGCGCCGTCGGGCCGGCCGACCTTGTCCTTGAGTTCGTTCAGGAATGCGAGCAGCGCGTCCTCTGGATCGTCGGCATCCTCGGTCAGCATATCGATGCCCCAGCGTCCGAGGACGGCCTCCTGGACGATGCTTGGCTGCGGCATGAAGATGAAGGATTTTGGCCGATTCTTCTCATAACCGGACCGGCGCCAGGTCTGCCAAAGCCTGTGCAGCAGCAGACGGATGTTCATATCGGACATGCTGTAGCCGATGAACAGGATGGTACGCCCGAGCGCGTCGGCGCGAAACTTCACGTCGAGCGCCGAATCGAACGAAAGCCGGTCGAAATAGTCGGTCTCCGCCAGGACTAGGGATTTGTCGTCGTCGAAATCGCCGTGGAATTTGATGATCTGGGTGACCTCGCCTGTTGTCTTGGGCAAGTCCTTTGCATTGGCCACTTTCACAAAGGGCCGGCCATGGATCTCGAAGGCAACCTCGAGGTTGCGATCATAATTGGTGGTGTAGATGATCGGAAAATCGAGCGACACGATAAGCTTGTGGATCGCCGAGCCCCGCACTTTTTCCCGCGATACGCTCCATTCGCGATCCATCCAGCTGCGCAAAGGGCCGAGGCTCCCCTGCTTCAGCCGGTAATATTCGGCAAGGGCCTGATAGTTGGCCTCCGGTGCGCCGATCATGTCCTCGTCGAGGCCGAGCTCGTTTTGCATGTGCTCGATGAGCTTTTGCCAGGACGGCAAGCCGACGCTCATCGACACTCCGGCTCCAACGAACAAGATCGCTCGTCGCTCTTTCACCGATTGAGCCAGTTGCTCGACTGCAGACAGCATCCGACACAACTGCGAACAGCGCCCTCCGTTCCGGCCGAGCCCGGACCACCGCGGGAATAACTCCAATTTGCGGTTGAATGAGAACGCCAGGATCAACTATCCCGAGCGCCGGCCGCCGAGTTTGGCCGACGGAATCCGACATTTATTTCATTCCATTTGGCACTTCTGCGCCTCTCGCGCGTTGGGAGTGTTCAACAAAGACGGCGCAGCTAATGGATCGCCATCGGATTGTCTCAGTAGCATTATGTCTGTTCCTGCTTACAATCGGCGCCGTCCAGCAAAAGGCTTGGGCTCAAGCACCTTGCCCGGCCGACCATGACAAATTGCTGGCCGCCCTCAAGGCCAACGTCAAAGCCAGCGGCGGCCCCGGCAATGGCGGCTTCGATACCAATGAATGGGCGGCAATCGTGGCTCGCGACGGAACTGTCTGCGCCGTCGCCTTCAGCGGGCCTACCGCCGACGCCCAGTGGCCCGGCAGCCGACTGATCGCCGCCGAAAAAGCCAATACGGCCAACGGGCTCAGCCTCGCGCAGATGGCTTTGTCCACCGCGAACCTCTACGCGCCGGTGCAGCCCGGCGGTCCTCTATTCGGCCTCCTGGCCACCAATCCGGTCAATCAGGCGGCAGCCTATGCGGGCGATCCTTCTACGTATGGAAGCTCCAGCGATCCATTGCTGGGAAAGCCCATCGGCGGTGTCGTCGTGTTTGGCGGTGGCCTGGCTCTCTACGACGGCAAGGGGATCGTCGGGGCCCTCGGGATAAGCGGCGATTCCTCTTGTGCCGACCACAATGTCGCCTGGCGGGTGCGGGCCGCACTCGGGCTGGACAAGGTACCGGCCGGCGTCAACCCAAACCGCAAGGACGCTATCATTTTCGACCTCGATCCCGGCGGCAAGAGCGCTTCCGGCTGGGGCCATCCATTGTGTGCCGGAACCGAGGCGGACGTAGCCGCAGAGCTTGGCGCCGGTGTCGGCGGGTCGATACGCTAATGAGGCAAGTGCGACAGGTGGCAGCGAAAACCAGTGTGTCAGCCAAAAGGGGAGAAAGGCCAATGGCTGCGATGCTGGGATGGACGCTGCTGGCAGGCTTCGCGCTAGTTACCACGGCGGTTGCTCAGTCAACGTCAAGCTTTGCGATAAATCCGCCGTCCGCGGCTGCTCCGCCCGACGACGGCCAGTGGGCGATGCCGGCAAAGAACTACGCCTCGACCCGCTACAGCGAACTTGCGGAAATCACCGAGGACAACGTCAAGAACCTGCAGGTGGCCTTCACATTCTCCACTGGCGTCAACAAGGGCCAGGAGGCTGCGCCCCTGGTCGTCGGCAACACGATGTACATCGTGACGCCGTTTCCCAACATCCTCTACGCGCTTGACCTTACCAAGCCCGGCGCGCCGATGAAGTGGAAATTCGAGCCCAATCCCGAGCCTGCGGCGCAGGGCGTTGCCTGTTGCGACGTGGTCAACCGCGGTGCGGTCTTCTTCGACGGGCGCATCTATTTCAACACGCTCGACGGCCATACCATCGCCGTTGATGCAGCCACCGGCAAACCGGTCTGGAACACCCATATCGGCAACATCAATATCGGCGAGACCATCACCATGGCGCCGCTGGTGGTCAAGGGCAAGGTGCTGGTCGGCAATTCCGGCGGCGAAATGGGCGTGCGCGGCTGGATCAAGGCGCTTGACGCCGGCGACGGGCACGTCGTCTGGACGGCCTACAACACCGGCCCGGACGCCGAGGTGCTGATCGGCCCCGATTTCAAGCCGCATTACGACATGGACAAGGGCAAGGATCTCGGCGTGACGTCATGGCCGCCCGATGCGTGGAAGATCGGCGGCGGCAATGTGTGGGGCTGGATCTCCTATGATCCGGATCTGAACCTTATCTTCCACGGCACCGGAAATCCCGGCCCGTGGAATCCGGATCTGAGGCCCGGCGACAACAAATGGACCGCCGGCATCTTTGCCCGCGATCCCGACACCGGCGCAGCCAAATGGTTCTATCAATGGACCCCGCACGACCTCCATGATTACGACGGCATCAACGAGCAGGTGCTGCTCGACATGACTTGGCAGGGCAAGCTCCGCAAGGTCCTGGTCCGACCGGAACGCAACGGCTATGTCTATTTGCTGGACCGCACGACGGGGGAGGTATTGTCGGCGGTGCCGTTCGGGCCTGTCAATTCCAGCAAGGGCGTCGACCTCAAGACCGGCCGGCTGATTGTAAATCCCGACAAAAAAACCGGCACCGGTAAGGTCGTGCGCGACATCTGCCCCACCGCATCCGGGCTAAAGGACTGGCAGCCTTCGGCGTTCTCGCCAAAGACCGGCCTGCTCTACATTCCGCACAATAACATGTGCATGGACGAAGAAGGCGTCGAGGTGAATTACATCGCCGGGACGCCCTATGTCGGCATGAACGTGCGCATGATTCCGGGGCCGGGCGGCAATCGCGGCGCTTTCACCGCCTGGGATGTCGCCGCCGCCAAGCCGGCGTGGAGCCTGAAGGAGAACTTTCCGGTGTGGAGCGGCGCCGTCGCCACCGCCGGCAATGTCGTGTTCTATGGCACGATGGAAGGCTGGTTCAAGGCGGTCAGCGCCAGGACCGGCGCGCTGCTTTGGCAGTTCAAGACGTCGTCCGGCATCATCGGCCAGCCGATCACCTATCGCGGCCCAGACGGGCACCAATATGTCGCGGTCCTTTCGGGCGTTGGTGGCTGGGCTGGGGCGATCGTATCCGGCGATCTCGACCCGCGCGACGCCACCGCCGCGCTGGGCTTCGTCAACGTCATGAAGGATCTGAAGGATGTAACCACGCCGGGAGGTACGCTGTATGTGTTCCGGCTGCCTTGAGACGATCGGCCGAGTTGCGCGGCCACGGAGAACGCGACCGCGGCGGCTTGCCGCCGCGGTCGGTGCACTGGCGCTCTCGCTTGTTGCCCCCCTTGCCGATGCGCGCGAATTGAGAATCTGCGCCGATCCCAACAACATGCCGTTCTCCAATGCCGCCAGGGAGGGCTTTGAAAACAAGATTGCCGAACTCGTCGCCGAGGAGCTTGGTGCGACTGTTTCCTACACATGGTGGGCACAGCGGCGCGGCTTTGTGCGCAACACGCTGAAAGCCGGCCTGTGCGATCTGGTGCCCGGCACACCCGCCAATCTCGAAATGCTGCGCACCACCGCGCCCTACTACCGGTCTTCCTACGTCTTCGTGACACGAAAGGATGCGCCGGAAATCACGTCCTTCAACGATCCTCGCCTGCGCGATCTGCACATCGGCGTCCAGCTGATCGGCGACGACGGCGCCAACTCGCCACCCGTCCAGGCGCTCGGGCGCCGCGGCATCGTCGGCCATCTCATCGGCTTCCCGGTCTATGGCGACTATTCCGCGCCGAACCCGCCAGCGCGCATCATCGAGGCGGTGGCGAATGGCGACATCGATGTTGCCGTCGTCTGGGGACCGTTGGCCGGCTACTTCGCCGCCAGGCAAAAAGCTCCGTTACGAATTACGCCGGTTGCGCCGCGTATCGACGGTCCGCTGCTGCCGATGATCTACGACATCTCGATGGCCGTGCGCCGCGACGACGATGCACTGCGCGGTGAGGTAGACGCAGCTATTGCCAAACACCGCGCCGAGATCGATACGATCCTGGCGGAATATGGCGTGCCTCGCCTCGACGGCGCCGGGGCGGCAGTGCGATGAACCGCGGCCTTCCATGCTTGCTGTCGGCGATGCTCGTCCTTGCCGCTTGCCAGCGCGAGGAACGCGACACGCGTCCACAGTCGGTGCTCGGCTCGGGCAACCAACCGGCGGCTGTGACGGCCCTCGAGCCGGGCGGCCAACGGCCGGCCTCGTCCGACAACAAGGCCGGCGTGTTCGAGGCCAACGCCTTCCACCTCAGCGAGGGCAAGCGTCTGTTCAACTGGTTCAACTGTTCCGGCTGCCATGCCAATGGCGGCGGCGGCATGGGCCCGGCCCTCATGGACCAGAAGTGGCTCTATGGCAGCTCGATCGAAAGCATCCACGCCACGATCAGGGACGGCCGGCCGAACGGCATGCCGAGCTTCCGCGACAAGATCCCTGACGACCAGATCTGGGAGCTTGCCGCCTTCGTCCGCGCGCTGAGCGGCAACGCGCCAAAGTCCGCTGCGCCGAGCCGCGACGACGACATGATGCCCCATCCATCCGAAAATCGCCTGCCGGACGCCGCGACGCTGGGGAAGTCGCCGTGAACCGCCTTCTTTGCAGGGTGTGCTGCAGCACAGCCTGCATGCTGCTCCTTGCAGGATGCAGCGGCTGGCAATCCGCGCTCGACCCGAAAGGCCCGGCCGCGGGCGAGCTTGCATGGCTGATCTGGTTCTTCACCGCGCTGTGCACGGCGGTCTGGCTTCTGGTGATGGCCGTGCTGATTACGCCATTGGCCCGGCGCCCGGCGCCGCTCGGCGATCCGCTTGTCCTCGACGCTGCCGCCGAGCGCAGCAAGATGCGAATTGTCGTCGCCGCACTCGCCGCTACCGCCCTGATCCTGGTCGGCCTGACGCTGCTGAGCTACTTCGCTAACCGGACGCTCGCCGCCATCGGCTCGGATGCGGCGCTGACGATCCGGGTGACCGGGCATCAATGGTGGTGGGAGGTGCGCTACGAAAACGATCAGCCGAACCGCATCCTGACGACCGCCAATGAAATCCATATCCCGGCGGGGGAGCCGGTGCGGCTTGTCGTGACCTCGACCGACGTCATCCATTCCTTCTGGGTGCCGAACCTCTCGGGCAAGCTGGACCTCATTCCAGGCCACGAGAACGTTCTCGATCTGAAGGCGGACAAGCCCGGCGTCTATCGCGGCCAGTGCGCCGAGTTCTGCGGCGCGCAGCACGCCAATATGAGCACCTTCATCGTCGCCGAACCCCGGCCCGTCTTCGACGCGTGGCTGAACGATCAGCTGCGGCCGGCGGTCGCTCCTGCCTCTGGCGAGGCAAAAGCCGGCCATGACCTATTCCTCAAACGGCCTTGCGTGATGTGCCACAAGATCGGCGGCACCATCGCCGGCGGTACGGTCGCTCCCGACCTTACACATATCGCAAGCCGGCAGACGCTCGCTGCCGGAACGCTGGCGATGAGCCGCGGCAATCTCGCAGCCTGGATAGCCGATCCGCAAGGGATCAAGCCAGGTGCCCACATGCCCGTAGTGGGACTAAACGGGGACGAGCTGAATGCGATCGTAGCCTATCTCGAGGGCCTGAAATGAGCAGCGCCGACCTAGCCCATGAGCGTGACCTCGCCCAGCAACGCGCCGCAGCACAAAAGGGTGACCTAGCTCCCGAGCACGACGGTCCTCGCGATACCGGCCTCGACGACGCCAGCCTTGACCGCTGGCTGGCGCGGACATGGCAGACGGCACCGGGCATCATCGGTGCGCTCTCGAGCGTCGACCACAAAATTGTCGCGCGGCGCTACCTGATCACCGCCTTCTTCTTCCTGTGCCTCGGTGGCCTCAGCGCCGTTGCCATGCGCATCCAACTGTCGGGGCCGGAGCGCGGGCTGATCGGGCCCGACCGCTACAACCAGCTGTTCACCATGCATGGCGTAACCATGATGTTCTTGTTTGCAGTGCCGATCGTTCAGGCGACTGGCATCTACCTCGTGCCGCTGATGGTCGGCACCCGCAACATCGCCTTTCCGCGCCTCAATGCATTCAGCTTCTGGATTTATCTCTCCGGTGGCCTCTTCGCCTGGGTGTCGTTTGCACTCGACATGGCGCCCGACGTCGGCTGGTTCTCCTATGTGCCGCTGTCCGGCCCTGAATTCGGGCCAGGCAAGCGTTCCGACGTGTGGGCGCAGATGATCACCTATACCGAAGTGTCATCGTTGGCGGTCGCGGTTGCCACCATCGTCACCGTGCTGAAGCAACGCGCGCCGGGCATGTCGCTGGACAAGATTCCGCTCTACGTCTGGGCGATGCTGGTCACCTCCTTCGTGATCGTGTTCGCCATGCCGGCGGTCATGATCACGTCGACGTTCCTGATCCTCGACCGGCTGGTCGGCACCCATATCTTCAATCCCGCCGAGGGTGGCGACGTACTGCTCTTCCAGCACCTGTTCTGGTTCTTCGGCCACCCCGAAGTCTACATCATTTTCCTGCCGGCCACCGGCATGGTGTCCTCGATCATCGCCGCTTTCGCCCGGCGTCCGGTATTCGGCTATCTGGGCATGGTTCTGTCGCTGATTTCGGTCGGCTTTCTGTCGTTCGGCCTGTGGGTCCACCACATGTTCGCAACCGGCTTGCCGAAGCTCGGCGCGAGCTTCTTCACCGCGTCGAGCATGCTGATCGCCATCCCGAACGGGCTGCAGATCTTCTGCTGGCTGGCGACATTGTGGGACGGAAAGCCGATAGTCAGGACGCCGCTGCTGTTCGTGTTCGGCTTCTTCTTCACCTTCGTCGCAGGCGGCCTGACCGGCGTGATGCTGGCCTCGGTCCCATTGGACCTGCAAGTGCACGACACCTATTTCGTGGTCGCGCATTTCCATTACGTGCTGATCGGCGGGTCGGTGTTCCCGCTGCTCGGCGCGACCTATTTCTGGTTCCCCAAGATCACCGGCCGGATAATGAACGAGCGTCTCGGACGCTGGCACTTCTGGCTTGCCTTCATAGGCTTCAATGCGGCGTTCTTTCCGATGCACATTGTCGGGCTGTGGGGCATGCCACGCCGGGTCTACACCTATCCGGCGGAGCTCGGCTGGGGCAACATCAACCTGTTCATCACAGCCGGCGCGGTCGTCCTGTTCCTGAGCTTCGTGCTGTTTACCATAAACCTGGTTCACAGCGCCTTGAGGGGCGCGCCGGCCGGGGACAATCCCTGGAATGCGGGCACTCTGGAATGGGCGACAATGTCTCCGCCGCCTAACTACAATTTCGCCCATATTCCGGTGGTTACACATGCCGAGCCGCTGTGGGCCGAACGCGATACGCTGCCGGTGGCGACTGGGCTTCGTGTCGACGTGCGCGAACTTGTTATTTCGACCGTGGCAGAGGCGCATCCCGATGTGCGCGAGAAGTCGGCGACGCCATCGATCTGGCCGTTATTCGCCGCCCTCGCCGTGGGCGCCACCTTTCTCTATTCGATCTTCAGCCCGTGGGCGGTGGTCTGGGGAGCCGGGCCGATCGCCATCACCTTGATCGGCTGGTTCTGGCCGAAAGGCGATCCGGAGGACGAGGAATGAAACAGCGCCCGGCCGCGGATCTTTCCGAACTCCCGACCTTCGGGCTCGGACCGCGCAGCCCGACTTGGTGGGGCACCCTCGCCTTCATGGCGCTTGAGGGCACTGGTTTCGCGCTCGCCGCAGGCGCCTATCTCTACCTTGCCTACCTGTCCCCCGAATGGCCGCTCGGCGTGCCGCCGCCCAACCATTGGCCGGGCACCATCGTCATGCTGTTGCTGCTCGCCAGCGTGGTGCCCAACCACATACTGAACCGCTACGCCGAAGCCTGTGCCATGGTGCCGGTGCGCATCGGCCTGCTGGTGATGTCGCTGCTCGGCATCGCACCGCTTGTCGTGCGCTGGTTCGAATTTCCAGCCCTCAACATTTATTGGGATACCAATGCGTATGGCTCGATGCTGTGGGTGCTGCTCGGCCTCCACACCACACATCTGATCACCGATGTCGGCGACACGCTGGTGCTGACGGTTCTGATGTTCACGCGCCATGGCTATAGCGGCCGGCGTTTCGGGGATGTGGGCGACAACGTCTTCTACTGGGATTTCGTGGTCGCGACCTGGATCCCGATCTATCTGTTTATTTACTGGACGCCGAGGCTGGGTTGAGATGCGTGCGGTTCGGTACGGAACTTCCTGGGGTGGGCTGTTGTCGGGGCCATTGGCCTGGGCGGTATCGACGCAACTGAACTACGCGGTTGTCGAGTGGCAGTGCGCTCACAGGATTGCGATCATCCCCGTCATTGCGTTGGTGTTGGCGGTGCTGGCCTTGCTCGGCGGCGCGCTTTCGTGGCGGGCGCGACAGCAAGGCGGCGCCGCCTTCAGACCGGAGCGTACGCGCGGCACCGAAGATTTCGTCGCCAATGTCAGTATTCTAAGCGCGGTGCTGTTTACGCTGGTAATCGTCATGCAGGGCGCTGCCTCGCTCATTCTTGACGGCTGCATACGATGAGCTTCGAGGCGCTCTTCTCGACCTCCATCTGCTACGGTGCCGGCGCCCCTCAGGCCGGTTGGACGCTGGCGCTGCCAATTACGCTGCCGTTGGCAGCGATCGCACTGCTTTACACCGCTGGAGCCGCTCGGTTGTGGCGGCGGAGTGCTCGCAGCCGCCCGTTGCGGCTGTGGCAAGCCCTGCTGTTCGCGGCCGGCTGGGTCATTCTGGCAGCAGCGCTGGTCAATCCGCTCCATGCATTGGGTGAGCGCGTTTTCACCGCCCATATGATCGAACATGAGCTGCTGATGGCGGTGGCGGCGCCCTTGCTGGTCGCCTCCTGTCCGGCCGCGGCGATGATGTGGGCATTGCCGATCAAGCTGCGGCAGGCGCTGGGCACAGCCGGGCACGCCAAGATGCTGCGAGCGGTTTGGGTCGCCATCAGCCGCCCTGCAGCCGCCACCGTCCTGCACGGCGTCGCGATATGGGCGTGGCACGTTCCGGCCCTGTTCGAGGCAGCGCTTGGACAGGGTGCCCTGCACTATGCGCAACATGCCAGCTTCCTCGGTAGCGGCCTGCTGTTCTGGTGGGTGCTGCTGCCGCGCCCCGGCCGCGAACAAGCCTATGGCAGCGCGGTCATGCACCTTTTCTTCACCTCGCTGCACACCGGCCTGCTCGGAGTGCTGCTGCTGGTCTCGCCAAGGCTGTGGTACCCGGAAAACGCCGCCGGCGCAGAATTGTGGAGCCTTAGTCCGCTCGAGGACCAGCAACTCGCCGGTTTGGTGATGTGGGTTCCGGCCGGCCTGATCTATGGCGGCGCGGCGTTGCTGCTGGCCGGCCTGTGGATCCGCTCGAGCAGCCGAAAGGAGGCGCCGCATGCGCTTCACGCTGTCTAAAGCCATAATCGGCGCTGCGGTAATTGTCGTGCTCGTTGCAGCCCTGGCCGGGATTGCGTTGTACTTCGAGCAAAGCCGTCGGGTCGAGCAGAAGGCCGACGATGCGACCGGCGGTGTCGGCGCCCGCGCCATACCGATCATGATGGCCAATGGCTGCGCCGGTTGCCACACCATCACCGGCGTTCCCGGAGCGCAAGGGCTGGTCGGCCCGCGCCTCGACGCCAGCTTGGCCAACCGGGTTTACGTCGGCGGCGTCTTGTACAACAAGCCGGAAAACTTGATCCGCTGGATCCGTGCGGCAAGGGAGATCAGCCCGCATACGGCAATGCCTTCGACCAGAATTTCCGAGCAGGAGGCGCGGGACGTGGCTGCCTACCTCTATTCGCTCAAATGAAAGTCATTGCTCGCCGCGTCGCGACCACAGGCCACGACCGGGATCATAAGCGGCCGCCGCGGCGAGGAAGAACACGACGAGGCAGGCCAGAACTACTTGGCATGAGACCGGCTCGAAGCGCAGATAGAGCGCGAAGCGGATCAGCTCGACTGCATGGCTGAACGGGTTCAGCGCTGCGACCGTCGCAAGCACCGGACCAGCCTCGGCAA
The DNA here is from genome assembly GCF_040321065.1 of Mesorhizobium sp. M0563. Lineage (NCBI taxonomy): Bacteria > Pseudomonadati > Pseudomonadota > Alphaproteobacteria > Hyphomicrobiales > Phyllobacteriaceae > Mesorhizobium > Mesorhizobium sp. M0563. The sequence continues at coordinate 325,057 of NZ_JAMYQV010000003.1, forward strand.
GTCGCCACAGTGGATAGAGCGCGGTCGAGGCGAAGAACATCGGAAAGATGACGAAGTTCATCACCCCGGCGAAATTCTCCATCTGGGCCGATACTGACGAGACGAGCAGGCCGAAGGCGCCAAGCATCAGCCCGGACAGCACCAGCGCCGGCAGAACCGCGAGATAGCCGAGCATCGGTGGCCGCACGTCCCAGTAGCGCGCGATCAGCAAGAACAGGTACACGAGCGGCAGGCCGACGACCACACTGGCGAGCAGGCGAGCGCCGAGCAGATACCAGCGCGGCAGCGGCGCGGTCAGCAACAGACGCATGCTGCCCATTTCGCGGTCATAGACCATTGCCAGCGAACTGGCCATGGCGTGGAACAGCAGCATCATCGCGGCCAGCCCGGGCACCACATAGACTTCATACAGCACATAAGTCTGGTAAGGCGGCGTGATCGACAGGCCGAGCACGGAGCGGAAGCCGGCGGCGAAGATGGCCAGCCATACCAATGGCCGGGCAATCGCCGAGATCAGGCGGCCGCGCTGGCGCAGCGTGCGAAGCAGTTCTCGCTGCAAGATGCCGATGAGCGCCCGCAGCGCATGACGGGTTATCATGCCGACTCCGTCAAGCGAGCGAACGCGTCTGCCATGCTGCCGACGCCGAGTTCGGCGGTAATGCGATCGGCGCGGCCTGCCCATCGCACACGGCCGCCGTGAAGCACGACAACATCATCTTCGGCAGTCACCTCCTCAAGGAAATGCGTCGCCCACAATACCGCAATGCCGCGTTCGCGGCATAAGCCGCGAACATGCTGCGCCAGTGCCCGGCGCCCGGGCACGTCCAGTCCGGTGGTCGGCTCGTCGAGCAGGAGAAGGCGCGGCTGGTGCATGAGCGCACGGGCGATCTCGACACGCCGCCGCTGGCCGCCCGACAATGAGCGGATGGGATCGCCGAGCCTGTCGAGGACTTCGAGGCGGCCGAGTTCCTCGCGTGTTCGGACCTTGGTAACGTCGGCGGCAAGACCATGCAGGGCGGCGTGATAGCGTAGGTTCTCGCCCGCCGTGAGATCGAGATCGAGCGTCTGCTGCTGGAAGACGACGCCCATCTGGGCGAGCGCGGTCGCAGGGTCGGTGCGCATGGCGTGTCCGAACACTTGCACCGAGCCAGAACGAGCGTGATAGAGACCGGTAATCAGCGAGAACAAGGTGGTCTTGCCGGCGCCGTTGCGACCAAGCAGGATGCACATCCTGCCCTGCTCGACCGAGAAGGAGATAGCGTCGAGCACCCGCCGGTCCTTGAAACTGTGCCCCAGATTGTCGAGCGACAGCGCTTTCATGGCCCAACCACGACGCCCCACGGACCGCGCCCGACCGGCAGCGATTTGACCACCTCTTCATTCTCAAGGTCGATGACCGAGATATCGCCGGAATTGCCGTTGGCGCTGAATAGGCGTCTCTGATCGTCTGCCAGCGCGACGTGCCATGGCCGCTGGCCGACAAGATAAAGGCGGCGCACCGCCAGCGTGGCCGTGTCAATCTCGGCGATCCGGTTTGCGGGACCCAGCGCGACATACGCAGTGCCGCCGTCACGCGACATCTCGATGCCGACGGCCTGGACGCCTTCGCGGCGAATACCCGGCACCTCAAACTGGACCTTGCCGGTTTCAGCCCGTGTTAAGGTGTCGAAGACCGTCACCGTGCCGCGGATCTCGGAAGAGACCCAAAGCCGCTTTGCGTCCGGGGAGAACGCCGCGGCGCGCGGTCGCGTGTCGACCAGCAAATTATCCACGAGATCGAGCGTGCCGGCGTCGATGAGATGCAGCATGCTCGTCGTCTCCGAGGTGCAGGCGACGTAACGGCCGTCCGCGCTGACCGCCATTCCCTCGGGCTCGACACCGACATCGACGTTGCCGATGACCTTGGCCGAGGCGATTTCCACTACCGAGACCAGATTGTCGTTCTCATTGGCCACAAACAGCCGCTTGCCGTCGGGATGCACGACGAAGAATTCCGGATCGGCTCCCGAAGGCAGTTGGCCGACCACTCGTCTCTTGGCAAGGTCGACGACATCGATGCGATTGTCGTCGCCGACAGCGACAAAGAGGGTCTTCTTGTCAATGGAAAGCGCCAGTCCGCGCGGCCGCCGTCCGACGTCGATCGTTGCCGAGAGGCTCATACTTGCCCCGTCGACGACGGCAACCGCATTGTCCTGTTCGTTCGACACGTAGACGGTTTCGGCAGCAACAGGACCGACCGAGATAAGCACGGACACCACCAGGAGGATTGCGGTCAAAAGCGGCATGCGCTCTCCTCGAGATCGATGCCAAGCGTGTCGAGCGGCGTCCGCTGATGCAGGAAGCCGGGCTGCGGCGAGGCGGAGACCAGCAGGCGAGGCCCAGCAATCAGGATCGGCTGCCGCAGTTGCCCGTCCCATGGACGAAAACTGAGCCCTTGGCCTTTGAAACCGGGGAGAAGAAAATCGTCGCCGCGCATGTAGCCGGCGATGGCTGACGGATCGACGCTGCGCAGCCGCGTCGCGGCCTCGCCGACGCTGCGCACGGCGAGCCAGGCGGCATAGTCGCTCGGCGTCATCCATCGCCCCGCCTGCTTCCGGAAGCGGTCCTGCAACTGCGTCGCTCCCCATTCCTCGGTGACGGCGCTCCAACCGGCCGCAACCAGCCCTTGCGTGCCGGCGACCGGTCGCGGCAGTGCCGTGCGGTCATCGAGATAGGCGCCGAATTCGTCAGCCTCGTCGGCGACGACCAATACATCGTAATCGGCGACCTGCGTGGCGGCCGGTATTTCTGACTGCAGCGTGACATGGCCGGTATCAGCGCGTCCGTTCGCCGGACGGAACGTCCATGGCTGGTCGACGGTGATTTCGGCCCCGAAACGTTGCGCCGCGCGGCGAAAAGCGGCGGCCATCGCCTGGTCGGCAGAATGCGTGCCGACAAGCAGGAACCAGCGCTGCCAGCGCTTCCACACCAGGTACTGCGCCAGGCCGTCGGCGAGCATGGCGCGGCTTGGAATGGTGTGTAGCAGGTTCTTCCTGCAGTCCTGCTGGCGCAGCGCATCGTCGGTAGCGCGGCTGTTGAACAGCAGCATCTTCTCGGCGCCAGGCGCCGCAAGCGCCTGCGTGAGCGGCACAGCGTCAAGATCGGCGACGACAAACGCAAGGCCGGCGCCAGCGAACTGGCCTATCGCGTCCGATGCCGTCTCGGCGGGCTTCAGCACTCGCTCCTCCAGCCGGAAATGCTGGCCGAGAAAGCGCCCGGTCGTATTGTCGTCGGCGATGCCAAGACGTGCGCCTTGCAGCCCGTCATCTGTCGCGAACTGGTCCAGCGGACCCAACTGTAAGGGCGGCTTGCGCGACTGGCCGAGATAGCCGATTACCACCGTCTGAGGCTCGGCAAGACCGGGAGCAGCGACGAAAAGCAACAGGGCAAGAACAGCAAGCGCCAGCCTCATTCCGCTGCAGCTCCCTCTCCCGCAGTGACTGACCGAGGCGGAGTTGGATTAATTCCCCGCCATTGAAAAGGTTCCACTCTGGATATTCACGGCCTTGTGGTGACGGCTGGTCAGATCTGGATCGGCCTCACCTTGACTGTTCCTTCCAGCCGCCGAGTGAGAACGAGGGTAGCCCCGGACTCTTGATCGAGATCATGTGCGGCCGATACGGCGAAAGGCAAAGGGCGGGATGAGGTCTCCGCCGGTCCTCGCATCGGACGGCGGAAGCGTCTCCTCGAGCAGCATCGCCATCCGGGCATGGAGGGGCGACCTGACGCATACGGGATCGGCCGCCGCAGCATCGCCGGCCAGCGCCAGCGCCTGGCAACGGCAGCCGCCCCAGTCGACATCACGGCGCTCGCAGCTGCGGCAGGGTTCCAGCATCCAGTCCGTCCCACGGAAGGCGTTGAATGCCGGCGAGTCCCGCCAAATGTCGGCCAGCGGCCGAGAGCCGAAGCGCTCGAATCGCAGCGATGGAATGGTCATCGCAGCATGACAGGGCAGCACCAAGCCGTCCGGTGCGATGACGAAAGCATCGCGCCCCCAGCCGCCCATGCAGGGCTTGGGATAGGTCGCAAAATGATCCGCCACCACGAAATCGATCTCCAGCACGCCGACAAGACGTGCCCGTGCGGCCTCCACGGTCGCGACCTGATGCTCTATCGAGGCGCCGTCGGGCAGCAGATAGCGACGATTGAGCAACGCCCAGCCGGCATATTGCACGTTGGCAATCTCCAGCCGCTCGGCGCCGAGCGAGAGCGCCAGGTCGATGTAATCGGGAATTTCCGCGATGTTGTGCCGATGGATCGGCGCATTGATCGTCAGCGCCAGTCCGAGGGCCCGCGCATGTCTGGCGGCAGCGAGCTTTTGCGCGTGGGCGCCGGAATGGCGTCCGATCCGCGCGGTGGTTTCGGCATTGGCACCCTGGAAGCTCACCTGAACATGGTCTAGCCCCGCGCTGGCAAGTGCTTCCAGACGGATGCCGGCAAGGCCGACGCCGGCCGTGATGAGGTTGGTGTAGACACCGGTTTGCGACAGCGTTGACACGAATTGTTCGAGGTCCCGGCGCAGCGTCGGCTCGCCGCCCGAAAGATGCACTTGAAGAACGCCCATAGCCGCCACTTGCTCGAACACGTCGAGCCAGCGTTCCGTCTCCATTTCACGGTCGGCTTTCAGCAAATCAATGGGATTGGAGCAGTAAGGGCACTGCAGAGGGCAGCGATGCGTCAGCTCAGCCAGCATCGCGATCGGAGGGAACGGCGCCTGCGTCACAGCCGCACCAACAGCCGGTCTGCCCATTCCTGCAGGAAGGCGCCGACGTCGGCGTCGATTTCCTGGCCCTGACCGTCATATTCGCAAGCAAGCTCCCTCACGATGGCACTGATTGACGTCTTGCCGTCACAGCGCCGGAGGATGTCCAGTCCGATTGCATCGGGCCACAGAACGCGCTCGGGTGCCAGCACCGCCCAGGCATTCCGGACGGGATCGAAACGCAGGCGTACATAGGGCGCGAGGCGCGGGCGAGATTGCGCCGATACAATCCCTCTCCGGCGGTCCGCTGTCATCCGTTGGTCTCCGGCCGGAAGCAGCCAGGGGGTATGACGCCGTCATGCCCATATGCGTAGTCGAGCGCGTCGAGCATCGCCCAGAGCACATCGCACTTGAAGACCATGGCGTCGACAACCTTCTGCTGACGTTCCGGCGTGTCGGCATAGCGAAGCACGTAGCCCAGCGCGAAATCGGAATCGCGTGCGGCCTGATCGGGCCGCCGATCGAAATAGGCGAGCGTGTCGGCCCTGACGAAGTCGTATCGCGCCAGCATCGCTGGCACGCGTTCTGCGATAATATCGGGCGAAAAGAGTTCGGTGAGGGAGGAAGCAACTGCTTCGAGCAGCGTATGGGACGCGCAGAAATTGACATACGCCTGCACCGCGAAGCGTGTTGCCGGCAGCGCCAGCCTTTGGCTTTTCACCTCTTCCGACTCAAGGCCGAGCGACGTCGCGAGATGCAGCCAGCGCGCAATTCCGCCACTCCGGCCGTCCTCGCCGTCATGGTCCTCGATGCGCTTGCGCCATGCGGCCCTGAATGCCGGATCCTCGGCGTGGGACAGGATGGTGGCGTCCTTGCGCGGAATGGCCGCCTGATAGCAGTAGCGGTTGAGCGCCCAGGCCTGCAGCTCGGTCTTCGACATCGCTCCCTCCACCATTCTGCGATGGTAGGGGTGTCGGTTGTGATAACGCTCGCGGCCGACCTGCAGAAGGACTGTGCGCAAATCTTGTTCATTGAGGCCGCGGCCGACCACGTCGGAAAAATCGTTCACAGCATGAGCTCCATCCGGTCTTGCGCAATCTCCCATCCAGCTGCGCGCACCGCCGCGTGTTCGGGCGATTCCTCGTCCAGAACCGGATTTGTGTTGTTGATATGGATGAAAATCCGGCGGTCGACCGGCAGGTGGTTCAGACATGCGATCGCACCGTTCGGTCCGGACATGGCGATGTGTCCCATGCGCGCGCCGGTCTTCACGCCCACGCCGGCCGTGATCAGCTCGTCGTCCGTGAACACTGTGCCGTCGAGGAGAACCATGTCGGCGCCGGCAATCCGTTGCCGCAGCGATTCATCGACGGCTGTACAAGCGGGAATGAAGAGCAGCGAGCGGCTCCCCTCCATCAGACGAACCCCGATCGTGCCGCCATCGGCGGAACGGAGCTCCGGATCCTGTCGGCCGCCATCTTCAAGAAAGAGCGCCACCTTGCCAGGAACGGAAAACACCTCGATGCGGATGCCGATTTCCGCGCCCTCGGCATCGCAAAGATCGATGAAGCCTTCAGGAGGAAGGCAGCGGCGCGAAACAATCTGAGCATCGAGGACATCGAAGATCGAATTGGAGGCGATAACCGCCAGAACCTCCTCCGTTGCATAAAGAGCGAAGGGTTGCCGCTCACGCAAGCTGAGGAGCCCCGAAATCTGGTCGATCTCGGCGCCGGTCAGGACGACGGCTGCCAGCGGTGTGGCGCGTGCCGACATCTCCGGATGCGGTTGGAGTTCAGGGTTTTCAGCAATCTGCTGGCGGATATCGGGAGAGGCATTGAAAAGCACCCAGCGTCGCCCGTCTGGAGATGCCGCAACACTCGTCTGAAGACGCGGGCGGACCCCAGGATTACCCGCCCGCGCGGCCCTGTTCAGCCGGTCGTTGGCGTTCCACTGAGGAAAACCGCCACCCGCGGCGGAGCCGATGATCCTAATCCACACGCCGTGACAAACTCCGCGTTTCTCTATTCCAGCAATGTCGCGAACCGGTCGAGCACAGCCGATGCCGTACCCGCCGGTTGCGTAATGTCATTTCTTTGTGGTGATTTCGGCAGGCAAATAGCGCGATATCTCCATTCCCGCCGCGACTTCGCACATGACGGGCTTCTTCCAAGTCTTCTTCTTCATGTCTTTCTCCGATCTGGCTGCCTTGGAAATACCGCAGCCAATCCCATAAGCACGCAGCCCAAGCTTTGTTCCCGACAGGGTATGCGAGGGGTGCTCTTTCGGATTGGGCGTCGGACGCTCGCGTCAAAGAAAAGACAGATCAACCGAAAGCGGAACCGGGGTGGCGGATGTTCGCGCGAAGCTTACAGCATCGGCCGGCCACCTGTGACCAGAAGCAAGCCCCGGTGAAACAACCGGCTTCTGACGAAGCCAGGAGGATGTAAGCCGGCGCAACGCAACTCTTGAGGAAATCGCCCTGCTGGCGCTAAGCTCGTTCTCCTGCATCTTGTATCGGGCACAATGATGAACGGTGAGGCGAAAAGCAGCCTGTCCGGGCGCGCCATGCGCTGGGCCATCGCATTGACCGAGCAGAAGAGCGTCACCGGGACCGGCGGCGAAGCCTCGTTCGGCCCGTGGCTGGCAGACGAGTTACGCCGCGAAGCCGCGTTTCGCCACGCGGAACCTGGACCATAGAGGTCGAGCCGGAAGATGGCCGCCATTGCGTGGCGATGCTGGTCCGCGGTACTGGCCGCGCCACCATCGTGCTGACCGGTCACTACGACACCGTCACGACGCGCGACTATGGCGATCTGGAGGATCTGGCCACCCAGCCGCAACAACTCACCCAAGCGCTAAGAAAAACTTTGGCCATGGCCGAGGCGCCTGCCGTGAGGCGGGCGCGGGACGACTTCGCCTCGGGGGAGTTTCTCGCCGGCCGCGGGCTGCTCGACATGAAGGCCGGTTTGGCCGCCGGGCTGGCGGTTTGCGCCGCATTCGCCGAAAGCACCAACGCGGCGGGAAACTTTCTGTTTACCGCGGTTCCCGACGAAGAGAACAATTCTGCCGGTGCGCGCAAAGCGGCACAGGTTCTCACCGAGATAGCCGGCGAGCACGAGTTGGACATTTTCGCGGCGATCAATCTCGATGCGATCGCCGACGACGGGGACGGCAGCAAGGGTCGCGTCATCGCGCTTGGAACGGTCGGCAAGCTGCTTCCGACGGCCCATGTCGTCGGCGTTCCCGCGCATAGCGGCTTTCCGTTGAGTGGCCTGAATGCGGCGACCATTGCCGCGGCCATAGCCGCCCGGGTGGAATGGGCATCGGAGCTGACCGACGACTCCCGGTCGCTTCCGGGTACACCGCCGAGTCTGCTCAGCATTCGCGACGGCAAGTCCGGCTATGACGTGACCACGCCGGCTGCGGCGTTCGCCACCTTCAACGTGCTGAGCTATCGCCGGACGCCGGATGAGGTGCTCGAACGCTTCGACCGGCTTTGCGCCGATGCTGCTTCGGCCTGCCTGGCGGAGTTGAAGCGGCGGCGGCACTTCCAGCACGGCAGCGCCGCGATCGATCTCCTCGAAACAATCCCCCTGCATCGTTACGAGGCAGTGCTGGACCGTCTCGACGCGGAGGCAAGATCGAGGCTTGGCGCCGTTGGGGCTTCGCTTGCCGCCCGCGATCTTCCACTGCCGGAGCAATGCCGGCTGGTCACCGACTAGGCATGGCGATTGAGCCGCTTGCCGGGACCGGCAATCGTCACCGGCTTCGGCTCGATACCTTACTTGCCGACGAACCTTTCGGACCGGCCGGCAGCGGCGCGGCTGCGGGCGATCGCTTCGGACGTCGCGGCCGACGCAAGCGCCCGCTATGGCTCGGCAATCGGCTGTGCGGATTATTTCGCCGGCATCTCGGATATGAGCTTCTTTGGCGAGGCGGCCGAGTCCGGTCTCAAGGTCGTCGCCCGCAACACGCCGATGTGGCGGGACGGCATTCGCTGGCCGAAGTCAGGTGGGCTAGCCAACATTCCCACCATCAATATCGGTCCGTGGGGACGAGACTACCACACGCCGCCTGAGCGGCTTCACATCGGCTATGCTTTCGACGTCCTGCCGCAGGTCGTGAGCGATGTTTGTGCAGCGCTGCTTAAAGAGCAAGGATAGGTACGAGTCCATCAAATCTCGCCAGGAACAAATCGGCGAAGCCGAGGTTTGGTTCTACAAATCAAATCGCGAGGAAATCCTATGGACACTGACGTCAACTCCGAAACCCGTTCGATCTTCATTGTTGGGCTGCGCAACGCCCACGCCATGGAGAACCAGGCACTTTCGATCATGAAGCCTCAGGTCAAGCGGATCGAGAACTATCCGCAGGTCGCCGATCGCCTGCAGCAGCATATCACGGAGACCGAAGGGCAGATCGCCCGGCTGGAATCCATTCTGGATGGCCTCGGCGAGGACCATTCCACATTGAAAGACACGGCCATGTCGATGGTCGGCAGCATGGCGGCGATGGGACATTCCGTAGCCGGCGACGAAATCCTCAAGAACAGCTTCGCCAACTTTGCATTCGAAAATTACGAGATCGCCGCCTACAACTCATTGCTCGTACTCGCCGAAGCCGGAGGGTTTAGTCAGGCAACCAACTCTCTTCAGCAAAATCTCAGCGAAGAAGAAAAAATGGCCGACTGGTTGAAGCAGAACCTTCGCGCCGTCACCTTGCAATACGCCAGGCTGCGTGAGGCGGGAGAGACCGCCAAGAGTTAGGCCGCCCCGCTGGGGAAGAGGAATTCCTGACAACCACCCCAGCCGAATTGACCGGGTGGTTGTTTTTTCTGGGATCGGAAGTGCTGCTAAGGACCGCGCGCCACGCGTCGGCCAGACACGCTTCCTTGGAGCCCGAAGAACCGAACGGATTCAGAGCTAAGAATCCGAACGGATCGGAGCGCCCCGGTTCTGATGGCTTGAACGCCGCGATCCCATTTGTCTGCGGAAGGTTGCGGACTCCTGGCCGACTTCGATGTTCCCACCGCAAGGCGACCCGCGGTCGAAATCACCAGGAACGACCGGTGGCAGCGCTATGACGTCGATTTGGGAGACTCGTCGGTCTCCGGCAAACGATCGCGAATGGCTTCCTCGGTTTTGCTTGCCGTCTTTTTCACGACTTTCTCGACGCGGTCGACCAACGTCTCGGCGTCGCCGCTGGAACCCTGTCGGTCAGCCTCTTCCTTTACAGTCTCATATGCTTCGGCGGCAACCTGCTTGGCTTGCTCCACGCCTTCTTCAACGACTTCTTCGGCACTGTCACGAAGCTTGTCGCGGTAAGGGCCGAGTTGCGCGTCTTCCGCGGCGGTGTGAGGCAGCATCACGCCGATGGCTGTGCCCACGGCAAGGCCCACCGCGGCCATTGCCAGAGGTTCGCGCTGGAACAGGTCCTGCGCCGACTGCCGCACCCGCCCCGTCATATCGGTGGCGGCCGAGCCGACCTGCCCGGCTGTGCTTCTCAATCTTTCTTTGGCGCCGCTCGCAACGTCTGCCACAGCCTCAGTCGCACCGCCTGCCACGGACGCAACCGAACGAGCGGCATCGGAGAGCATGGAGCCGGCGGAACCTTCGCCCTCGGCACCGTACTCATCGCCGCGTGAGTCCTGCCAGGCCCCGCCCAAGCCCCTCTGGTCAGAGAAGTTTCGGGTGCCGTCAGGCTCCCTGCCGGTCGAATAGGCATCAAGTGCTGAACTGTCTACCGACGTGCCCTTGCCAAGCATCAGCCAGGCTAGGCCCGCGCCGACCAATGTAAGCGGCAACGGATTGTCCCTGACCTGAGTCTTAAGATTGCTGAGCATGGCGGATCCCTCGCCGCTGAACATCCCGGTGAATTCGTCGATCAGTTGGCCCGGTGTCATCTTGCTGCGGATCGTGTCTGCGGTATCTGCCACTCTGGCGCGCGCAATATCAGCATCGCGTTCCAACTCGGCTGCGGATTTCTCGGTCATCTTATCTGTTCCTTGATCACGCGTGCGTCGCGTTTAAGTTGGTCTTGTGTCCGGTCGGGGGTCAACTCGGAGGGAGCCATGCTTGCCTTGCCCGAGCGCAAGAGTATGACGCCCAGTACTGCCACCACGACGCCGACGAGCAGCGAGGACCATCCGGCTCCCAGGCCGGCGCTCGCCAAGGCAATCACCAGCGCCTGCAAAAGCACCATCAGGGCGGCAAGCAGGCAAATGACGCCTCCCATTACCTCCACGGCGCCGGCGCCGACCTTGCTTACCTTTTCCGACATTTCAGCCCGCAACAGCCTGCTTTCGGTTTGAAGCAGTGTTGTGACCTGCTGTGCCAGATCGCTGACAAGGGTTGTCAGGCTGCGAGTGTCCTGATTGTCAGTCATGGGTTTCGCTCCAGGCTTGCATTGGCCCAGTCATCGCCGGACTGATCGGATCCTAGCGGGGCCGGCTCAACTGCCTCTGCCGATCGCCATCCGAACTCATTCGAGCGAGGACCCGTCTCGGGCGCCCGGCCTGTTTCCGACTGGCCCGGTGCTCCGGTTTGGGCAGAGGGTGGCGAGCTCTTGATGAACCGTCCCAACGCCAGGCCTGCCAATACCGAACCGGCGATCAGCGCGCCCGAGTTTTTGCGGCCGAACGACTGAATTTCGCCAAGCACCTCGTCGAACGGTTTATCCTTCAGGGACGAGGAAAGCCGCTCGAGCCCGCCTGCGGCGTCAAGGGCGAATTTCGAAGCGGTCCGTTGATCATTGTTGGCAAGATGCTCGCTTGCCGCGCGCAATGCGCCGCTGAAGGCCTTGAGGTTGGCGCTCACGTCGCGCTGCGTTCCCTCCGCCTTGTTGAACAATGCTTGCTTTGCTTCCGATGCGTAATCTCCGGCTTTCCTGGTGATCTCGTCACGCGCATCGTGGAGCGCTTCCGTTGCGGTCTGCTTTTCCCGTTGTAGTCTTTCCGAAAGCTCGCTTCTGGCTGTCTCGAAATCGGCCGGCTGACGGCCCTGATCGTCCTGGTCCTGCATGGTGTCTCCTAGTGGAATCCGAGGAAGGAGAGGATCGCAAGCACGACGACGACGAGGCCGATGAGATAAATAACACTGTTCATGGCGCAATCTCCTCCACTGCGCACCGAACTTGCCTGTGCTTCCCGTGTTCCCTCGGACGTCATCTTTTTTGGTAAGCGAAGCCTAACCCGCCTCAAGACGGGATCTTGTCCTGTGCCGATGGCGGTGAGCGCGCGGTTGGGAATGATACGGGACCGGACTCCGGTGCGACTTACGGGTCGAGGCGCAGTTCCTTTCCGGCAGATATTCGTGCTGCATGGGCCGGAATTTTTCCGCAGTGCCTTGACTGCGCATTATCGCAGTGGGACCTGCCTGCGACCTACCACTCGATTGCTGGCCGCGCGATCATCAGCCAGAAAATTCCGAGTACGGCAGCGAAGGCGGGGACGCCGAAGGCGAACCACAGCCAGAAGAGCCGATGATAGCGTGGCGGCAACGGCGCGCCTGCAGCGGCGGCTTGCGAGGCCAGCTTGCGCATCTCCATCTGCATCCAGACGACCGGGAGCCAGAACATTCCGGTGAAGATATAGAGCGTGATCGAAAGCACGATCCAACCTTCCGACAGCGAGTAGCCTGCCTGCCAGGCGAGCGCGGCGCCCGTCAGCGGCTGCGCGACGACGGCCGTCGCTGTGAAAAGAAAGTCGGCTACGACGACCATGCGCGCCACCGCCGCAACCGTTGCCGTATTGCCCGTCCTGTGGGCGAGCAGCATGAAGAACGCGATGCCGGCGCCGGTGCCAAGCAGCACGGCCGCGCCGATGACATGCAGAAATTTCAGCAGGAAATAGTCCATCAACGCTCCTCCAGCACTGCCAAGGCTACAAAGTGCAGCACCAGGATCGGCAACACTTTGAGGAACGGCCCAAGCGGTTCGTTCCACAGCTCCGGGCGCAGGAAACTTCCGACGGCTAAGTAGAGGAGCGAGAGCGCGATGCCGCCATAGAGGCCTTTTCGCGTCGTCGACCGCCAAGCTATGAGCGCGCCAATGGCGATGTCGGCCAGAGCGCCGGCGATCACGATCGGCGCCGACAAGATGCCAGCCACTGTGCTTTGCATCAGATCGATGCCGCCGTTATAGCCGGTGGTCAGCGACACAATACCCGTCGCGATCCAGAAGAACGGCAGGACGACGAAGATCGCAGGCTTGATGAAATACAGCCGGGCAAACCATTTTTCCTGCACCGTTGCCGGATTGAGCGCGAGGAAACCCGCCAGGGTTTGCGGCCGTATGCCGGTCAAGGCGGTCCAGTTGGAGGGATCTCCAACCGCCCCTCGGGCGATCTCCCTGGCCGCGTTGGTACGCATTGGTGGGCGCCAGCCGAACATCGCGGCAAGATCGCCGAGGCGGTAGAGAAGCCTTGCAACAGCCGCCGGCAAGACAAAGCTAACTGCCGGAGCCCAGCCGAGCCATCGGCGATAGCTGCCGACGACCTCGTCCATGCTCAGCTGTTCGGGACCGACAAGTTCCAGCACGACGCGAGACGGACTGGCGGGAGCGAGAAGGAAGACGACGGTTGAGACCACGTCGTCGAGTTGTACCACCTGGAGCCGGCCGGTGTCGGGCATGGACGGCAGCACCGGCAGCGAGGCGAGACCCCGAAACAATGCGCTGGCTCCAAACACCGGCCGCCCGAGCACCACGGACGGGCGCAGGATCACCCAGTCCAGATCAAGCGCCATAAGCGCTTGGTCGCCGGCCAGTTTCGTCGCCGAGAACGTCGAAGGCTGCGTCCGATCGACGCCTATCGCCGAGAAGTGGATCACCCGGGCAACCCCTGCCCGCGCACAGGCGAGGAAGAGTGCTGCCGCCGCATCGCGATGGACTTCCCGCGTCTTTTCACGGGGGCTGTCCTGCAGAACGCCGGCACAATTGACGACGGCGTCGATGCCCGTGAGATGCGGCAACCAGTCTTCGGGCTGCAGCGCCACCGCCATGTCCAGCACCAGCAACTGATAATTGCCGGCCCGGTTTGCGCCGGAGCTGCGGACCAAGCCGATCACCTCATGCCCTTCGGAAAGAAGGCGTGCGACGACCGAGGCACCGATCAGGCCGGTGGCGCCGGCAACCAGAACTTTCACACTGGACCCCATTCTCCGACGGCGGGAAAGTGTCGTTCATTCCCGCTTATCGCCCTCGATACTCCCCTTCATAGCGGAAAGTTCTTCCTTCGTGCATAACAACCGCGGCCGCGCCGGATCGGAGATGTCGAGCTTGGCCCAGGGAATGCGGTATATGCTGTCGCGACTGCGCATTCGAAAGACGTCGAGGACCGCAATGCCGATGGCCGAAGCGGACAGGCGCTCGAATGCTGCGTAGATGCCGACATGGTACTCGGTAACCACGAGGTCATCGCCATCCGGTTCGGCGCGTATCTCCTCGATATGGCCGATGCTTTTGCCGCGCTGCGAAAGCACATTCCTGCCAGCCAATTGCTCAAGATTGACGGTGGCCATCACCCAGCTCCCGGGATACGCCCAATGACATGATCGCGCAGCCAGTTCTGCCAGTCGAAAATCGCCGTTTCGCGGACGTCGATATCGAACTCGATGTCGACGCCGATGTCGCGCACCTTGTTCCATGCGATGCGGTGCGGCTCGGCATGGCGCCTGCCGCCGAGCCTTGCCGCAAGCCGCGCCATCCAGCGCCCGGGCCGCTCGCCAAGCCGGCGCGCCAGCGTGATCGAACCGAGCTCGACCGCAATAATTTTTGGCGGCTTGCCTGGCCCGAGTTCGGCCACCAGCCCGTCCACCTTGCCGATCTTGACCTGCTCGCGGTCGACCACTTGCTTGTCCAGGATGTCGCGCAGCAAATCCATCAAGTGCCTCCGAATATCTGCAAAGGAATAGTCACGACTGCGAGCACGAAACCGAGCGCTATGATGAAGATGACCGCGGCATTCGCGATCAGGCCATTGCGGTGCTCGCCGACATAACGCTCGTCGTTCAGCAGGAAGAGGAACGGAACCACGGTCAGCGGCAGGCTGGCGGCCGTCAGAGCCATGGAAAAGATGGTGAGCTTCAGCGGATCGAGACCCAATGCGATCGGAATGGCGGCGAGAAACAACGAGATCGTATAGACGGTGCTGAAGCCGGGATCGTCGCGCGGTTTCAGGTCCTCGCCCCAGGTCCAGCCGAAACCCTGCGCCACAAGGTACGCTTGCTGCAGGCCGATTTCGAGCGCGGCACCGAAGCAAGCGATGCCTAGTGAAGCAACGAACAGGACGAACCCCCAGAAACCGAAGATCGGAATCAGCATCAGCGGCAGCTGGTGGTAGTCGTCGATCTGCTCAATGCCGTGCGCTGCCAGCACGAGCGCCGCCACAATCAACACACCGATCGAGATTGTGCCGCCAAAACACATGCCCAAGCCGGCAATGGCCCGATTGGCTCCGAGATAGCTCTTGTCCCATTGATCCTCGATTGCTCCCGACGAATAGAACATGAACAGATAGGGCGAGATCGACGCACCAAGAATGCTGACCGCCATGAACCAGTAATTGGCCGCATCGTGCTCGGGCAGAGTGGGCACGGCACCGGCCGCAACCTGCCCCCAATCGGGCTTCAGCATGACGGCGCCAACCACGAAGCACAGCGTGACCAGCCCGAGGACCGCGACACCTTTTTCGATGAATCCGAACGTGCCTTTCCAAAGGAACAGCCATGCCAGAAAAGCGACCGGCAGCGCCCACCACTGAAAGCCGATGCCGGTGGCGAGCTCGAGCGCAATGGCAACACCGCCGATTTCGGCTGCCATGACCAGGAAGTTGACCAGCAAAGTCGCAAGCAGCGGCCACAGAAAGGCGTTGAAGCCAAACCGTTCCCGGATCCCGTCGGCGATGGTGTGATGGCTAACGGCGGCGAAGCGTCCGGCCATTTCGACCAGGAAGATGATGCAGATCGTGCCCAGGACGACGGCCCATATCAGCTGGAACCTGAACGCCGCGCCGGCCTGAGCTGCGGTCGCCATCGATCCGACCTCGAGAAAGCCGCCAACGCTGGTGACGACGCCGAGCGATATTTCGAGTAGCTTCTTCATGATTTCGGCGCGAAATATCTGGCGTAGGACGCGCTCAGATCGGCGGCGGCGGCCCGCAGATCCTGTTGCGCGTGTTCCACGTCCGAACGGTTGCCGTTCTGCACTGCGGTCGCTGCGCGTGTTACCGCCGCCGAAAGCTGTCCGACCGCCGTCGTCAGACCGGCTTGCTCGCTGGGCTCAGGCGACTTGGCGGACTGGATTTGCGCACCGGCATCGGCGAGCGCCTTGCCGACCGATTGCAACGTGCGCGACGTGTATTTCGAAGGGGCTGCCCCAGCGATCCAAGCCTCCAGAACCAGCGATGCGGTCTGTGTGGCGGAAGCCGCGATTTTCGACTGCTGCTCGACCTGGTCGGAAGGCGTGCATGCCGTCAGTACAGATATTATCAGCAGCAAGCACAGGCGGTCTGGTCGAAGACCGACGGCTGTAACGGCATTTACAATACGTGCTTGTAGCGTTGCTGCCACACGATTGTTCTCCCCGCACCAAGCGACTTCGGCGTGAAGTTTGATCTAGAGCGCCCGGTAATCACGTCAACTGAACCGGATGAACGGCGCTGGCAGCGCGGAACAAACCAGCGACCGCTGGATTAGGTGATGAGGAGGCAAAGGCCATGGACAGGGAAGAGCGTATCAGGCAGCGAGCCCATGAGATCTGGGAGCGCGAAGGCCGTCCGCAAGGACGCGAGCGCGAGCATTGGGATCAGGCCGTGCAGGAGATCGAAGCCGAGGGTTCCGAGGCCGAACGCGGTCCGGTCGTGCCCGATCCAACGGTCGGGGCCGGCTCCAATCCAGAGGCGCGCGGCAGCAAGCGGCGGGGGAAGTGAGGTCCAATGCCTCGTCTCGTCGCCTGGATCGTGGTCGTACTGGTCGTGCTGTTCGCCGCCTGGCTGATGATCGGACGCGACAGAACCAGTGGCGGAGCTCAGCCCACGCCGCATGCAATAGATCAGAATGGATAGGAGCTGACATGGCGGGAACCGATACTCATCCTGAACAGGACCCTGCCGAAGGATCGCGATCGACAGTGGAAAAGCAGCTCCGCAAGGAGCAAGGCGGCGAGGGTCAAAATCGCAAAGCCGAGCCAGCTTCCGACAAATCCGGCAGCAAGACCAAGACGCCTTCGGAAGCGCGCAAGAAAGGCTCAGGCTTGGATTGAGCCGGCTGACGGCGGGCTCACGCTGCCGTTTGCCTCGAAATAATGGGGATAGCGCTCCTGGACGATTTCGAGGACCTCGAAGATACGGCGAAGATGCGTTCGCATTGCTTCTTCTGCCGCAAGCGCGTCGGCCTGCTCGAGCGCATCGACAATCCGCCGATGCTGGCCGAGGACCACCGACATGCTGTCGAGGCGCGGGAAAGACAGAAAGCGGAAGCGGTCCATGTGCAGCTTCGCCGCGCTGATGTCGGCCCAGATTCCGGGGAACCCGGCATGGCTGGCGATGTGCTGGTGGAACAGCTCGTCCGACTTGAAGAAGCGCCTGTCGTCCGCAATGGAGGCGAACGTCTCCTGGACCGCCAGTTCGCCTTTGAGCACGGCAAGCAGGTCGGCACGGCGCAGGCTCTCGACCGCACGATTGATCAGGCCGACTTCGAGCGATTCGCGCAGGAACTGCGATTTCTCGAGATCGGCGATCCGGAGCGGCGCCACCATGCTGCCGCGCTGCGGATAGATGCCGATCAAGCCAAGACCGGCCAGCCGGGCGAGCGCCTCCCTGACAGGTGTGCGACTCACGCCGAGGGCTTCCGACATCGCCTTTTCAGAAATCAGCTCGTGCGGCTTCAGGCGGAAGGTCAGGATCTGGTCGAGCAGGACCTCGAACGTCCTGGCCGCAACTGAAGCGCCGGGGCCGGTTTCGCCCAGCCGCCCCTCGGTGAGGGTCCGCATTCCCAAAAGCCCTGCCATCGGCGATCCCCTTATAGGCTCTGCAGTTTCAAGCCGTTCATGAAATGCCTACGAGCAGCAGCGCCGGCGTTATTCCTTGCGCGGAGAACCGCCGATGCGCGCCAGCAGGCCGCCATCGACGCGCACGACCTCGCCGGTGACGAAGGAAGCGTCGTCGGACAGCAGGAAGGCAACGACGGCGGCAATCTCCTGCGGCCGGGCGGTGCGGCCGAGCGGATGCATGTTGTCGAGGATGCGCAGTATCTCGTCGGGGTTGTCGTTGAGCTTGACCGCATCCCGCAGCATCGGCGTGTCGACGGCGCCCGGAGCAACGGCATTGACGCGCACGCCGAGGGGGGCGTAGTCGACGGCCATCGATTTGACGAGGCCGATCAGGCCGTGCTTGGCCGTGCTGTAGGCCAGAACCCCTTCCTGGCTGGCCAGGCCCTGCACCGAGCTCATATGGACGATGGCACCGCGGCTTTGGCGCAGCAGCGGCATCGCCGCACGCGACAGCAGGTAGGCAGCCTTGAGGTTGACGTTCATCACCTCGTCCCAAAGCGCCTCGTCTGTGGTCTCCACCGTTCCGTAACGCTGGATGCCGGCATTGTGGGAAAGCATGTCGAGCCCGCCGAACGCGGACCGGGCAAGCTCGACGGCGCGGCCGCAGGCTTCTGTGTCGGCGGTTGAGCCAAGCACGGTGCGCACGGTCACGCCGCGCGCCGAAAGCTGCGCCGCGACCTCATCCAGCTGATCGCCCGCCCGGTCGAACAGGATAAGGTCGACGCCTTGCTCGGCCAGCCTTTCGGCGACGGCACGGCCGATGCCCATGGCCGCGCCGGTAACCAGCGCGCGTTTTCTGAATTCAGCCATTTATCCTCCCAATAACAGTTGCGCAGCGACTACCATGGTAGTCGATCGGGCGCCACTTAACGTGCTCTTTTCCGCCGAGCCCGCCCAAGCGTGTTCGGCATCATGCCAATCCTTGCAGGAATGCCAGCGTTTCCGCGCGCGTCGGTGCGCCAAGACGTCCGCCAAAGCGCAGGCATTTCAGCGCGGCGGCGGCGCTGGCCACTGCTATGGCCCGCTCTTCGTCCCAACCTTCGGCCAGACCGAGGGCGAAGGTGCCGTGAAACACGTCGCCTGCCGCCAGGGTGTCGACGGCTTCGACCCGCGGCGACGGCAGGTGACGGACATCATTGCCACCCGGGTGCTGGAACGCGGTGCCGTTCGCCCCATCGGTGACGGCCACGAAGGCGCCGGTCCGTTCGCCGAGGATAGCAACGGCAGAACCGGCGGATATCTCCGAACCGCAAAGGATGCGTGCCGCCGGCAGCGAAGCAACGACATGCGAGGCGATCGGCAGCAGCCGGTCCAGCACCGGTCGCGACGCGACATCTGCGTCAAGGACCGCCGGAATGCCGTATTCACGAGCTTTCGCCAGCGCCAGGGCGGCGGCTCCGGGCCAGCGGACATCGACCAGCACGGCGTCGAACTGGGAAAAATCCGCGGGTGGAAGGCGGTCCGGATCGGCTTGCGTGACGGCATCGTAGAAGGGCACGATCATACGCTCGCCGGCGGCATCGACCAGGATCGTGGCAATGGCCGAGCGGCCACCCTCGACCCTGCGCACCAGCGAACAGTCGACCCGCTCCGCCTCCATCTGGCCAATGACATCGCGGCCGACGGCATCGTCGCCGACGCTTGCCCATAGCCAGACCTGCCCGCCCTGGCGGCTGGCCGACGCGGCGGCGCTGGCCGCCATGCCGGCCGCGATCTGCACGGCCTCGCTTGGCAGGAACTTGCCGGCGCCGGAGGGCAGGACATCGAGGCGCAAGATCGTGTCGTAGGTGAGCGCGCCGACGCAGAGCAGGCGGGGCGCCGTCATTGCAGCCGGTAGCCGCGCTGATGGGCAATCGCCGTCATCACGCCTCTCAGTTCGGCAAGGCCGCGAAGACGGCCGACGACGGGGTAGCCGGGATGGGTGTGCCGCGCGGCGTCATCGATCAGCTCGTGGCCATGATCCGGGCGAAACGGCAGCAGCGCCGCCGGTTCACCGGCGTCGCGACGGCGTTGCTGCTCGTCGAGCAAGACCGAGACCACCGAAACCATGTCGACATCGCCGTTCAGATGCTCGGATTCCATGAACGAGCCGTCCGGGTCCTTGCTGACATTGCGCAGATGCACGAACTTGACCCCATGCGCAAAGCGCCTGGCGATGGCAGGCAGGTCATTGGCCGGATTGGCGCCCAGCGACCCTGTGCACAAAGTAAGGCCGCTATGGGCCGATGGCACGGCATCCAGGATAAAGGCAATGTCGTCGGCGTTCTTGACGATCCGGCACAGGCCGACGAGATCGCGCGGCGGGTCGTCCGGGTGGATCGCCAGCGTGACGCCCGCCTCTTCGGCGGCCGGCAACACGTTTTCGAGAAAACGGACGAGGTTCTCGCGCAGCCCGTCGTGCGACAGGCTCGACTGCTCGGCAACCACTTCGCGCAATTCCGCTATGTCGTAGCGCTTGAAGGCGCCCGGCAGGCCGGCCATGATGTTGGCGAGCAGACGCTCTTTTGCCGTGTCCGGCGTCGTCTCGAACCATTCGCTTGCCCGCTGGAGAACATCGGACGCATAGTCGCGCTCCGATCCCTTGCGCTGCAGCATGTAGCAATCGAATGCGGCAAGCTCGTGCATGTTCATGCGGAGCGCCCGTCCGCCGCCCGGCAGCGGCGCAGCCAGGTCTGTGCGGGTCCAGTCGAGGATCAGCATGAAGTTGTAGCAGACCGTGCGCACGCCGCAGGCGCCGAGATTGCGCAAGGTCTGCCTGAAATTGTCGTAGAGCCGGTCAAGATCGCCGCGGCCGAGCTTGATGTCTTCGTGCACGGGGACGCTCTCGACGACGCTCCATTTCAGGCCCATCGCCGGATCCGCCTCGATCAGCGCCTGGCGGTGCCTGATGGCGTCGATCGGCCAGACTTCGCCGTAAGGGATGTCGTGCAGTGCCGTCACGATGCCGGTCGCGCCGGCCTGCCTGGCATGGGCAAGCGTTGCCGCATCGCCCGGGCCAAACCATCGCCACGTCTGCTCCATTCGACCCCCAACTGCGGAATTCCCCGATGACCGGTGGTGTATTGGATGCTACCATGGCAGTCAATCGATTGCAGTTCGGGGACCCTGCGAGATACCGTCGGGGGCGGCTTTGCTCCTTGAAAAGACTGCAACGACACCTGGCGTTCAGATCGAACGGCTACGCAAGGTCCGAGTTTCGGCTGGCCCAAATCGCGCCGCGTTCGAACATCGTGCGCATTTGCGGCACGGCGAACTCATCGGCGGTGTGGCCGAGCGCGCTATAGAAGACGCGGCCCTTGCCGTAGCGGCGCTTCCAGACGACCGGCATGACGACGCCGGCGATGAAGTCGAGATGCTCGCCGGTAAACGTCGTTGTCGCCAGCACCGCGTTGGTCGGATCGACATGCATGTAATACTGCTCAGAACGGTAGGCGAAACTATCGATGCCTTGCACGATCGGATCGTCTGGCCTGGTGATATCGACGTGATAGTCGATGATGTTGCCGGGATGGGCGACCCACTGGCCGCCGGTCATGAACTGGTATTCCGGCTCGTTGCGGAAGCTGTCGCACATCGTGCCGTGAAAGCCCGCAAGGCCGGTGCCGGCCCCGACGGCGCTGGTCAGGTTTTGCAGCTCCGGCTTTTCGATCGTCGACATGGTGATCACCGGGACAATGAGATCGAGCTTGCCCAGTTGCGGATCGGCGAGTGCCGAGGTCCCCTGCTCCAGCCGCACGTCGAAGCCGTTGCCGGTCAGCATCTCCTTGACGATTTCGGCGCTTCGGGCCGGGGTGTGACCTTCCCAGCCGCCCCAGAAAATCAGTGCCGTCTTGCTCATCGCATTATTCCCTAGGGCAGATCGGCGTGCATCGGCGCCGGCCGGGCGCAGCCATATCTCAGGTCGATACGCTGGCCTATCTCTGCTGAAGAGATGATCGATTCCATGATTTCCAGGACATGGAGGGAAAGATCGAGGCTGGCGCGGTGTTGCCTGCCGGAGACGATCGCCTGCGCCATGTCGGCGAGGCCGAGGCCCCGGTAATTGCCGTCGCCATAGGAATGGATCTGACCGGCCACCGTCCAGTCGCCCTTGCGCTGGCTCGTCCTGACGTCGCCCTGGAACTGGTTGGGGTCGGAGACGATCATCGAGCCGGTGGTGCCGTAGAGCTCAATGTGATTGTGATCGTGCTTCCAGACGTCGAAGCTGGTGGTGATCGACACCGCCGCGCCATTCTCGAATGCGAGCAGGCCGGAAATATGGGTCGGCACCTCGACCTGGATGGTTTCGCCCTGGCGCGGTCCAGAACCGATGGTACGAGTGGCATAGGATGACTTCGCCTGCCCGGTCACCGACTTTACCGGGCCTAGGAGATTGACCAGGCAGGTCAGATAGTAAGGTCCCATGTCGAGCATCGGCCCACCGCCGGGCTGATAGTAGAAATCTGGATTGGGATGCCAGAGCTCGTGGCCGGGCACCTGCATGAAGGCAGAGCCGGCGACAATGCTTCCAACGGTGTCCTCATCGACCAGCCGCCGCGCCGTCTGGTGGGAGCCGCCAAGAAAGGTGTCGGGGGCGCAGCCGATACGCACGCCCTTTTCGCGTGCGGCCGCGACGAGCCGCTCCGCGTCGCTGAGCGTCGTTGCTAGCGGCTTCTCGGAGTAGACGTGCTTGCCTTGCCCGACAGCCTGCAAACCGACCGGCACGTGATGCTGCGGCGTGGTCAGGTTGAGCACGATCTCGACGCGGGGATCGGCTAACAGCGCCTCGATCGGCATGGCAGCCAGGCCGTAGGCCGCTGCCTTGGCCTCAGCTGCCGTCCGGTTGATGTCGGTGACGCCGACAATGTCGAGCACCGGGAATTGTGGCGACGCCTTCAGATAGGCGTCTGAAATGTTGCCGCAGCCAATGATGCCGACACCGATCCTCCGCATGGGCTTCTCCTCAAAAGGCGGCATTGATGAAACAGCAGAACTCGTTTGTCACCCCCTTTTCGGCCAGGCGATGTTGTCCCGTGAAAAGGATTTACCTCGA
The DNA here is from genome assembly GCF_040321065.1 of Mesorhizobium sp. M0563. Lineage (NCBI taxonomy): Bacteria > Pseudomonadati > Pseudomonadota > Alphaproteobacteria > Hyphomicrobiales > Phyllobacteriaceae > Mesorhizobium > Mesorhizobium sp. M0563. The sequence continues at coordinate 347,874 of NZ_JAMYQV010000003.1, forward strand.
GAGCCTCAGAACCGCGGCCCGATCACAATCGCGCGCCTATGCGCGAGCCGCTTGCTTTCGAGGTCGAACGCCCGGTACTCAGCAACACTGCTTCATGTAGCTTGCTCGACATTCTTGATGCCGGCGTTGAGCACTGCACCGATTTTCACCGGTAGAAGGACGCACATGATCCGCCCACAAGGAACCATCGCACCGATCCTGACGCCGTTCGAAAGCGACGGCCGCATTGCCCGCGACCTCTGGATATCACACGCCAAGTGGGTGCTGGATCAGGGAGCGCATTTCCTGTCGCCGTTCGGTACCACGGGCGAGGCGTTGTCCGTCTCGTTGCGCGAGCGCATGCAAGCGCTGGAGTGGCTGGTCGAGGCCGGCATTTCGCCAAGCCATCTGATGCCCGGCACCGGTGTCACAGCACTTGCCGAAACCGTCGAGCTGACGGCGCATGCGGTCGGTCTCGGCTGTGCCGGGGTGATGGTGCTGCCGTCGTTCTTCTATACGGCCGCCGGCGACAACGGACAGGCCCGCTACTACAGCGAGCTGATCGAACGGGTGGCGAACCCGGCGATGAGGATGATCCTCTACCACATCCCGCAGAATTCCGGCGTACCGGTGAGCCCGGCGCTGACCGCCCGGCTGAGCGAAGCGTTTCCCGATGTCGTGGTGGCCTACAAGGACAGTGCCGGTGACTGGAACAACACCGCGGCGGTCATTGCGGCAGCCCCAAAGGTCGCGGTGTTTCCGAGCTCGGAAGCACAGCTGACGAAAGGCCTCGCCAACGGTGCTGCGGGGTGCATCTCGGCGACGGTCAATCTGAATGCGGCAGCGATCCGGGCCCTCTATGACGCAACGCTGGCGGGAGAGGACATTACTGACGCGGAGGCCGGCATCAAGGCGTTCCGCAAAATCATCCAGGATGCCGGCCTCATCGCTGCGATGAAGGCGGTCCTGTCAGCACGATCGGGCGACAGGCGCTGGCTGAACCTGCGCGCGCCGCACGAGAATGCAACGCAGACCAGCGGCGAAGCTTTGCTCGCCGCTCTCGGCCCGCTAGCCGACCATATCGGCCGGAGCTGACTATCGGGCAGCGTTCAGGGCGGCAGCAGCGCGTATCAGCGCCTTGAACGCATTCTCATTTATAGCCTCGCCCTCACGGATATCGATGGCGCGCCTGGTGTTGCCTTCGAGGCTGGAGTTGAACAGGCCTGAAGGGTCCTGCAGCGAGGCGCCCTTTGCGAAGGTCACTTTCACGACGTTCTTGTAGGTCTCGCCAGTGCAGATTATTCCGGCGTGCGACCACACCGGAACGCCTCGCCACTTCCACTCCTCGACCACTTCCGGGTCGGCCTGCTTGACGAGAGCGCGGACATGCGAAAGCGTCTGGCCTCGCCAATCGCCCAGCTCGCTGATCCTCGCATCTATCAGCTGAGAGGGAGAGTTGCCTGCATTTCCTTCCATCGAGCCACTCTTCATCGTCATTGTCGCTTTCCCTAGGGTTGTTGCCGCTCGCCCGTCACATGAATACCGCTAGTCGGCACCTGGTTTGCGGGAATGACTGGCATTCCCACTCACATTCGCTCGCCCGGCAATTGGCTGGCTTGCTTCACCCAGGCGGCCAGTTGAGTTTCGTCCAGCTGGTCGTCCTGGCGGATATCGAGGTAGCGCACGTCCTTGTGCTTGGACTCGCCTGGAGGGACAGGATGCAGCGACGCGCCGCGGAAGAAAGCCAGCTTGATGTACTTTGTGAAGCAATGGAAGTTGAGGAACCAGCCTTGACCCTCTACGCCATAGAAGGGCGAGTTCCATTTGACGGCCTTGCGCACGTTGGGCACGCTGCGCACGATGAGCGCGTCGAGGCGGCGCCCGACGTCGCGTTTCCAGCCCGGCATGGCCGCGATGTAGGCTTGCACAGGGGCGTCGCCATCGGCCTTCGCTATCTGCGGGTTGCCGCCTGCGAGGAGGACCGGCTTGGCAGCGGCAGGGTTGGCGGCGGGCTTCTTCGCGACCGCCAATGACCTGATGGACGTCTTGTTGGCCATGCGTTCACTCCAATGCGCCGGTGCCCCCTGCGTTGCGCCAGTGGGAGCGTAAGGCAGCACGAACATGTACAGACCGGTAAGCAGGAGCAAGCCGAGCGGAAACAGCGGCAAAAGGTATACCCAGTAGGCGGGTTCCTTGCCTGCTCCCAGGCTGATGAAGATAGCGGCGACGACCGCCGCAAAGATAATCGACAGCCAGCGGTGGATCTGCCGAACCCATTTGTTCCAATCCATTGAGACCTCCTCTGAAGACGAACCGAAGCGGATCGGCGGCCCGTTTGGCGACTCCCGCCGGGCAGCCACGCCACTGAACGCGTGCCTTACCAGCGCGCCAGCTGGGTGATTTGAACGACATTGCCGCAGCCGTCGTTCAGCTGGGCGATGGTCGAGCCGGTTACTTCGGTCGGCGGCATGGTGAATTCGGCGCCGCGCGCTTTGATACGCTCGTAGTCGCCCATGATGTTGTCGCTGAAGAACATGACCGCGGGCTGGCCCTGCTGGAACATGGCTTTCTGGTAGGTCTTTGCGGCCGGGTTGTCATTGAGCGCGAGTTGCAGCTCGGCACCGTCCGGCTCGTCGGGTGATGCGACGGTCAGCCAGCGAAACGGCCCATTGCTGAAATCGGCCTTCTTCGTAAAGCCGAGCGTTTCGGTGTAAAAGCCCAGAGCCTTTTCCTGGTCATCCACGTATACTTTGGTCAACTTGATCTTCATTGGCTTGCCTCCATTATCGCCCCGCCATCTGCCGGTCTGTAACAGAGCCCCTGCTTGAATAGCGCCCGCGGACCTCAGTCCGTCCGCGCCAGAACCTGCTCCAGATCGTCAAAGAACCTCGGCCAGCCGACTTTGGCACCCCGGAAGTAAGGCTGCTGATCCGGCCGGAAGCCCGACTGCTCCATGCGCAAGCGGACCCCGGTACTCGTGGGGGTGAGGGTCCAGGAGACGACACTCTTGAGATCCTTGGTATCCCACGTGTAAGTCAGCGTTCTGTTCGGCTCGACCGTCCGGACCTGACATTCGACGGAGCCCCAGGCCGCGTGAAGATTAAAACGGTGGTCCGCGACAGGCTTGAAGTCGTTTTTCATGAGCCACTCCTCGATCAAGTGTGGTTGCGTGAGCGCGCGCCAGATCTTCTCGGGCGGATAAGCGATCTCCCGTTCGACAACGACGGAGAGTGTTTCGGTCGACGTTCGGTTCACTGGTCCATCCTTTTGAGCAGGTCTTCGAGGTCGTCGAACCGGCTCTGCCAGAACCCGGTCATCTGGCTTGTCCAGTCGATCAGGGGGGCAAGCGCAGCAAGCTGCGCGCTATAGTGGGTCTGTCGTCCTGCATGGCGGTCGCGCACCAGCCCCGCCTGCCTCAAAACCCCGAGATGCTTCGACACGGCCGGTTGCGAGATCCCGGCCTGAGCCGTCAGAGCCCCGACCGTCTGCTCTCCTTCGCGACACAGTCGCTCAAAAATAGCGCGCCGAGTCGGATCGGCAAGCGTTCTGAAGAGTACATCGTGAGCGTTTGGCATTGGGATCGATAACCCTTCGGCTATTGATCGATGTATAACCATTGGGATATGTATTAGTCAAGCGGAAAGCGGCATAATTCTCGTTACAGGAGCGATCACCTGCTTCGCTCACGCAGCCAGTTGCTCATTCGCCGTACTCTGCGCTGGAATCGTCAAGCGTGATGCGCTATATGACCATCTACATGGTCAGGAGCGTGACATGGACGTGGTCAATCTGGCGGACGCCAAGGCACATCTGAGCGAGCTCGTCGACCGGGTCGAGGCTGGAGACTCGATCGACATCACCCGGCGTGGCAAGCCGGTCGCCCGACTCACGGCCGTGGCCCGCCCCCGCAGGCGGATCGACGCCGTCCTGCTCCAATCCCTGACCGCAACCATGCCTCTGCAGGCTCAGGCCGCCGCCGATCTGGTGCGATCGATGCGAGATGGCGATCGCTATTGATGCTTTATCTCGACACTTCGCTGATCGTAGCAGCGCTATCCAACGAAGCCATGACCGCGCGCGTTCAGGGCTGGCTGGCGGAGCAGGACCCAGCGCAACTTGTGATCAGCGACTGGACCATCACCGAGATGTCCTCCGCCATGGCGATCAAGCTTCGGACCGGACAGATTGACCTGGAGCAGCGCGCAGCAGCGCTCGCGATGTTCAACAAGCTGGTCGCCGAGAGCTTCACCGTGCTGCCGGTGACGGGCGGGCATTTTCGGGTCGCCGCGAAATTCGCCGATCAGCATACGCTCGGGCTTCGTGCTGGCGACGCCCTGCACCTCGCGACGGCATCCGAGCATGGCGCCACGGTGAGAACCCTCGACCAGCGGCTCGCCGAGGCAGGGCCGATACTCGGCGTGCCGACGCAGTTGCTGGCATGATCAAGGCTCCTCCTTCAAATGCATATATCCCAAGTTGCCTTGATCTCGACCACTTCTGGATATACATGTCTCCTGGCGTATATCTAGGAGAGGAAGTGGCATGCAGGTCGCCAAATGGGGAAACAGTCTTGCGGTCCGCCTTCCCGCCGCTGTGGTCGAAGCGCTTGAACTCAGGGAAGGCGATGAGATCGAAATCCATGTCGCTGACGCCCGCCAGCTTGGCGTGGCGCGGAAGCCCGGGCGCGAGGAGTTGCTGAAGCGTCTCCGCGCCTTCCGTGGTCGGCTCCCCGCTGACTTCAAATTCGATCGGGACGAGGCGAATGCCCGTTAGTTTTTTTGATACCAATGTCCTACTTTATATCGCGTCAAGCGATACGGCGAAGGCTGATCGGGCCGAGGCGGCCATCGCTGCTGGCGGGGCGATCAGCGTGCAGGTTCTCAACGAACTCGCCAACGTCGCGCGTCGGAAGATGCAAATGTCATGGACCGACACGCATGCGCTGCTGACCACGCTGCGCGACCTGTTGACGGTTCATCCGCTCACGCTCGAGACCCACGAAACAGGATTGAGGCTCGCCGAGCGGTACAGCCTTTCTACCTATGACGCGATGATCGCGTCCGCGGCGATTCACGCTGGCTGCGATACACTTTTGTCAGAGGATATGCAGCACGGAATGGCGCTCGGCGATGGCTTGCGCATCGTTAATCCCTTTCGCGTTGCGGGTTGATCTCGCTCATTGAAGGCGGCTTTCGGCCCTGCCGAGCGGCGTTTCAGGCACCGAGGGCGATGCTTCAACCACAAGCGTCGGCGCGGGCGAGGAGAAAGGCCGCTTCCCGCGCGTTGCGGGTGAGCTTGGCCGCCGCCTCGAATTCGGCGCGGGCCTCGGCCAGCCGGCCGGCCCGAAACAGAAAGTCGCCCCTCGCTGCCGGCAATGGCGCATAGTTGCGCAGGGCGGCGGCGCCGGCAATCTCGTCTACCAGCCGCAGGCCCGCCTCAGGCCCGAAGGCCATGCTGTGGGCGACCGCTCGATTGAGATCGACCACCGGCGAGGGCATCACTGCTCGCAGCCGGTCGTAGAGCGCTGCGATGCGGGGCCAATCGGTATCGGCCGGACTGCGCGCCCGCGCATGGCAGACTGCAAGCGCGGCTTGTAACGCATAGGGGCCATCGCCCCCGAGAGCTTCGGCGCGGGCCAGCGCGTCAAGGCCCCGGCGGATCAGCAGTTGGTCCCAGCGTGCGCGGTTTTGCTCGGTCAGGGTCAAGAGGGCGCCGTCCGGCCCGATGCGTGCGGGCAGGCGCGATGCCTGGATTTCCATCAGAGCCAGCAGGCCGAACACTTCGGCATCCTCGGGCATCAGCCCCGCCAGCATACGGCCCAGCCGTTGTGCCTCCAGGCACAGGCCCGGCCGGACAAGGTCGTCGCCGGCCGTGGCAGCATAGCCTTCATTGAAGATGAGATAGATGACCTCCAGCACCGAGGACAGACGCGCCGCACGCTCGGCACCGCGCGGCACCTCAAAGCTGAGCCCGGCCTTTCCGATCGTCTTCTTTGCGCGGACGATGCGCTGGGCGATCGTCACCTCGCTCGACAGGAAAGCACGGGCGATCTCGTCCGTCGTCAGACCGCCGATGACACGCAGCGTGAGCGCCGCGCGGGCGTCGGCCGAAAGTACGGGGTGGCAGGCTGTGAAGATGAGGCCCAGCAGCTCGTCGCCAAGATCGTCGTTGATGGCCATTTCGATCACCTCGGCCGCGCCGTTGCACTCGCCGTCAAGCTCCCGCGCGATCTCTTCATGCTTGCGCTCGCGCATCTTGTCGCGACGGATCGCGTCGATGGCGCGGCGTTTGGCGACCGTCATCAGCCAAGCGCCGGGATTGGCCGGCACGCCGGCCCTGGACCATTCAGACAGAGCTATGACCAGGGCGTCTTGCACCAGCTCCTCTGCAAGGTCGACATTGCGCACGAGGCGGACCAGACCCGCGATGAGCCGGGCCCGTTCAATGCGAAAAATCGCTTCGATCGCCTGGTGCGTCTCGCCTGCAGTCATGCTGCCTTGTCGGCCAAAGCCATAACGGAGGCAAGCAGATTGCGGCCGACAGTCTCGGTTGCCGCTGAGCTTCTCGCGCGTTCGGTCATGGATTTCCGTGACCTCCGGCGTCAGATTCTCATTGCCAATCAGCCATCTCGTACAGCGGCCGGATTTCGATCTCGCTCGGTCCCGGCATGGGATTGGGGCAGCGCTTCACCCAGGCGACCGCCTCGTCCATGTCCTTGACTTCCCAGAGCCAAAAGCCGGCGACCAGTTCGCGGGTCTCGGCGAAAGGCCCGTCGATGACCGTCCGGCGGGGACCATCGAACGCAACGCGCTTGCCCTGCGAGGAGGGCTTGAGGCCGTCGGCGTCGAGCAGGATGCCGGCATTGCGCAGCTCGTCGTTAAATCTGCCCATCGCCTCCATCGCCTCCTTAGCCTCGGGTGTGGGGAGAAAGCCCTTTTCGCTGTCCTCGGTAGCCTTCACGAGCACCATCACACGCATCGTCTGTCTCCTTGTTTGAGCCGGCCTCATAGGCCGGCATCGGAACGACGAACGGAGTTTAGGAAATCGACATTGTCCTGCAAATTTTTTTCGACGGTTGAGGCGCGGGACGCCAATGGCCGCTTCCGGGTCAGGAATCGCGACGGTGCGATATTGAGATTGGGCGCTTGACGGGCGCCCGAGTCACAAGCTCGAACACGAGTTTCAAGAACGCGTTGATCGGGCGAAGCTCCTGCTACCCTTCAGACGGCCGCGAATGAACCTGTGAACCGGCTTGTGATCGGCAATCCGTAGCGGCATCAGGCGTTATCCGGCTGAAACTCCGTCTTCCGAGACGATCCCCGCGCCCAGCCGCGTTCGTTGCGCTGCTCTTGGACCTGACACGCATGAGTGGCCCGCCTAAACCATTTCGGGACGTTTTGAAGCCTCGCGGATCGCCTTGTGCACGCTGCGCTGCAAATCCATGAAAGCCGGGGTTTCCATGACCTCTTCCCGGCGCGGGCGCTCGATGTCGACATTGAAGGTCTGCATGATGCGTCCCGGGCCGATCCCCATCACAACGATGCGGTCGGACAGGTAGACCGCCTCTTCCACATCATGGGTGACGAAGAGCACGGTGAGCCTGTGCTCCTCCCAAATCTGCGTCAGGAGTTCCTGCATCTGATGCCTGGTCAAGGCATCGAGCGCGCCAAAGGGCTCGTCCATCAGAAGCATTTTGGGTCGATAGGAAAGAGCACGCGCTATAGCCACACGTTGCTTCATGCCGCCCGAAAGCTCAGACGGATAGCGATTGGCGCTGTGCGGGAGCTTGACCAGATCGAGATGCTCGCGTGCTATCCTGCGGCAGGTCGCGCGATCATGACCCGCGGCCTTGAGCGCGAACTCGATATTCTGCTGCGCCGTCAGCCAGGGAAGCAGGGTGTAGGACTGGAAGACGACGCCGCGGTCGAGACCCGGCTGCAGGATCGGCGAGCCATCGATGGCAAGATCTCCTGCGTCGAAATCCTGCAGTCCGGCAACGATCGACAGCAGCGTGCTCTTGCCGCAACCCGACGTGCCTACCAGCGAGACGAACTCGTTGTCGGCAAGATCGAGATTGATATCGCGCAACACTTCCGTGCGCCGCGCGCCCGTGCCGAAGCTCTTGTGGAGACCTTTGATCCCCAATTTGGGCAAACTCATCGGCCCGGCCTCATTGCACGTGGCCCTCCTGCCGGAACAACACTTTTCCCAGTGCCTTCATGACCTGGTCGGTGATGAGACCAAGCACGCCCAGCAGCAGGATGTAGCCGATGATGGTGTTTGTCTGGAAATAGCGCTGGGACACGGTGATGCGGTAGCCGAGGCCTGATGTCGCCGCGACAAGTTCCGCCAACACCAGCCAGGTCCAGGCCCAGCCGAGACTGATGCGCAGCGTATCCCAGATGCCCGGCAAGGCGCTGGGAACCACGATGCGCGTCAGGATCTTGCGATCCGGCAGGCCGAGCGTCCTGCCAAGGCCAATGAAATCAGCGGGAACCCGCTTCACATTGTCCATGATCATCAGCACCTGCTGGAAGAAGGTGCCGATGAAGATGATCAGGAACTTCTGCGCATCGCCCGTCCCGGACCACAGGATGGAGAGGGGCACGAACGCGACCACCGGCATGTAGCGGATGAAATCCACAAGCGGCTCGATCGCCGCTTCCCAGGTCCGGAAGCTGCCGATCAGCACGCCAATCGGAATCGCCAGGGCCGAGGCGATGAGGAAGCCAATGGAAATACGGTATATCGAGGTCCTGAGATCCAGCCACAGCGTGCCGTCACCCGCGAGCTTGCCGAGTTGGGTCACCACGCTTCCCGGCGAGGGTAGGAAAATCGGCTTTACCAGCCCAAGCCCCGTTGCCGCCCACCAGGCGAGGCCGAGGCCGGCAAAGACGGCCACCGCTATCATCAGGAAGCGCGAGCGTGCGATAGGCGCGCCGATCCCGGAGGATCGGCGACGGCGCATCGGCTGTTTGGTCACCGGCCCCGGTGCTGCGTGAGACGGGCTTGGCTTGGTCGCACGCTGCTCGGACATTTGCGTCACCACCGCGAGCCGGCCCTCGTCATTTCGCGGCCTTGACGAATGACGGGTCGATCATCTGCTCCGGCGTCACGTCCGCCTGAAGCAGCCCGGCGTTCTTGGCGGCCGCCTCGACATCGGCGAATGTCTTGGTGGAAAATTCGCCCGTCAGCGCATCCTTGTTTTCGGCGAGAGTATAGTAACGCACGCCATCAAAGGCGGTGTTGAGGTCTTCGACGCTCGAACCGACCGCCTTGGAGATGATCGCCCGGCCGTCGGGCGTGTCGGCGTTGTAGGCCTTCAGGGCCGCATCCCAGGTCTTGATCATGGCAAGCACCTGGCCGGGACGCGACTCGATCACCTCATCGCGCACCACGAACACGTCGCTGATCAGGCCGGGATCTTCGCCCGCGGTGAAGAGCAGCTTGACATCCTTGTTCTGCGCCCTGGCCGCGGTGAGATAGGGCTCATAGGTAACCGCGACCGGCACCTGGCCAGCGATCAACGCACTGCCGGCATCCGCCGCCGGCATCGGAACCGGCTGGACATCGGCGATGGACATGCCGTTCTTGGCCAGCGCGTATTTGAGCAGGATGTCGCTCGTCGTGCCTTCCTCGAAAGCGACCTGCTTTCCCTTGAGGTCAGCGACGGAGGCGATGTCCTTGCCGGCGATCATGGCGTCCGCCGTCATGCTGACGTCGAGCAGAAGCACGATCTTCACCGGCAGGCCGGCCGCAACCATGCCCATGGCCGTGTGGGTCGCGATATTGGCGGCATCGAGCTGGCCGCTGGCCAAGGCGGCGTTGATGTCCTTGTCCTCGGCGAAGTTCACGATCTGTACGCCGGACAGCCCGTTTGCCTTGAACAGACCCTTGGCTTCGGCGACGTGCCACTGGCCGTAGCCAAGCCATGGCTCGATGCCGATCTTGAATGTTCCTGCCTCAGGCGTCGCCGGAATGGTTGTATCGGCCGCGTAGGCCGCCGGGGCGAACCCGACGGCAGCAACCATAACGAGTGCCCGAAATTGTCCTGCTAGGTTACGCATCGTCTTGTTCCCCTTGATGATCAGGCCGCTTTTTTTGAACCAAACATCCGGCCTGGTGAGAATGCGGGCTTCTGCTCTTGCGGCACCGTGCCTCGGCATCTTAGCGTCAGTTCAACCGAAGTGCGACGACACTTCAACGTCAGCAACAGCGGATGTCAAGGCTAAATACATACATGCATATACAAGTCAGACCTCTCTGAATCGCTTCACTGCGATCAGGTTTTTTTGGACGGAGAATACCGACTGCCAAGCGAGTAGCGGCTTCCAACGTAAGTCAGCTTGCTGATCGTGGCAACGACGGCGCCCGTCCATGTCCGGCGATGCAGAAGCAGGCAGCAGCTGCCGGCATCGATGCCCAGATGCCGCGCCGTTTCGGCATCGGCAGGGGTCGCCGAAATGATATGCTCGACCTCCGTCACCGGGGTTTTCTGCATGAGATAGTCGTAGGTTGCTGTCCTGGAAAAATCCTGCTTGTCATAGTCGGGTATCAGGCCCGGGTTGACGAAGCGCTCTTCCAGTTGCACAGGCAGGTCGTTCTCGAAGTTGACGACAATGGAATGATAGATCGACACGCGCTTTGCGAACTCGAACGAAAGCGCGAGTTCCTTTGTCGGCATGATCTCTTCGAGGACGATAACCGCGGAGCGATGCCTGTTTCCCCGCGCGACAATTTCCGCTGCGATGTTGTTGATTTCGATCAGTGCGGATTGCGGTCGAGGTGGCGCGATGAATGTGCCGACGCCCTGGAGCCGGATCAGAAAACCCGCAGAGGTCAACTCCCGCAAGGCACGATGGACCGTCATCCGAGACACGCCGAGTGTCGCCACGAATTCATTTTCGGACGGCAGCTTCCGATCCTTGCTCCATCGCCCCGTTCCGATGTTCGTCAGGATGTAGTCCTTGACCTTCTCGTAAAGAGGGCTGACGGTGTCGGGCAAAGTGATCATTTCAAAAATCCTTTCCGGCAACGTTCGGAAATCACACGCGCCCGGCAGACCGCATCCGGATGATTGTTTTCAAGCCATCGCCCTGCCCCGCCAACAGCCGCTCATAGGCTGCGGGAACATCATCCAGACCGATCTCGCGGTCGATCAGTTCGACCATGGGCTCGGTCAATTCGCCGAGCATCCGGATGGCGTCGGGAAGCTCATCTGCAAAGGCGTGGCATCCCAGCAATGTGATTTCGCGTTCAACCAGGATGTTGGGATCGATATCGAGGCGCCTATGGAATATGCCGACCATCGCAACGGTGCCGCCGGCATCGAGAACGCCGAGCAGCTGGCTGAGTGCTGCGATGCTGCCGGTCGCTTCGACGGCAGCGAGCAAGGGGGCATCGGCGGTCGCCGCGGCAATGGCGTCCCGGTTCAAGTCGACGATGCTGGCGCCTGTCACCCGCGCCACCCGGGCGCATCGGCCAGGGTTGCGATCGGCGACGAGCACGGTGCCTGCGAAGGTTCGAGAGAGCAGCAGCGCGGCAAGACCGCCAATGGTGCCGCAGCCGACGACAAGAACGGAGCCGACCGTTTTCGGCAGACGCCGCACTGCATGCAACGCTACAGCCAGCGGCTCGGCCATCGCCGCGACCCGTTCGTCAAGCGCGGTATCGACGACGTGCAGCAGGCGTGCGGGCAGGACCGCTTGTTCGGCAAATCCGCCGTCGCATATTTCGCCAACAAAGCCCAGCGACGTGCAAAGATGCCGCCTGCCTGCATGGCATTGCGCGCACTCTCCGCACCAGAAGCGGGAATCGGCGACCACTCGGTCGCCAACAGCGACGGTGTCCACGCCCTCGCCGATGGCGATCACCGTGCCTGTCAGTTCATGGCCTGCCGTCGAAGGCGACCGGCTTATCCACTGGCCCGTGCGGAAGTTGTGGAGATCGGAACCGCAGATGCCTGCGGCATCGACCCTCAGCTTCACCCAGCCCACCTCGGGAGCGCCTGGCGCGGCGATATTCTCGACGCGCAAGTCGCCGGGTCCATGGAGTCGTGCCGCCCTCATCATCATCGTTTCCGCTCAGCCGGCGAGATAGCGATCGCGGATCTCCGAAACCGCGTTCTCGTGCGAGCTGAACCCTTCGTAACGGGCGAGCCTGCGGGCATGCAGTGCGAGTTCCGGATAGGCGGCCGAGGTCACATAGCCGACTGATGATCTCTTGACGAAATCCGTCACAGAAAGCGGTCCGAAGGTTCGCGCCCACCGGCTGGTCGGCAGCACCGCATTGGGCCCGAGGACGAAGTTGGCGAGGGTCACCGGGGTATGCGGCCCCATGAGGATCTCGGCAGCTTCTGTGATACGTCCGAGATGCGCAAATGGCTCCGTTGACAGAATCTCGAGATGCTCCGGCGCATAGTCGTTGATGAAGCGGTAGCTGTCCTCCAGCGATTCGGTCAGCACAATACCGCCGCGTTTTCCGGTGAGCACGGCGCGCGAGAACTCCACGCGCTGTTCGGTCATCCGGGACCAGTGTTCCGGTATCGCAATCAACGCGGCTTCGGCGACCTTGCGGCTGTGCGTCACCAGATAGGCGGACGAATCCGGCCCGTGCTCGGCCTCGATCAACAGGTCAAGAGCGGCCAGGCCGCCGTCGATGCTGTCATCGGCAAAGATGATCGCTTCGGACGGACCGGCGGGGAGACCCGTGTTGACGATCGGGGACAACACGCTCTTTGCCGCCACTACCCACGGGCTCCCCGGTCCGACGATCTTGACGGCGGGCTTCACAGTCTCGGTTCCATAGGCGACAGCGGCAACCGCATGGGCGCCGCCGCACTTGTACACGGTCTCCACGCCGGCGAGGCGGGCGGCAACCAGCGTCGCGGCATCGACGGAACCATCCGAAGTCGCAGGCGTCACGATCGCGATCTGCGGAACCCCGGCAATCACCGCCGGAACCGAGGTCATCATCGTCACCGAGGGGAAGGCGCCTTTGCCGCGCGGAACATAAAGCGCAACCGAAGCGATCGGTGTGTATCGGTCACCCGCATAGGCGCCAGGCCGAACTTCCTTGAGCCACATCGTCTCCGGGCGCTGCTCCTCGTGGAAATGCCTTATGTTCTCGATGCCAAACCGGATACTCTCCACGACATCCTTGTCGACCTTGTCGAATGCCGCATCGAACTCCGCTTCCGAAGCTTTCAGTCCACCGTCGGCAACATCGGCTTTGTCGAGCTCGCGCGCAAACCGGAGCAAGGCCGCGTCACCTTCATTCTTGACGGCCTGGATGATTGGACGGACCTTTTCGATGAAGGAAGACAGATCTCCTTCGGCGCGTTTAAGTAAATTGGCGCGCTGATCGACACTGAGGGATGACAGGCGGTGGAAGCTGACGTCAGACATGGCGGCTCCTTTTCTTAGTACGCAATCACGGTTAGCGCTTGTCGATCACTTCTGGGACACGTCTCCAGTCCCTGAAGCCTTCAAATCGATGCGAGAAAGCCTCCATCCACGGGAATGGACTGGCCCGTTATGTAGGCTGCCGCATCCGAAGCGAGGAACACCGCGATTCCGTGCAGGTCCGAGAGATCACCAAAACGGCGCTGCGGAATCTTGGCGAGCATCGATTGCTGCCATGCCTCGTTGCTGTAGAACACGTCTGTCATCGCTGTCCTGAAATAGCCAGGCGCGATGGCGTTGACCCGGATCCCGAGATCGGCCCACTCCGCCGCAAGCGCCCGCGTCATGCCGAGGAGGCCTGATTTCGACGAGCCGTAAGGCACCGCCGTGGGAATCCCGACCTCGGAGGTCAACGAGCAGAGATTGATAATGACGCCGGGCCGTCCGGCGTCTCTCATCTGCCGCGCGGCGGCTTGGGCGCAGAAGAAGGCGCCTTTGAGATTCGTATCGACAATCCTGTCCCACAAGGCCTCGTCGACATCGAGCGAGGGCCGGACCTCTTCCACACCCGCATTGTTGACGAGAATATCGAGACCTCCGAGCAGGCTGCCGGCCTCGGCTGTCGCCGCCCGGCATTGGTCGACATCGGTGACGTCCAGGGCGATGGCATGCGCGGCCCCGCCGGCAGTGCGGATGGCGGCCACCGTCTCCTCGAGCGAGGCCACGCTGCGCGCCGTGATCGCGACGTCGGCGCCGGCTGCGCTGAGCGCCTCGGCGATGCTGCGCCCGATGCCACGGCTTGCGCCGGTTACGAGCGCCTTCCTGCCTGACAGGTCGAAGAGAGATGCGTTGCGCATGTCATCCTCCTTGGTAATGTCGCGCTTGGACCGATCGCGTCGAGACTATCCGAATGCAGCTTATCTATACAAGCATGTACATCATGGCGGTAGTGCGCCATGCGGAACTTTGCTTGTCAGAGCGGCAGCGTATTGGCCGGCATCGGACCGGTCTGCGCGGTTCGCCGCAGCCCATCTGGAGTTCATCGGGAGGATAGATGAAGCGCGCAGTAGACCACGACGCGATGAGCGTGGTTGGTTATACCACCCCCTGGAGTGCCAAAGCAGGCCAGCAGATCAACCTCAGCCTGTCATGCGATCGGCCGATAAAGGCCACACGAATTTGCCGACTCGACAAGCCGGCTCCGGAATTTCTGGCCTGGTCCATCGAAGCGGTGGGTGAACCACGGCATCGGCATTTCGACCAAGGGTCGTTCCTGTTCGTGCGAGCCGGCGAACTGGCCAAAGTACAAGCCGTCCACGGCATTCGTTTTGAGCTGTTCCTCACGCGCAACGGAGGTGCGCGTACGATCCTGGAAGCAGGCGCCCTCGGGCTGCGCCTCCGCGACGGCGCATTTGCCCTGGAAATCGGCGGCGAAACCTTTGTCGAGAGGAAGGCGCCAACTGGTGTGTGGCTCACTGTCGAGTTGGATCTGCGGCAGGAGCAGCCGCGTCTGCGGATCAAATCGCATGATCTCCTCGCGCCTTACGAACTTCGTGAAGGTTTTGGCAGCCCTGCGCGGAACCTTCAAGCGCACGGCATCCATTTCGGCGCAAGTGCTACTCACCACGAACCTACCCTCAACGCGAAATTTGCCGCGATCCGGCTCGAGACACCGCAGGGGACCATTGCCTGGGATTTCCCGACGCTGTTACCAACGCAGCCGATCCTGTCGTCGGGCAGAGCAGATCCGCTGCTCCTCGATGTGATCAATCAGCCAGCCTTCTGCATGACTTCGGCACGCTGGGACGGATCGAGCTTCGAACCTCGCTTCGTGCCGTCGCACTACGACGCTATCCATTGCCACGACGACGACATCGGCCCGCTTGAGTGGCCGGCATCGCACTGCGTGACAATCCCTGAAAACGCACGCCCAGGCGTCTACGCGTTCCAGATCGAATGGGAGGATAGCTACGAACGCGTGGTGTTCTTCGTCACCTCATCACAGGTTTCGTCGCCGCTGTTGTATCTCGTGCCGACGGCCACCTATCTCGCTTATGCGGACGAATATCTCCCAGATCATCTTTATGAATGGAAAAGCGACGACCGGGGACATCGCTTCGCGGTCGCCAACAATCTGAAGTCTCTTTACGACTACCACTCCGACCTTAGCGGCGTTTCTATCTGCTCCTACAAAAAGCCGAAAGTGACGCTCAGGGACGATTACGATTATCCCCTCTGCGGCTGCCCACACAATTTGCCGGTCGATCTGCACTTCCTCCGATTCTGCCACGACAATGGAATCGTGTTTGACGTCATGACCGATCATGATTTGCACGAATGCGGTATAGACGGTCTGCGTGGACACCAAGCGGTCGTCACCGGCAGTCATCCCGAATATATGTCGATCGAGATGGAGCAGGCGCTGCGGCAGTTTGTGGCCGAAGGCGGCAGCATCGCCTATCTCGGCGGAAACGGCTTCGCCGCCACTGTGGCTTTCAAGGACGATCTGATGGAGCTGCGGCGCTCGCCGCTGGAGGCCGGCCGCACGTGGGACGGCCCGGTCGCCGAACAAGCGCTGTCGATCACCAACGAACCAGGCGGCTATCTCCGCTCCCGTGGCCGCGGCGAATTCTCGCTGATCGGTGGCGCGATCTCACTGATGGGATTCGAAGGCGCACGCCCCTTCACGCGCACTGACGAAAGCCATGAAGCAGGATGCGCATGGCTGTTCGAAGGCGTTGAAAATGCGACCTTCGGTTCGGACGGCATCGTGCTGGGCGGTGCCGCGGGCTACGAAGTGGATGCGACGGATCCAGCCCTCGGCACATCCGCGGACACCGTCGTGATCGCGCGTGCGACGGGATTTCCCGACAGCTTCTTCCAGGATCCGACGCGCTGGTGCGAGGGCGGGGATACGCAACGCATCGCCCGCCGCTGCGCCGAAATGACCCTGCGAAAGCTCGCAGCAGGCGGCTTGATCTTTTCGGCAAGCTCGGTTGCCTGGTGCGGCGCGCTGCCAGCCGCAGGCGCCATGAACGATGTCGGCAGGATCACGTTTAATCTGCTTAACCGCCTCGGCGCGACGAAAGGAGAACCCGGCCGAGAAAATCGATAAGCTGATTGGTCTCATTACGAGAAAGACCGCATCCTCAAGTCGCTGAGCCCAGCCTTCAACCGCGCAATGCGGCCGCGACGAGGCTTTGCATCGAAGTGGTCGGACGACCGATCAGCCGCCCGAGGACGCCTCCGTCATCGAACAACGCTCCGCGTGAGGCTGCGGCGTCGGTATCGGCCAGAAGCGCAGCGAGGTCGGCCGGCAGCCCGGCCCCCGCCAACACATCCTGATAGGCGGCTTGGGAAAATCGTTGTAGGCGATAGCCTTGCCCGACTGCCGCGAGACCTCCGCCGCAAGCTCGGCGAGCGTAAAGGCTTGGTCTGCGGCGAGCTCGTACGTCTTTCCCGCATGGTCGTCGGTCGTCAGCACCACGGCTGCGGCCTCGGCATAGTCCCGCCGCGCTGCGGACGAGAAACGCCCGTCTTTCGCGGCGCCGACGAAGGCGCCGTGCTCCAGAGCCGCCGGAAGCGCCAGCAGATGGTTCTCGGTGTACCAGCCATTGCGCAGGATGACGGCGGGAACGCCCGAGTCCGCGATGACCTCCTCCGTCTGCCGGTGCTCGATTGCGAGCGTTGCGGAAGACGTGTCGGCATGCAGCATGCTGGTGTAAGCGATCAGCGAAACTCCGGCGCGTTGGGTTGCCTCGATCACCGCCCGATGCTGCGGCAGGCGGCCGCTGACCTCGGTCGACGAAATCAGTAGCAGTTTCTGGACGCCGGCGAAGGCCGGGGCGAGCGTGTCGGGACGGTCGTAGTCCGCCTCCCTTACGATCACACCGAGCTCCGCCAGATCGCTGGCCTTTGCCGGATTGCGAACCGCCGCGACGATCCGGTCGGCGGGAATGGTCTTCAGCAGTGCCTCGATCACGAGACGGCCAAGCTGTCCCGTTGCTCCAGTTATTGCATACATCGTTCAGTCCATTTCGTGGTTGTGTGATTGGAGAGCCTTCGAATAGCGGCCATCGTTACCATTGGAAACCACGTATCTTGCGGTTACCGCCATTTTCCGGTAACCAACTGGAAACTCCTCGAGAAGGGTGTGCGATGGTTCTCAAGGCGCGAAAGAAGGTGAAGGCTCCCCCCGGCTGCCCCATGTCGAGATGCATGGCGCTGCTTGGCGGCTGCTGGACACCCGAGGTGCTCTGGTCCCTGAGCGAAGGCCCGCGTCGGTTCTCGGAACTCCGCCGCGATATCCCAGCCGTTTCGGCGAAGGTACTGACCAGCAGACTGCGGGATCTCGAGGAGCGCGGCGTCCTCGGTCGCAACGTGATGGCGACCTCGCCGCCGACGGTGGAATATGAGCTGACCTCGTTGGGGCAGGAGCTGCTGCCGGCTATCAGGTCTATCGTGGAGGTCGGGTCGCGCCTGCTGCTCGGTGATTCTGTTCTTTAGAGAATCGCGAGCACATCAGAGAATCGCGAGTTTGTGGCGTCGACACTACTTTCGGCCTGCGCTTAACAGCGAGGATGACGCTTGATGTGCGTGTTGATCTGGTGGTGGAGCAGTTCCGCCCGCCCAGGTCAGCGTTCAAAATAGATGGCCAACCTTAGCCTCGGGTCATCATTTCGGACTGAAAGATACGGAGCGCCAAAGGGTGGTAATGCGCAGTGACTTGGGCCCACCAGGAGTCTAAGCTAGCATGCTTCTGCCAGCACGAAGAAAAAACCGCCGCATGCCCCGCTTTCTTGCCGTCTACACCATGAAGCCCGAAGACCTCGCCCGCTTTCGCAGCCTGCCTAAGCCCGAGCAGGATACGATTGATGCCGTCGGCTTACAGCTGTGGGCGGACTGGGAGGAGAGAAATGCCGCATTTTTCCCCGATCGCGGCGGCATGGTCGGTAAGACGAGGCGCGTTACCAGGGACGGCATCGCCGACGCCGTGAACCCTTTCTGCGGCTATATTGTCGTCGAGGCCGATACCATCGATGCCGCCGCCCGCCTGTTCGAGAACCACCCGCATTTCACCGTCTTCCCAGGAGACGGCGTGGACATCATGCCCTTCCTCACCGACCCTGCTCCGACTTGAACATCCGCTAATCGCTTGCGATTTCCAGAAGGGGCGGCCGGCAACGCAGCCCACTCGGCCTCCGCTTGCACGCCGCCAGCCCGTCTGTTAAATACTGAACCATATGGTTCAGTATTTAATGCCCCACCTCGATGCCTCATTCGCCGCGCTCTCGGACGCCACCCGGCGCGGCGTTTTGGAGCAACTCGGACGAGCAGACGCCTCGATCACGGACCTTGCCGAAAAGTTCCACATGACCCTCACGGGCATGAAGAAGCACGTCGGCATCTTGGAGAAGGCGGGGCTCGTCACCACGGAGAAGGTTGGGCGCGTGCGGACCTGCAAGCTTGGCCTACGCGCACTGGAGGAAGAGGCGGCATGGATCGAGAGGCACCGCCAGCTCTGGGACGCACGCTTCAACGAGTTGGACAAGGTTGTCGAGGAATTGAAACGGAAGGAGAAAGTCGATGGACGAAACAAGAGCTAGTGAGCCCACCCCCATGCAGAACCGCACGATGGTGGAACGGAAGTCCGACCGGGAGCTGGTCGTTACGCGAACCTTTGACGCGCCGGCACGCACCATGTTCGAGGCTTGGACCAAGCCCGAGCTGTTCATGCGGTGGTGGGCACCGAAGTCGATGGGCATGTTCCTGCGTTCCTGCGAGATGGATGTTCGTGTCGGGGGCAGGTACCGTTTGGTATTCGGCCACGATGCCTCAAACCCTGACGAGTTCTTCGGTAGGTATATCGAAGTGACACCGCACTCGCGCCTCGTCTGGACCAATGACGAAGGTGGTGACGGTGGACCCATCACCACGGTGACCTTCGAGGAAAAAGGTGGCAAGACGCTGCTGGTCATGCACGAGCTCTATCCCTCAAAGGAAGCTCTCGACGCTGCCGGCACCGGGGCGGCGGATGCGATGGGCGAGACGTTCGAGCAACTGGACGAGCTTCTCGTCACGCTAGGCGCGAGCGTGCGACGGTGATGAAGTCGTCGATCTCCCGGTCGGCAGCCTGGATCTTCAACTAGGCGGAAGAGAACCCCGACGAGATCGTCGCCGCCCTCTGTGAACCTACGAGGCCAATCATCAAACTCATTGAGGTTTCGCCAACTATCGGGACCAATCGAGTGATTTTCGCACCTCGCGACGTTCGGCGACGCGCTCAGGTCGTCTCAAAAAGGACCGTCACCGCCCCAGCTAAGGCATTAGCCAGAGGCCATAGCGATCGACAAGTAACCGGTGTTGCACACACTCTGCCGCAGGCGGTGTGTTGTGAGCGCTGGCGTCCACTCGATTCCTGCCGAAATTCCGGCTAGCTTGGGCGATAGATGGCTCAGTTCTGGTCGGTGAATCATAATCAGACCGCCCGTCAAGAGATTGATGGGCAGCACTTTTGGTCCCCCAAGACCGAGAGCAATGGCGCGCGAAATGAGTTCTACAACAACATGCGCCGTGCGACGCCCGGTGACCCTGTCCTTTCGTATACCGATCAAGCAATTGACTATATGCGCAGGATAGCGGAATTCGCTTTCACCGCTCGGAAACCAATCAAGTTCGGAGAGGCCTTATTGGAATCAAGAGCGATGACTTCTGCCGATCTTTTGGACACCGCTTTCCCCTTCGATCCATCCCAAAACAACAACAGGGAGTCTCGACCCGCTCCCGCCGAGGCGATATTCGCCAATCCATCTAGTTTCGGACTCAGGCAATCAGAAAGTTATCTGACAGGCATTCCACAGAAGTAATACAAATTGAAAATCGCGGCCTCATGTTTCAAAACCAGGATGGTTTCGAAGCCGGCGGGTCGCTCACGGTCCTCAAAGCGAGAATTCTAAGAGACGTTCAACAATGACCCAGCACGCAGAAAACGCTCGAATTCTCATGTACAGCCACGACACGTTCGGGCTCGGCCATTTGCAGCGCTGCCGGACTATCGCGCATTCGCTGGTCGAGGATTTCCGCGGACTTCAGGTGCTTATCATTTCGGGTGCGACTATCGCTGGCGCCTTCGACTACCGCGCCCGTGTCGACTTCGTGAAGATCCCCAGCGTCATCAAGCTGCGCAACGGCGAATACACCTCGCTGGAAAAGGACATCGATCTGCATGAGACGCTAAGGATGCGCCAGTCGATCATCCGCCATACAGCTGAGACCTTCCGGCCGGATATCTTCATCGTCGACAAGGAACCGCTCGGCCTGCGCGGTGAGATCGAGGACACGCTGTCCTACCTCAAGACGCGGGGCACCACTCTCGTGCTTGGCCTGCGCGAGGTAATGGATGCGCCGCATCTGCTCGAAGCAGAGTGGGCACGCAGGGATGTGATGCGCAAGATAGGCCTGTTCTACGACAAGGTCTGGGCCTATGGCCCGCCGGATTTCTACGATCCGTTGACCGGCTTGGATGTGCCGCCGGCTGTCAGGGCAAAGATGAGGTTCGTCGGTTTCCTGCAACGGAGCCTGCAGCGGAACGAGTTGCCCGGCCACCGGCCCGAGGGCGACTATATCCTCGTTACCACCGGTGGCGGCGGTGACGGCGCCGAACTGATCCACGACGTCATCGATGCCTATCAGCAGGATCCGCAATTGCAGCATAGGGCCCTGATCGTGCTTGGGCCTTACATGCCGGCGCGCAAGCGCAACAAGCTGCTCAAGAAGGGGTCCAAGATCCCCTACATCAAGATCATCGAGTTCGACAACCGCATGGAAGACCTGATTGCCGGCGCCAAGGCGGTAGTGGCGATGGGCGGTTACAACACCTATTGCGAGATACTGTCTTTCGACAAGCCGGCGCTGATCGTGCCGCGCGTCGAGCCCCGCCAGGAACAACTGATCCGCGCTCGGCGCGCAGCCGAACTTGGCCTCATCGAGATGCTTTTGCCGGAGGAAGCCAAGGATTCCCAGCGGTTTGCCGATGCACTGGTGGCGCTGCCGGACCGGCCCCACCCATCACAGAGCAATCCGCATCTGACGCTGGAAGGGCTGCCTCATATTTCCGAAATCGTCGCGGAACTGCTCGACCGGCGGGCCGGCCATCACCTTTCGGTCATTGAAGGAATGACCTGAGTTGCAACATCGCAAGATCGTCGTGGTTCTGAAGGGCTATCCGCGGCTGTCCGAAACCTTCATCGCGCAGGAATTGCTCGGTCTGGAGCGTGCAGGGTTCGACCTGATACTCGTCGCGCTCAGGCGGCCGACCGACGAAAAACGCCACCCCGTGCATGACGAGATCAAAGCGCCGGTCCATTATCTGCCGGAATATCTGCATGAAGAGCCGCTGCGCGTGCTTCGCTCGCTGTTTGCCTATCTGCTGCGGCCGTGCTTCTGGCGCACGCTCGGATCGCTGGCTGCCGATCTCCCCCACGACTTTACGCGCAATCGCGCGCGCCGCTTCGGGCAAGCGCTCGTGCTGGCGGCCGAATGGCCGGAAGACGCGGGCTGGCTGCATGCACATTTCGCGCACACACCGGCATCGGTGACGCGCTATGCCAGCCAGCTTCGTGGCCTGCCCTGGACCTGCTCGGCCCATGCCAAGGACATCTGGACTTCGGCGGACTGGGATCTGGCCGGCAAGCTTTCCTCGGCGCGCTGGACGGTCACCTGCACGAAAACCGGCTTCGACCGTCTGAAAAAACTCGCTAACGGCAACTCGTCTATACATCTGAGCTATCATGGGCTCGACCTTGATCGCTTCGGCAGTTTCGGCGAGGCGCGAAAGCAGCATGACGGCTCGGCGCCGGACGAACCGGTTGTCGTTCTGAGTGTCGGGCGCGCCGTTGAAAAGAAAGGTTACGATACGTTGCTGCAGGCCCTTGCCCTGTTGCCCGGTGATTTGGCGTGGCGTTTCGAGCATATCGGCGGCGGCGAGGAACTGGAGCGGTTCAAGGCGCTGGCGCAAAAGCTCGGACTGGATGGTCGCGTCTCTTGGAAAGGCGCGCTTGCGCAGGAGGAAGTGCTTGAGCACTACCGCCGCGCCGACATCTTCGCCCTGGCCTGCAGGATCACCGCAAATGGCGATCGTGACGGTCTGCCGAATGTTCTGGTGGAGGCGGCCAGCCAGCGGCTTGCCTGCGTGTCGACCGATATTTCCGGCGTGCCGGAGCTTTTATCGCCGGATGAAACCGGGCTGCTGGTTCCGACGGAAAACCCAATTGCCCTGGCACAGGCGCTGGAGCGCCTGATCCGTGATCCCGTACTGCGCGCCCGCCTCGGCGACGCCGCAGAGCGGCGCGTGCGCGGCAATTTCGATCATATGGCAAGCATTGGACAGCTCAAGGAACTGTTCGAGCGGGAGTGGCGGGCCGCCGAATGAAGCGGCTGCGCGCTTTCTTCTATGTCCAGCACCTGCTCGGCATCGGCCATCTTGCGCGCGCCAGCCGCATTGCGGCGGCTCTGGTCGATGACGGGTTTGACGTGACCGTCGTGACCGGCGGAGCGCCGATCGCCGGGTTTCCGGGACTCGGTGTAAAATCTGTAATCCTGCCACCTGTCACCTCCGGTGATGAAGGATTTTCCGGACTTGTCGACCTGGAGGGCAACCCGATCGACGATGATTTCAAGAAATGGCGTTCAGAGATGCTGCTGCAGGCATTCCGGGATTGCAGGCCTGATATCGTCATTCTCGAGGCGTTTCCATTTGGACGCCGACAGATGCGTTTCGAACTCTTGCCGCTGATCGAGGCCATCGACGCGACGTCGCCCAGACCGCTGCTGGCGACGTCCGTCCGTGACATCCTTCAGGAGCGCGTCAAGCCGGGCCGAAACGAGGAAACGGTCGATCTCATCAACAGGCATTTCGACCTTGTTATGGTCCACGGCGATCCGGCTTTCGCAACCATCGACAAGACATTTCCGCTGGCTGGGACGATCAGGGCCGAGGTCACCTACACAGGGCTCGTTGCCGCGCCGCCCTCACCCGCGGCCTCCGAGCGCTTCGACGTTCTGGTGTCGGTTGGCGGCGGGGCTGCCGGAAAGAGCCTTGTCAGCTCCACGATCGCAGCGGCGCGGAATGCCAACAACGCTCGGAAATGGTGTTTGATCACCGGCCCAAACCTGCCGAAAGACGAATTTGACGCGATCGCACGCGATGCCACGCCGGGCCTGTCCATCTTCCGGTTCCGCGAGGATTTCGCCAGCCTGCTGACAGGCGCCCGCCTGTCAGTCTCGCAGGCGGGTTACAACACGGTCTGCGATGTCCTGCGCGCGGGTTGTCGCTCCCTGCTCGTTCCATTTGCAGCCGGCGGGGAAACCGAACAGACGGTTCGCGCCCTGATGCTCGAAGAACTCGGTCTTGCAACGGTGCTGATGGAAAAGGACCTAACGCCTGAAGGTTTGGCGCAAGCGATCGAACAGGCGCTTGTGAGACCGACGCCATCCGCGCATCGTCTCGATCTGGAAGGCGCGCGTCGCTCCGCGCAAATCCTGCACGAGCGGTATCGAACATGGTCCCTAAAAGTGGAGCCCGGTTTCGGAAAAGCTCATGATCAAACAGACGATAGATCCTAGTCCTACTGCGTTACTGACTCAGTAGGACTAACGCACGTCGCGTCTGGTGAGTTTCGTGCGACGCGCTTCAAGTCCTGTTTTATGCATGTCGTTGTCCGAAAACCGCTACGCACTTTTGGGCGAAATACATTAAACAGTTCCAATCAGCATGAAGCGCGTATAATTTTTTGTCGGCAGTTCGCCGGAGAACCGCACCTCCCGTAGCGCCGCCATTGCTTCGAAGGTTGCAAGTGAAGCCACGCAGTTGATGTGCGTCGGCTCGCTGAAATAATCGTTCGATTGCAGCAGTACATTTGTGCCCCGCGGAAGCAGAGCAAGCCAGGCGCGCAGATCGGCTATGTGTTCGCAGCTCGTATTGACTATCAGGTCGGGCCGGACGGCCGCATAGTCGAGTGCGTACATATCTGCCGTTAGCGCCCGGAACCGGTCGCCGGCTTCCCGGTTGAGGGTCCGGGCGACCGGCGCGACTTCGGGATCGATGTCGATGCTATCGACCGCCGCGATGTCGAAGCGGGCGTCGTTGAAAAGCATTGCCGGCAATACGCCGTACCATCCACCCAGAACCCATATGCGCCCGAACCGGCCGCCGCAGCTTTCGAACAGCCTGTCGAGCGCCCACATCTTGCAGGCGACCTGCTTGTGGTTGAAGGCGTTGGCGATATCGGCCTTCGGATGCTTGGTGACGACGCGCGCCAGCCCTGCCACGAGAGGGCAGTTGACATAAGCAGCAATTCCCCGCGTGAGGTCCAAGGCTTGCTCGCGCCAGTCCATACCGGCATTGCGTGGTTGCGTGACATCCATCATATTTGTCTTGTATGTTGGGATTTCGGGCGACACAACGCAATCTTGCCTCCCGCAAGACTGTTTGATTCCGCGGACGTGATTATGCTGCAAGCCGCTTGGCTATTGCCCGGTGCCGGAGAGAACCTGTTGCATCTGTCCGGATCATCGGCGTCCATCCGCCAGCACCAGCCGCGCAGCTGCGGCCTCGTGCTGCTCGGCTATTCGCCAAAGCCCTGCGGAAGCCGCGAACCGTCTGGCCAGCTGCCTTCTTCGCTGATCAACAATGCCCATGTCGTTGTCATCGACCATGCGCCGGAACTGGCTCGCGCCGCCTCGCAGGTTCCTTGCATCGTTGAGCGCAGGACAATGTCCGTGCACTGCAGCTTCGACTTTGTCGTTGGCGACGAAGAAATTGCCGATACGCCATTCGCCAGCAGGTGCGTTTACATCCTGCATCCTTTCAACTGAAGGGTCCGCAGTCGCATATGGAACCCAGCCTAGCCCGCTATATCTGGACGCACACCAAGAAGCAGCAGCTCTGGATATTGATGATCGTCGTGCTTTCGATGGTCCCGTATTTCATGTCCTTCGACCTGCCGAAGCTGATCGTCAACGGCCCGATCCAAGGTAGGGGCTTCGAGCAACCGGGCGCGACCCAGCCATTCATGAGGCTACACTATAACCTGCCGTTCATTGGAGAGGTCCAGTTCTTCTCCGGTTTTCAGCTCGACCGCAAGGAGACCCTGTTTGCCCTTAGCCTTGTGTTCCTCTTGCTAGTCGTCATCAACGGCCTGTTCAAATTCTACATCAACACCTACAAGGGCCGCCTCGGCGAACGCATGCTGCGACGTATCCGCTTCGATCTGGTGGACCGTGTGCTGCGTTTTCCGCCGGTCTACTTCAAGCGGGTGAAATCCGCCGAAGTGGCGACCATGGTGAAGGACGAGGTAGAGCCGCTGGGCGGCTTCATCGGCGACGCCTTCCTGCAGCCGGTACTGCTCGGCGGCCAGGCGCTGACGGCCATGCTATTCATCATGATCCAGAACGTCTGGCTCGGAATGATAGCGGTCGTGATCGTGGTGATCCAGATCGTACTCATCCCGCGAATGCGGCGGCGGCTGATCGTGCTCGGGCGCCAACGGCAGTTGACGGCGCGCGCGCTTTCGGGCCGGGTTGGCGAAATCGTCGACGGCATCGGCGCGGTTCACGTCCACGATACATCAAACTACGAGCGCGCCGACATAGCTGCCCGGCTCGGGCTCATCTTCAAGATCCGCTTCGATCTTTACCAATGGAAATTCATGGTGAAGTTCCTCAACAATTTTCTCGCGCAGCTCACGCCCTTTCTGTTCTATATGATCGGCGGGTATCTGGTCATCCAGGGGAGGCTGGACGTCGGCCAGCTCGTGGCCGTGATCGGCGCCTACAAGGACCTGCCCGGACCGATGAAGGAACTGATCGACTGGGATCAGGATCGGCAGGATGTCCAGGTCAAATATCAACAGGTCGTTGAACAGTTCACCGTCGAGGGTCTCATCGCGCCGAAAATCGGGGCATTGACGATCGACGATCCTGATCCGATGACCAATCCCCTATCGGCGATCAATCTGTCTATAGCAGACGATGGCGGTGCAATGCTCCTCAACCGTATCTCCCTCCAGGTCAAGCCGGGTGAGACGGTGGCGCTGGTCAGTACCGCAACAGGTGGAGCGGAGGCGCTTGCAGAAGCCTTCGCGCGGCTGAACTGGCCGGACAGCGGAAGGGTCGCTTCGGGCACCGACGACCTGCTTGAACTTCCCGAGGCAGTGACCGGCCGGCGCATGTCCTATGCCTCGTCGGATGTTTTCCTGTTCCAGGCAAGCCTCCGCGACAACCTGCTCTACGGGTTGAAGCATGCGCCGCTGACATCGGTGCCTTATGACGGTGCCGCGGCAGACCAGCACCGCTGGAATATCCACGAGGCGCGCCGGTCGGGCAATCCGGATCTCGATATCCACAGCGACTGGATCAACTATGCTTCCGCCGGGGCTACCGGCCCGCACGACCTCTTTGAAGCCGTGCGCCGGGTGCTCGACGCGGTTGTTCTGTCGCGCGACATTCTGGATCTTGGCTTGCGCTCTTCGGCCGACCTCACGCGTCACACGGAACTTGCCAGGCGGATCGTTGAACTGCGTGCGGCGCTGCGAACCCGGCTGGAGCAAGAGGGGCTGAGCGGACTGGTGGTTCCTTTCGAACCGGGCGCCTACAACAAGGAAGCAACGATCGGCCAAAACCTGCTCTTCGGCGCTGCCGCCGGCCCCGAACTGGCCGACAGGGCCCTGGCGGCCAATCCCTATTTTGCTTCTGTGCTGAGGCAAGCCGGCCTCGACCGCACGCTCTACGAAATGGGCTTGGAGATCGCCAAACAGGCGATCGAGCTGTTTGCCGACCTGCCGCCCGATCACCAGTTCTTCCAGCAGCTCGCCTTCATGAGCGCCGAGGAGATACCCGCCTACGAAACCTTGCTGCAACGGCTCAAGAACCGTCCTCACGAGGCGGTTTCGGAGAACGATCGCGCCATGATCGTCACCTTGAGCTTTGCCTACATCGAGCCCCGGCACCGCTTCGGCCTGCTGAGCGAGGAGCTGATGAGCAAGATCGTCGCTGCACGCAGCCAGTTCTATGAAAACCTGCCGCCCGAACTGCAAAATGCGGTCGAACGGTATGATCCTGCCAAATACATTGCCGCGGCCACCGTCATGGATAACGTCCTGTTCGGGCGTGTGGGCAACAACCATCCCGACGCGCCGGACCGCATACGCTCCATCGTCTATGACATTCTTGACGAACTGGGGCTTTATGCCGAACTTCTGGATGTCGGCCTGGACTTCAACGTCGGCTCCGGCGGCAGGCGGCTGACCGGTGGACAGCGACAGAAGCTCGATGTTGCCCGGGCCCTGCTCAAGCGTCCCGATTTTCTCATTCTCAACCGGCCGCTTTCGGCGCTCGACCAGCGCATGCAGGATAAGGTGCTGCGAAACGTGCTCGAGGAAGCCAGGCGCGACGGCCATTCGCCGGCAATTGTGTGGGTCGTGACGAATCCGGCAATGGCGATGATGTTCGATCGCGTTATCGTCTTCGACTCGGGTCAATTGGCGGAAGACGGAACACACGAGACACTTTTGGCAGGGAACGGTATCTTCAAGGAACTGCTGTCATAGAGCAACGGACATTCAGATGGGATCATTCTGCCGGTGCACGACATCGGGCTCGCCACCTTTCGCGTGGTTCGTCTCGCCATCCCGGAAAGAGAATTGATTCCATCTGGGCGTCCGTTGCTCTAGTCTGGCAAACGCGAATTTTGGGAAGGTTTGCGACAATGCTGCTCAAGGATGAAGTTGGAATGCTGCAACGCGTTCCCTTGTTCTCTGCCATCGAGCCGACAAAGCTCAAGCTGCTTGCGTTCACATCCGATCGTGTGAGCTACAGCGCCGGCCAGATCCTTTTCCGGCAGGGCGACGAGGGAGACGCCGCCTATGTCATCCTTTCAGGCAGGGCGGATATTCTTGTCGATTCCGACAGCGGACCGATAAAAGTTGCCGAACTGGAGCCAAATTCGATCGTTGGCGAGATCGCCATATTGTGCAACAGCTCCCGCACTGCCACCGTCAGAGCGGCAAGTCCGCTGGAAGTCCTGAGAATCCGCAAGGATCATTTCCTGAGGCTTATGAGGGAGTTCCCGGAAATGACCATCGAGATATTGCGGGTTCTTGCCGATCGCCTAAGCCATACGACCGCGGATCTGATCGACGCACGAAGCGCCAAATAAACGAAGGACGTGCGCTCGATCCTCGCCGTCGTGACGGCACTGTCCTCTCGCTGAGAAGATCACCCGGAGAAAGCCTGTCTCGCCTAGCAGCAGTTGTTTGGATATGATGGGCGAAGGGGTAGCATGGACGACAACGTTTTCCTGGTCAGGTTTTGGGGTGTCCGCGGCAGCATTTCGGTATCAGGGCCAGAATTCTCTCGCTATGGCGGCAACTCAATCTGCGTCGAGATGCGATGCGGTAAGCATACGCTTCTGTTCGACGCAGGCTCTGGCCTACGGCCTGCCGGCGCGGCGCTTCAGGCGTTGGGCGTTACCGATTTCGACCTGCTTTTCACCCATTGCCATTACGATCACATCATCGGGCTGCCGTCTTTTGCGCCGATCTATGACCGGGGCGCCAAGGTTACGCTTTGGTCCGGGCATCTTGCAGGACACATGACGACCCGGCAGATGGTCGATGAGTTCATGCGGCCGCCGTGGTTTCCGGTGAAACTGGAGATCAGCAAGGCAAGCCTCGACTATCGCGATTTCGTATCCGGAGACGTGCTTCGCCCGCGCGAAGGGGTGGTGGTCCGAACCGGCAGTCTTATCCATCCGGGCGGCTGCATAGGCTACCGGGTCGAATGGGGCGGCCGCGTCGTGGCGGTGATCACAGACACTGAGCACGAGCCGGACAAACTCGATCAGACGGTGCTCGGCCTGATCGAAGATGCCGACCTCGTCATTTACGATTGCACCTACACCGAGGAGGAAATGGAACGCCGCCGCGGTTACGGGCACTCGACATGGCAACAGGGCGTCAAGCTCTGTGAGGCGGCCGGTGCGCGGGGGCTTGCGCTGTTTCACCACGATCCGACACGCACCGACAAGGAACTGGACAAGATCGAGAAACTGGCCAAGGACAGGTTTACCGGCGCTTTTGCCGCGCGGGATGGCCAGACGCTCAAACTTCCAGTCTCATTGCGCAAAAAGCGCTGAGCTATTTTCCTCTAGAGCGCTTCACCGTTTCACAGAAACGGCGAAGCGCTCTATCTCTTTGTTTTGACGCAATTCCGGACGGAAAACCGTTCACACTTTTCCTGGAATTGCTCTACCGGCGCTGCGCTCGATCAATGTCCTGATCGGAAGCCATGCGCAGGCTTCAGTCCGTGCGGTGACGGTGAACAGCCGTTCGAGGAAAAGCCAGGCCGATTCATCATGTACGAGATGGTGGGTGAGCAGACCGACCGGTTCGCCGCCATCGAATGCATGCTGCAATTGCGCGATGATAGCTTGAACCAATAGGCCGTGATCGCGGCAGCCGCGCGTGCCATGCCAATCCATGATGTCGACATTGCTGTTGATGACCGCCAGTGAAGCGCGCCTCGGCGGCCCATAGACCGACAATGCCGCAAATCCTATCGATCCAAGGTCGGATACCAAGCCGGCGTCAATCCTGTTCCAGGGTGGCACCAGCATCGGAACGGTACGTGCGCCGTGCAGGCCGGTTACGTGCGACAGCCCGCGAGCCAGATCATTGAGCACCGCCTCGCGTGGCCGATGCGCGCCGAGCTCCTGCTTTTTCTGGTCCTCGGGCGCATGATTTCGGTGCGCCCAGCCATGGATGGCGACCGTGGCATGCGGCGCCTCGTCAAGCCGGACGGCAAGCTTCTCATCAGTCAGGGCCGGAATGACGGCCAGAGTCACCGGAACCGCGAATTCACCGGTGAGGTCGAGCAGCCGATCAAGCGCAGGCGTCGGACCCACGGCGTCATCGTCGCGCAGCCAGAACTCTGCCTTGCGGTCTGCCCGTTGCCGGCACGCCAGTTCTTCCACCAAGGGCTGCCAGATCTGATCGGGTGTCATGAAACCGGGATCTTCGCAAGGAGTTCGGCCAGCCGCGCCACTGCAGCACCGAGGGAACGTTCTTCGAGGATGAAACGTCTGGCTTCCGCGGCCATGATGGTTCTTTCGTCGTTACGGGCCAGAAGCCTTTCAATGGCAGAAGCGAACGCCGCAACATCGCCCGGCGGGGTGAGAAACCCGGTCTGGCCATCCCGCACGACCTCCGGCACGCCGGCGATGTCCTGAGCCACCACCGGAAGGCCGGCGGCCTGTGCTTCAAGATAGGCAACGCCATAGGCCTCGCCGCAACCCGGCCAGACGTAAATTCCCCCACTGTAGAGGACATCCGGCACGGCGGCTGGCTCAATCGCGCCAAGCCATTCGATACGGTCGGCGGGCAAGCCGGCGAATTGCGCTTTGACCTCGTCACGGGCAGGCCCATCCCCGACGACCGACATGGTCCAGGGCAGATGGCCGATCGGACCGAGCGCTTGCGCCAGCATGCGATAGCTTTCGACTTTGTCGCCCGGGCGCATCATGGCGACGGTAACGAGGCGCGTCGGACAACTCCGTGCCGGCGTTTCCCGGAATACCGATGTGTCGATGAAGGGCGAAAGCATGCCGAAAGCGGCGTCGGGAATCGCATCTGCCAGTCCCTGACGATCCCTTTGCGTGAAGCAGATGTTCAGCGCTGCCTGTTCGACGGCTCGCGCCACCAACGCTTGCGTATCGGCCCACAAACCGGTGTTGCGCCGCCTCGAATAGGAGGCTTCCGCTGTCACATAGGGGACACCAAAGGCCAACGCCAGCTCGGGCCCGATCAGGTCGGGCGCCTTGTAATAGGGATGATAGGTGAACCACAGACCGGGCTTGCCGTCACGATCCCAAAGCCTTGCCAGCCGCGCGGCTTCCTCCCGGGCCTCGATCTTGAGCGCGTCGAAACTTTTCGAATCCGGTTCGCGTAGATAGAAGCGTAATTCGGATGCTAGTTCGACGCTATGCCCTCCATGCTCCAGCGCCTTGACCAGCATCCGTGCCATCTGGCGGTCGCCGGAGGCAACGGGATGATTGGGCGACTTCAGCGGCGCGTAGAAGGCAATTCGCATCGCCGGACCCTATCATCGGAAAGCCTGCGCAAGTCAATTTCGAAGCATGATCGACTTCACCTTCAAGCAGTGGAATGTGCTATCTGATGCTCATGGAAACAGCTGCCGCGTCCGATCCGTTTGTCGCTTCCCTGCCGGTCTTCGCAAAGTTCGAAAGCGTTGCCGATATCGATAACTATCGGCCTCTCCCCGATGGCTGGGCGCTGGCCACCGCCGACATCGTCGGCTCGACCAAGGCGATCGGGGCTGGGCGCTATAAAACCGTCAATATGGCCGGTGCCAGCGTCATTTCGGCGCTGCTCAATGCGCTGGGTCGGCAAGATCTTCCCTTTGTCTTCGGCGGCGACGGCGCGCTCGTGGCATTTCCCGGCTCGGCGCTGGAGATCACCCGCAACGCGCTGGCGGCTGTCCAGAGATGGGTGGCGGACGAACTCGACCTGACCTTGCGTGCCGCAATCGTGCCGATAAAGGATATCAGAGCGCAAGGCCTCGACGTTCGCGTGGCGAGGTTCCAGGCCTCCGAAGCGGTCTTCTATGCCATGTTCGCCGGCGGTGGCGGCAGTTGGGCGGAAGCCGAGATGAAAGCGGGGCGCTACCGCATCGATCCTGCGCCGGCCGGCGCGCGGCCGGATCTGACCGGCCTCTCGTGCCGCTGGAACCCGATCGAAGCCCGGCATGGCGAAATCGTCTCGATCATAGCCATACCGGGGGCGTCGCGCGACGTGCGCGATTTTCAGTTTCTGGTTTCCGACATCATCGCCCTTGCCGGCAGGCAGGAACGCGATGGCCACCCGGTGCCGGTGAACGGACCGGACTACAGTTTGCTGCCCGCCGGCCTCGATATCGAGGCGCGCGCCACGGCGCCGGCAGGACGGCGATGGCTGTCGAAGCTGTGGATAGTGTTCCTGATGACGCTTACGGCTGTTACCGATAGATATGGCTGGACGATCGGCAAATTCGATCCGAAGATCTACAAACGCGACGTGGCCAGCAATTCGGATTTCCGGAAGTTCGACGACGGCTTGAAGATGACCATCGACGTTGACGCGGATGTGTTGCAACGGATCGAGAACCGGCTGAAAAAGGCGGAAGAGGCGGGCATCTGCAACTATGGCCTGCACCGCCAGAAATCGGCCTTGATGACATGCCTCGTCGCCTCGCCGCTGCAGCGCGATCACGTTCATTTCATCGATGGCGCCGCCGGCGGCTATGCGATGGCTGCAGCAAGCCTGAAGGCGAAGGTGCCGGTCTGACAGCTTGCGGACATCGATTTTCCGCAATATGCCTCGGGGTTCTTGGGACCAAGTGAGCCTCGCCATGGAAGCGGACGGTCTGTCCGAATTAAGGGAAAGCAGATTTTTGGACGCCTCACGATCGACATATGACTGTCTTCTGAACCGGATTTCGACGCGCGCCGCGCAAGTCGGCGTGATCGGACTGGGGTATGTCGGGCTGCCGCTGGCGGTTGCGATCGCACGCGCCGGCTTCCCGGTTTCCGGCTTCGACGTCGAAGCCCAGAAGGTCGAGAGCCTGAACAACGGCCAATCCTATATCGAGGCGGTGACCTCGACAGCCCTTGCCGGCCAGGTGGCGAGCGGACGGTTCCGCGCCACTGCGGATTTTGCTGAACTGGCCGTCTGCGATGTCATCATCATCTGCGTTCCGACACCGCTGACGAAAAACCGTGAGCCGGACCTCTCCTTTGTCAGGAACACGGCAGGCACCATCGCGAAGCATCTGCGTCTCGGCCAGCTGATCGTGCTGGAATCGACCACCTATCCCGGCACCACCGACGACGTGATCAAGCCCATACTGGAAGAAACCGGCTTGCGGTCGAAGATAGATTTCTTCCTCGGCTTCTCGCCCGAACGCGAGGATCCCGGCAACCGAAGCTTTGAAGTCGCGACGATCCCCAAGATCGTGGCAGGCGACGGCATTGAAGCGGCGACACTCGTTCAGGCTTTCTACCAGGGCGTGGTCAAGACCGTTGTTCCGGTTTCCACCACGGCGACCGCCGAGGCGGTCAAGCTGACGGAAAACATCTTCCGCTCGGTCAACATAGCCCTGGTCAACGAGTTGAAGGTCGTGCTCGGTGCGATGGGCATAGACATCTGGGAGGTGATCGAGGCGGCAAAGAGCAAGCCCTTCGGCTACATGCCTTTCTATCCCGGCCCCGGACTTGGCGGCCACTGCGTTCCGATCGATCCCTTCTACCTGACGTGGAAGGCGCGCGAATATGAACTGCCGACCCGCTTCATCGAGCTGGCGGCAGAGATCAACACGGCGATGCCGCGTCATGTGGTCGATGAACTGGCGAAGGCGCTGGACCGGCGCTGCGGCAAAGCGCTCAGCCGCTCGCGCATTCTCATCATCGGGCTCGCCTATAAGAAGAATGTGCCCGACATCCGCGAAAGCCCCTCATTGCGGCTCATTGAACTCATCGAGGAATGGGGCGGCAAGGCGGAATTCCACGATCCGCATGTTACGGAGATCCCGACCACACGGGAGCATATGGCGATCAAGGGGCGTCGCTCGGTCGAATTGACCGAGGCGGCCTTGAAGGATTTCGATGCTGTCGTCGTTGCAACCGACCACGACGCGATTGACTATCAGGCGATCGCGGATCACGCTCTTCTGATCGTCGACACACGCAATGTTTTTGGCCGCCTCGGGCTAACCCGAGAGACGGTGGTGAAGGCCTGACGGCGTCCGAGCCGGCGAATTTGTGGCGGATCAAGGAGATTTCGAGATAGCATGAGCACAGCGCAAGCAGAAATTTCTGCCATTCTCATGGATAAGGTTGCCGATTGGCTGACCCAATCGGCGCTGGCGGGCGACGACCTGGAAACATTGGTAAAGGGCTTTTGTGAACGGCTGGCTGCTGCCGGCCTGCCGCTGAGGCGGGTGCATTTGAGCTTTTCGATGCTTCATCCGCTTTATGACGCGCTTGGCTTCACCTGGCTTCGCGGCCAGGGCTTGGAAGTAGAAGGCTTCCGTCATGACGACGGCGTTCCTTCCGACAGATTCCTGACCAGCCCATACTACCATCTGCTCAGCCACAAACTCGACCATCTGCGGCGCCGGCTCGACCCGTCGGTGCCGTCTGAATTTCCTGTTTTCGATGACCTCAAGCTTATGGGCGTCACCGATTACATGGCTTTCGTCCATCCCTTCAGCGGCAACACCAGTCAGGGCATGATCGGGTCTTGGTCAACCGACAGTGCTGCAGGCTTCAGTGACAACATGATTTCGGCGCTGCTGCGGATCCAGAACCATCTCGCTATCGCAACCAAGATGGCGGTGCTCACCAAGCTCGCCGACAACATGATGACCACTTATCTCGGCGGCGACGCCGGCAGGCGGGTGCTGGACGGCCAGATCAAGCGCGGCGAGGGCGACACAATCCGGGCTGCACTGGTCATGGCCGATATGCGCGGGTCGACAAGGCTTGCCGAAACCTCCGGCCGCGAAATCTATATCGATACGCTGAATCAGTTTTTCGATGCCATTGCTGCACCTTTCAATCGCAGAGGCGGGCAGATCATGAGTTTCCTGGGGGATGGCTTCATTGCCGTCTACCCTTGCGAAAGGCACCGTGCGCAGTCCGAGATCGCCTGCCGGGCTGCCCTTGCGGCAGCGCACAAGGCCACCGGGCGCATGATGGATCTCAATCTGCGCAGAAAGGAGCAGCGGTTGGGCGACATTAAATTCGGTATCGGCCTGCATGTCGGCAATGTGATGTTCGGCAATGTCGGGCTTTCCGACCGGCTCACATTCTCTGTCTTCGGCTCGGCTGTAAACGAGGTCCAGCGCCTTCAGACCCTGACCAGGAAATATTCGCACAGCGTTCTCGCCAGCGAAGATTTCGCCGGCTATTGCAGCGCCAACAACTGGCTGACGCTCGGCAAGGAGGAACTGGCGGGCATCAAGCAGAAGCTGACGGTGCTTTCACCCGATTTGTCGGGTGCTCTTGCACTCGATGAAGACGGTGCGCTGGAGCCGATTTACGACCGAATATCGGACGCCGAGCAGGTCATGCTGCTTCATCGCGATGCCGCGCGGCTGTCGGCGGGCGACCCGAGGAAGCTCCAGTAACCGTCACGATCTGATCCGAACGCCTTTGGTATGCAGTCCGGTCGCCGGTTCCGCCGGGGAACTGGCGACCGTTTCGAATCCAAGTTGCTCTAGGCTGGCAATGCGCTAGTCTCGCTTTTCTGGGCCTGCCGACCGGCAGGCCGCCAGAGTGGGGCTGGTGTGAGAATGAATTCGAGCGTTGATCTGCTGCGGATCGAGGATGTTGGCATCTCTTTTGCCATTATAGGGGGACCGTTGCATGCCGTCAGGCGTGCAAATCTTCGCGTCCTGCCCGGCAAGGTTACCGCGCTTGTGGGCGAGTCCGGTTCCGGAAAATCGGTTCTCAGCCAGGCAGTTATGGGCATTTTGCCGAACACAGCCCATGTCCGCGGCCGTATCCTGTTTTCCGATCCTGAAAAGCCCGGCACGACGCAGGATATCCTGCAAATGCCGCGTGACGGACCCGAAATCCGGGCGTTGAGAGGCAGCCGCATCGGCAAGATCTTTCAGGAGCCGATGACATCGCTGTCGCCGTTGCACACGATTGGCAATCAGGTCAGCGAATCCCTGCAGATTCATACGCCCATGGCTCGGGTGGAGCGCAAGGCGCTGACCAAGGAAATGCTCGGCCTTGTCGGCTTTCCCAACCCCAAGCGCGCCTATGACATGTATCCCTTTGAACTTTCGGGAGGATTGCGTCAACGCGCAATGATCGCCATGGCGCTTATCTGCCGGCCCGCCCTGTTGATCGCCGACGAGCCGACGACGGCGTTGGACGTCACCATCCAGGCGCAAATCCTGCAATTGCTGCGCGAGCTTCAGACGAAGCTGAACATGGCGATGCTGCTGATCACGCACGACCTTGGCGTGGTCGCCAATGTCGCCGACGAGGTGGTGGTCATGTACCATGGCGAGATCATGGAAGCGGGACCTGTGGAGGCGATATTCCGCCGGCCAGGTCACCCTTACCTGAAGGGCCTGATGGCAGCCGTTCCGCATTTCGACCTGAAGCCTGGCGAAAGGCTAAAGGCGCTCCGCGAGGTGCCGGTGAATGTCGGGAACCTGCTCGGCAAGCAGACGGCGCTGGCATCGAAGGGGCCGGACGACATCCTGCTGTCGGTCAGCGATCTGACAAAGACCTTCACGATCCGCAAGTCCGGATGGTTCGGCGGAGATCATCAAACCCCTGTTCGCGCCGTGGACGGCGTGAGCTTCGATATCAGGCGGGGTGAGTGCCTGGGTCTTGTCGGCGAAAGCGGCTCCGGCAAAACCACGGTCAGCAAGATCCTCATGCGGGCTGTCACCCCTAGCGGCGGCTCTGTGATCTTCAACGGCCGCGATGGTCCGATCGACGTCTTGGAAGCCGAGGGAGACGCCCTGCGCCTGCTGCGCGCGAAAATCCAGATGGTCTTCCAGGACCCGGTTTCGTCGCTTTCACCTCGCATGACGGTGGAGAACATCTTGAGCGAGCCGCTGGAAATCCATCAACGTGGCAATGCCGCGTCCCGACTCGCCACGGTCAAGAGCCTGATGCAGGCAATCGGGCTCGATCCGCGCTTCATAAAGCGTTATCCGCACAGTTTCTCCGGCGGGCAGCGTCAGCGTATCGGCATCGCGCGCGCGTTGGCGCTGGGACCTGAACTCCTGATCTGCGACGAGCCGGTTTCGGCACTCGATGTCTCTGTCCAGGCGCAGATTCTGAACCTTCTGAAGGACCTGCAGAAGGAACTGGGCCTGACCTACCTGTTCATATCCCACAACCTGGCGGTGGTGGACTACATGGCAGACCGCATCGCGGTGATGTGCGGCGGGCGTATCGTCGAGCTCGCGCCGCGCGAAATTCTGCTTAGGAAACCTATCCACCCCTACACGCGCTCACTGGTCGCCGCAGTACCTTTCCCCGATCTCGACAGGCCGATGGATTTCAAGACGCTGAAGCTCAGCGGCGCTTCCGACACCAGCGCATGGGGACCGCAATTCCGCGACGAGGGCGACGAGGATATGCTGTTGCCGCTCGATCTTGGCGGCGGCCACCTCGTGCTGGCCCGACGTTCGGCCGATGTCAGCGAGCTACGCCATTGATCAGCCGGCGCACCGTCCTTGGGCTCATGGCTTCGGCATTTCTGCCGGGCACGTTGCGCGCCGGCGATCTGGAGCCGGAATTTCTTCAGCCGCAGCTGAAGGCCAGGGCGCTGCCGGCCCTCGCCGAACGCCTGCCCAAGCGCCCGCGCGCATTGAATCTCGCTGCGATGGGTCGGCAGCCCGGCCAGTATGGCGGCACGCTGCGCACGATCATCGGCAGCCAGAAAGATATCCGGATGATGACGATCTACGGGTACGCTCGCCTGGTCGGCTATGACGAAAAGCTTAACTTGCAAGCCGACATTCTCGAAAGTTTCGATGTAGCGGATGATCGTGTCTTCACTTTCAAGATACGGGAAGGACATAAATGGTCTGACGGTAGCCTGCTGACGCCGGAGGATTTTCGCTATTGCTGGGAAGATGTCTGGCTGAACGATGAGCTTTCGCAAGGCGGGCTCGCCCCGGCCCTGCTGGCGGATGGCAAGCCGCCACGCTTCGAGATCGTCGATCCGTCGACGGTCCGCTATAGTTGGGATGCGCCCAATCCCGACTTCCTGCCCAAGCTCGCCGCTGCTTCGCCGATATCGCTTGTTCTGCCAGCCGCCTATCTCAAGCAGTTCCACAAGAAATACCAGGATCCATTCCGGCTCGCCGGCCTAATGAAGGAGAACCGGGCCCAGAAATGGACGCTCCTGCATATCCGCATGTCGCGGCAGTATCGCCCGGAGAACCCGGAACTGCCGACGCTCGATCCCTGGCAGAACCGGACCAAGCCGCCGGCCGAGCAATTCGTCTTCGAGCGCAACCCGTTCTTTCATCGAATAGACGAGAATGGCCGGCAACTGCCCTATGTTGACCGGATCGTCATGAATGTCAGCTCGTCGGCGATCATCTCCGCCAAGACCGGTGCGGGCGAGAGCGACCTGCAATGTATGGGAATTGACTTCAGCGATTACTCCTTCCTGAAAGACGCGGAGAAGCGCTACCCTGTGAAGATGCATCTCTGGAAACGCACACAGGGTTCGCGGCTGGCGCTGCTGCCCAATCTGAATTGTGCCGACCAGGTGTGGCGTGGCCTTTTTCGTGACGTGCGAGTGCGCCGCGCACTTTCGCTCGCTGTGGACAGGCGCGAGATCAATTTGGCTGTGTTCTACGGATTGGCGCAGGAAAGTGCCGATACGGTCCTGCCGGAGAGCCCGCTCTACCGGCCGGAATTCGCGAAAGCCTGGGTCGCCCATGATCCCGACCAGGCCAATGCCCTGCTCGACGAGGTCGGGCTTCAGGCGCGTGACGATGACGGCCTGCGGATACTTCCCGACGGACGCCCGGCGCAGCTCGTAGTGGAAACGGCCGGCGAAAGCACGCTGGAAACCGACGCGCTCGAGCTCATCACCGATCACTGGCGCAAGATCGGCATCGCCCTGTTCATCCGGACTTCGCAGCGCGACATCTTCCGCAGCCGCGCGCTTGGTGGCCAGATCGTGATGTCGATGTGGTCGGGCATCGACAATGGCGTACCGACCGCCGACATGAACCCGTACCAACTGGCCCCCACCGTCGACGACCAGCTGCAATGGCCGCTCTGGGGTGCTCACTACTTGTCTCATGGCAAGGTCGGTGAAGCGCCCGATCTTCCGCCTGTGGTCGAGTTGATGGCTTTACTCAAGCGCTGGAACGCATCGACCGAAGCCACGGAGCGCGCCGAAATCTGGAATTCAATGCTGTCGATCTATACCGATCAGGTGTTTTCGATCGGCACGGTGAACGGAACGCATCAGCCGATTCTGGCGTCCTCGCGGCTGCGCAATCTGCCTGACAAGGCGCTCTACGGCTACGACCCGACCGCCTATTTCGGTGTCTACATGCCGGATACATTCTGGCTTGGAGAGTCCTGAGCGTGCTTCGATATTTTGTCTGGCGCATCGCCGTGATGGTTCCAACGCTGCTGGTCATATCGGCACTGGTGTTCACGATCATCGAACTTCCACCAGGCGACTATTTCGACAGCTATGTTGCCGAGCTTCGGGCTCAGGGCGAAGCGGTGGATTCCGATCGCATCGAGATGATGCGCAAGGAATATGGTTTCGACCAGCCACCGGTCATTCGCTACTTCTACTGGGTCGGCGGGATGCTGCACGGCGATTTCGGCTATTCCTTCGAATATGAGCTGCCGGTTCGCGACGTCGTCGGGGACCGAATGTGGCTGACCGTGCTGGTTTCCTTCGTCACGATCATCTTTACCTGGCTCATAGCCTTTCCGATCGGCATGTACTCCGCCACGCATCAATACAGCTGGGGCGACTACGGCCTGACTTTGTTCGGCCTTCTCGGCCTTGCCATTCCGAACTTCATGCTGGCGCTGATCCTGATGTATTTCGCCAACATCTGGTTCGGCACGTCCATCGGCCATCTCATGGACCAGCAATATCTCGGCGAGCCGATGAGCTGGGCCAAGGCGAAGTCGATCCTCGCCCATCTCTGGATCCCGGTCTTGATCATCGGCACCGGGGGCACGGCAAGTATGATCCGGCGGCTGCGCGCCAATCTGCTCGATGAGCTACATAAGCAATATGTCGTGACCGCGCGCGCCAAAGGCCTTCATCCCTTCAGGGCGCTGGTCAAATATCCGCTGCGCATGGCGCTCAATTTCTTCATTTCAGACATCGGCTCTATCCTGCCGGCCATCATCTCCGGCGCCGAAATCACGGCGATCGTGCTGTCTTTGGAAACGACCGGGCCGATGCTGATCAAGGCGCTCCAAAGCCAGGACATGTATCTGGCAGGGTCGTTCCTGATGTTCCTCGCCTTCCTGACGGTCATCGGCGTCCTGATTTCCGACCTGGCGCTGGCGCTACTTGATCCGCGAATTCGTTTGCAAGGCGGCAGCACCAAATGAACACGCAATCGCCGCTGCCCGCTCCGGGTGCCCCACTGCAACACTACGTTTCCATCGCGCCCTTTGACCTGCAGTCGGTCGAGGTGATGACGCCGGAGCAGTCGAAGGTCTTTCAGGCGTCGCAGTTGCGGCTGATGTGGTGGAAATTCCGGAAGCACCGGCTTGCCGTCATATCCGGCATATTCCTGGCGGCGCTTTATTTCGGGATACTGATCTGCGAGTTCCTGGCGCCCTACAATCTGCACACGCGCAACATGGACTACATCTATTCACCGCCGCAGCGGGTGCACCTGTTCCACAACGGCCAGCTCGTCGGGCCGTTCGTCTATGGCCGTCAGATGACGCTGGATATGGACACGCTCAAGCGGAACTACATCGAGAAACAGGATGATGTTCAGCGGATCCGTTTCTTCTGCAAGGGCGACAGTTACCGGTTCTGGGGCCTGATCGAAGGTGACAGGCATTTTGTCTGTCCTGCCGAAAACGGCCAGCTCTTTCTGGCGGGCACTGACAGGCTGGGGCGCGATGTGCTCTCGCGCATCATCTATGGTGCACGCATTTCACTGACAATCGGCCTCGTCGGCATCAGTTTCAGCTTCCTGCTCGGCATTGTCATCGGCGGACTGGCCGGCTATCACGGCGGTATCTTCGACCTGATCGTTCAACGGATAATCGAAGTTCTGCAATCGATCCCCAGCATTCCGCTATGGCTGGCACTGGCGGCGATCATGCCGATAACCTGGAGTCCGATCCTGATCTATTTCGGCATCACCGTCATCCTCGGGCTGCTCGACTGGACCGGACTGGCGCGGGCCGTGCGTTCAAAGCTTCTAGCCTTGCGCGAGGAGGATTACGTTCTGGCCGCGCAATTGATGGGCGCCAGAAGCAGCCGCATCATCGGGCGGCATCTCATTCCCGGCTTCATGTCGCATCTGATCGCGACGGCGACGATCTCCATACCCGGCATGATCCTGGGCGAGACGGCGCTGAGCTTCCTCGGGCTCGGCCTGAGGGCGCCGATAACCAGCTGGGGCATCCTGCTCACCGAGGCGCGCAGCGTCAGCGTCATCGCGTTCTATCCATGGCTGCTTTTGCCGATGCTCCCCGTCATTCTCGTCATCTTGGCGTTCAACTTCCTCGGCGACGGCTTGCGGGACGCCGCAGACCCCTACAAGTGAGATCGCTATTCCGCCGCGCGCCGTGCCGCCGACTCGACCCGGTATGGTCCTTGTCAGCGGCCTGTTCGCTTGTTGCAATGTTCATCGTTCGCCTCGGCAAGACTCGATCTGGGTTTAACACGTCGGCGTCGGGTTTCAGCCGCGAAACGCTCTGGTCGGGGGCAGTTGATTTCGTGGACTGGTTCAGGACATACAATCGCACATGAGTCGCCTCGACAGTTTCATCCGGAGGATGACCGCACAGCGCGACATACTCGATCATGTCTGCGCCGAGGTGGCGAAAATTGAGGGGCCTGTGCTCGAGCTCGGCCTCGGCAATGGCCGGACGTTCCACCATCTGCGCGAGCGCCTGCCCGGACGCCGGATCGTAGCGTTCGACCGCGCACTTGCCGCACACGCCAGCTCAATTCCCGAAGCGGAAAATCTCGTGCTCGGCGAAATACGCGAGACCGCGAGCAGGTTCATTGGCATCGACGCCGCTCTTGTTCATGCCGACATCGGCACTGGCTATGAAGATCGCGATGCAGTGACCCTTACCTGGCTTCCCGATCTGACCGCGCGCCT
Source organism: Mesorhizobium sp. M0563 (assembly GCF_040321065.1). Taxonomy (NCBI): domain Bacteria; kingdom Pseudomonadati; phylum Pseudomonadota; class Alphaproteobacteria; order Hyphomicrobiales; family Phyllobacteriaceae; genus Mesorhizobium; species Mesorhizobium sp. M0563. The sequence goes on from NZ_JAMYQV010000003.1 coordinate 390,194, forward strand.
GCTTCGCGTCGGCGGCATCGCGGTCAGCGGCATGCCGTTAGATCATCCGCAGTTGCAACGCCTCCCGCCGCCGCCTTCGGTGCCCGCCGATCGTTATTTTATCTGTAGGCGCGTGTGAGGGGCCGAGACGATCCAAATCTTCAGGGGCCAAGCCTTCAGGGGATCGTATATACTGCTATCTCCCGCTCAATGCCGCGCAGCGAGACCTCGTGGGGCACGGGCGTCAGCGCCTTCCTGTGCAACAGATCGGCGGTGAGATTGTCGTCGACCACCGCCCGAGTGGCGAAGATCGCCTGTGCGTTGGCAAGGTTCTGGACCCGCGAAGCAATGTTGACCGTCTGGCCGAAATAGTCCTGTCGGTCGTTCATAGACACAGCAATGCAGGGGCCGGCGTGGACTCCGATCTTGAGCAGCAGATCCTCGCGCCCGCTCTTGTCGTTGAGCGTACGCATGGCATCGCGCATCCTGAGGGCGGCAGCAATCGCACGATCAGGCGTCACGAAGGTCGCCATCACCGCATCACCGATCGTCTTCACTACCGCGCCTGCCTCCGCTGCGACGATCTCGTGCAGAACCTGGAAATGCACGCGCACGAGATCGAAGGCTGAAAGGTCGCCCACCCGCTCGTAAAGCTCGGTCGATCCGCGCAGGTCGGTGAACAGGAACGTCAGGCTGGTGATCTTCAGGCGCTGGTTAATGTCGAGTGTATCCGTGCGATAGAGATCGCGGAATGTCTGGTTGGTGAGCAGGCGCTTGGCGGTCAGGAAGGGCCGGCGTTTTCCCAGGAAATCATGCAATGCCTGGCCGGCTATGAAGACCGTCGGCAGCACGCGGGTGTCGGTCCTGTTTTCCAGCGAAATGCGCAACGGGCCGGGTTGCATCTCCAGCGTCTGGTTCTGGACATGGTCGCGGTCGAAGGCCAAAGAGAGGCTCCGGCGCTCCTTTGTTGGTTCGCCCTTCCCGTCGATGAACTGCGCTGAATGGGTGACCGGCTCGAAGACGATGATGAATTCGGACGGAAGCTGTATGGGCAGAACCGCCTTTTCACCGGGCGCAAGCTCGATATCCTCCAGCGAGAACGCTTCCATCTTTTCCGCGAAATCCTCTTCCGGCAGATCGACGCCGGACGCCCAGTAGATCTGGCGGAAATATTCCGCCACCGGCAATTCGTGTGGATTGTGGGCGGCAATCCTGCGCACGCGGGGACTGACGGTGAATGTCACCTCGACCATCTCGTCGAGGGTGGGCGAATAGCCCTCGGAGCACAGCGCGCAGGTGTATTCGTCCTTCTGCAGGGTTTTCAGCGTGGCGTTGGTGTCGAGCACGCCGCCACAGCCGGGGCACAGAACATTCCAGGAAATGTCGAAGATGCCCACCCGCGCCGCATGGAGAAAGGCGCTTATGGCGCGCTCCTCGTCGAGGCCATGCTTGCTGGCGAAGGCTGGCGCATTGATGCGGCAAAGTTCGCGGTCCTCGCCCTCCGCGATGGTTCGCTTGATCGCGTCGATCGCCTGTGGATCGACATCGGCCGATTGTCGCAGAAGCGAGAACAGATCCTGAGCTTCGTTCATCGTGCAGGTTCCGGAAAATGCGCCCCGAGGCGGGTTGACCGGACCGGTCTTTGGTCCGAGTGCTCCATCTTACTTCGAAACAGATCGTACGGCCATTCGAATGGATAAGCCTGGTGACCGTCCAATTTCCATTCGGCGGATTTTCACCGGCCGCAAGCAGCACTATGATGGTCCATGGAGCATTCATCTTTGGGATTTTCTCCCATGCCGACATCCAACAACCCGCCATTTCCCGCGGCCCTGCGCCTTTTCTCTGCGGTGGTCATCATCGTCCTGATCGTAGGCGCCGGCCTGTTTTTCGTGCCTGTTCTGGTCAAACCGGGCTGGCCTTGGGCCGTCACGCCGTTCAATGCGCGCTTCCTCGGTGGCTTCTACACCGCCGAAATGGTCGTGATGGCGGCGCTGCTGGTCTGGAATCGCTGGTCGCCCGGCAGGCTCGTGCTCGTCATGGCCTTCATCTTCACCGTCATCGTGTCGGTGGCTTCGTTCATCAATCTCGGTTATTTCAACTTCGAGCGCAAAGGGCCCTGGCTGTGGTTTTTGGTCTATCTTGCTTCGGTCGCGGTATCCGGGCTGTTCCTGTGGCGGGCCAGGGCCCGTCCTTCTGCAAAAGGCGTGACCTTAAATCCCGCATGGCGCGGCTACATGCCGGCGGAATCCGCGATCCTTGGGCTCTATGGCGTCGGCCTGTTGCTGTTTCCCCTGACATTCAGTGGCATCTGGCCATGGCCGATCGATGCCTTCCACGCTCAGGTCTACAGCGCCGTCTTCCTCGCCGGTGCGGGCGGTATATATCTGGTCTGGAGAAGCGCGCCGCGCGAGGAACTGCTGGTGCTCGGCTTGGCGCAGTTTCTGGTTGGCCTGCTTGCCATCCTCGGCGTCGCCATCACCGACGCTGCGGTGCACCGGATCGACTGGACAGCGACCGGGACATTGTGCTGGCTCGTCCTTTTCGGCTGGATCGGCATCAGCGGCGTCTTCAAACTCTACGCCGCCTCCCGGTATTTTAGCTCGCAATCGGCATCATAGGTTGCAGAGACGGCTGGATTTTCAGGTGACGTCCGGTGCATCGTACCGGGCCGATTGCCTTCGCCGGGAACGCCATGACCAGCACGACCTCGCCACCCTCCGAGAAAATCCAGCCGCAGCTCCGGTCCGTCCGGCCAAGCGATGCGGAGGCGCTTTGCGCTATCTTCAACATGCCGGGCTTCCGCTGGGGCACGCTCAGGATGCCTTTCGAGATGGTGGAGCAGGTGGCGCGGCGTATCGCCAAGTCCGGCCAGGAAACCACCTGGATCGTTGCCGAGCTGGACGGCAAGGTCGTCGGCCATGGCAGCCTGGTCGTGCAGGGTTCGCCGCGCCGTTCGCATATCGGCGAGATCAATATCGGCCTTGACGATGCCTTTGTCGGCAAAGGTATCGGCTCCGCCATACTTGGCGCGCTGCTTGACGTAGCCGACAACTGGCGCGCCCTGAAGCGGGTCGAATTGACCGTCTATGCCGACAACGAACCCGCCCTCCGTCTCTACAAAAGCCACGGCTTTGAGGTCGAAGGCCGGCATGTGAAGGCCGGCTTTACCGACGGGCAGTACCACGACCTCCTGAGCATGGCCCGCCTGCGGTTTTAAGATCCGCTGGTTTGGCCTTAACTGTTTAGCCAACCTAACAATTCGTGCCGAGTCGGCGAACAGGCGGTTGCTTATGGAGAACTCCGTAGGAGACGGTCATTTCGGCTCACACCATCTTGATCGAGTTGACGATCTATGTGTGGGCCGGCCGCATCCAGCAAGTCTGGTCTCCCTTGGCGTTTGCACCGCAAGCGGCTAGACGGGACCAATGACCGCCGTCCTTGACCCAACGCCTACGCCTCCGGTGGAAATTCTGGCTGTGCTGTCGCTGCTCTGCCCGGAGGTCGTGCGCGACATCGAGCAGAACTGGAATGCACCGGTTTCCGATTACGCCCGCCATCTGTGGCGGCCGGTGGCAAGGCCTGCATCGGCCCCGGCGATCGCTGCCCGATCGATCCTGCGCGAAGTCTTGCATCAGCGCCTTGGTGTGATGATGCAGCCTGACGAGATCGGCAAGACCCTCGACGAGTTCGAGTACAGACCGGTGATTCAGTCCGGCCTGCACTGCCTGCTTCTGATGGACCGGATCACCTTCGATGCCCTCCTGCTTGCCTGGCTCGGCGCGGTCGAAAACGGGCTGTCGGCCTTCTTCGGCTTCATGGGAACGACGATGACCATGGAGACAATTGGCCGGGAGGGGCCGGGATGGCTCGATGTCGGCGACGACAAGGTCAACCTGTTTGGCATCGGGCGCCACAAACTGTGCCGCAAAAGCGCCTGCGTGGCCGGTCCCGTTTCCCTCAACAAGCGCGCGCTTGAGGCGGTGGGCGATGAAACGGATGCCAGCCGCTGGCTGGGCACACTGCTTGCCAGCCAGGACAAGGTGTTTGGAACCGCCGCCGATGCGCTGACAGCCCTCAACGAGGATCTGGTCGCCAATTGGGATCGTGCCGGCATGGCCCTGCCGGTTTTCATCGATGATCGGCTCGCCGCGGCTGCCATGGCACGGCATCTAGAACATGACGGCAGCCTTCTTTCCAGGCTGCTCATTGAACCCGCAAGACGCCAGCGTCTCGAACATGCCTTGCAAGAGGCCGCATCGAGCCCGTTTGGCAGATTCCTGCCCAATGCCACGGACTATTTCTGGGGCATCCGCGAGGAGCGCGTGCGCAAGCTCGTCCTCGAGAACGGGCACCTGATCGAGCCTGACAGGCCGCATGGTCTTTTAATCCCGTTCGAGCGGCTGCATCTCAAGCAGGGGCTGCTGGACGGCGTGCTGCTGCCGAACTTGTTCCTGACGTTCCTCGTCCTTGCCATATTGCCGCGCGTGCGGGTCGTGGGCGGCCTGAGACAGATTGGCTATGTAGCGCTTTTCCACTCGATCCTTCTGGCCGTGCTAGACGAAAACGCGCCGGAAGAGCGCGATCTGGCCGCTGAGCTGCAGGTTCGGGAAAATGCCTGGGGCATGCGGGTCATCGATGAAAAGATCTCGGTCCGGGAGCAGCTTGCCGGCCTGCCGGAAGGGGCGCTCTTCCCGGACCTGCTCCGACAATACCGTTTGCGGACATTTGCCGAGACGACCGACGACCTGAAACTGGTTCGCGAAAACGCCCGATGGCGCAAGATCGGCCGGGCAGAGATCAAGCCGACCTGAGCCTCACTTCAAGCCTTATTTCAGGTTGATTTTCTGGTGAGCAACCGCAAGCGACGGCGACTATCGGTGAGCCTCTGGCGTCTGGTCCGGCCGCTTTCCTTGACGCTGATGCGTTTTGGGATTTCGACGACGGCTTCCGCCTCGACAGTCATATGGCTTGCCTGAGAGCCGTCTGCAGTTCAAGGCCTGACCTGACATGGCCTCACCTGTCATTGCACGACACCGGCCTTGCGGAACCCGTCCACAGCGAGTTCGAAATCGGCAATGACTGCTCTATCATGCTTTCGGACGTTCGACACTGTCACGCCGAGCGGCCGCTCTGGGTCAAACTTTGCCGTTTAAGGCGGCGCCCCGGAACGGGCAACTTGCGCCATATCCGGACCTTGCCAGTGATGCCGTGAATGTTAAGTCTCGGCTCCGATGCGGACGTTCCGCCCGAGTTCAAAGACTGACCGCGACCGTTCTGTGGCCTTCGCATCGACAGCGCCAATAAGCTGCGTCCCACATCCTACTCCTTGCGTCCATGGAAGGGTCGTTGTGAACCAAGCCCTACTGCCCGGGCTTGTGGGAAAGCCGATCCAGCGCGTCTCGAAGCGCAGTGGCGGCATCGTCACGCTCGTCAGCGGACATCAGCTCCGGTTCAAGTTCCAGCCTGAAGTGCGGCAGCTCGGTTCGAACGGCGTGACAAGCGCCGGCTAGATTGGCCTTCAGATCGATGACGCGGTAGGTGGCGACGGGATAGGCGATCCCCTTGACCTGGACATGCCCCATCTCCTCACAGTCGATCGTGTTCTTCACTTGCGCAAACGTCTCGTAGGAAATGAGGACGGTCCCCGGTGGCGCCTCCTGTTCCAGGCGCGAGGCGAGATTCACGGCGCCGCCGATTATCGTGTAATCCATCCGGTCCTCGCTGCCGAAGTTACCGACAGTGCAGTAGTCGGTATGGATGCCGATGCGGCAGCGCAGCGGTGTCTCAATTCCAATGTCACGCCAGATTTCGGCAAGTTCGCTCATCCGCTTTTGCATGGTGAGAGCCATCTGCACACACGCCAGCGCGTCCTCCTTGACGCCGCGCGTCTCAGGGTCGCCGAAAAACATCAGGATCGCGTCGCCGACATATTTGTCGATCGTCGCGCCGTGATCCGAAGCAATTTTCGACATTTCCGTCAGATAGTGATTGAGGAGCTGGGTGAGATCCTCGGATTCCATTTTGTCAGTGGTCTCGGTAAAGCCGGCGATATCGGAGAAGCATATTGTCAGTTTCTTCCGCTGGCTGGCGATTCTAACGTCTTGGCGGCCGGCGAATATCGAGCTGTACACTTGCGGCGCCAGGTATTTGGCCAGCTTGTTGGAAAGCGCCTCGAGAGCCGTGGATTTCTCTGCGAGGTTCTCCTCTCGTTGCTTCAGCTCAGTGATGTCCGAATAGACCGCGACCGTGCCGCCGGCGGTGATCCGCCGCTCGCTTATCATGATCCATCGCCCGTCGCCTCGCCGCTGCACCCACGGTTCGCCTGGGTTGCGGTGCCGGGAGAGCCGCTCGGCGACCCATTCCTCGAGCCGCCCCTCGGCATCCTTGATGTAGCCGCGCTCAGCGGATCGGCGAATAATGTGCTCGAATGTCGTGCCGGGCATCAGTTCGATCGCAAGGTCGCTGTAGAGCAGTTCGCGGTAGCGGCTATTGCTGAGGACAAGCCGGTCCTCCCCGTCGTACAGCGCGAATCCCTCGGAGATACTCTCGATCGCATCGATGAGCCGTTGGCGCGCCTCAGCGACATCGCGCAGGTTCTTTTCCTCGACCTCGACTGCGGTGTCCCGGAAGAGCCTAAGCGCTTCGGCCATCCGGCCGATCTCGTCGCGGCCCGCGGCAGGCAGCGGCGCACGAAGATCGCCGCCGGCGATTGCGAACATGCTTTGGCTCACCTCTCCCAGACGGGCGAGAAGGCTACGGTCGACATAGAGCCAGACAACCAGAACGGAACTCAAGAGGGTGAGAAAGGCGGAGCCAAGGACAACTCCGGTACCGTAGCGCTGGACCGTCGCGGCTTCGAGACCGGACGCGGTGATCTCGCGGTCTGCCGCGGCGACCAGGCGATCGACGGCAGCGGTGAGACTGCGCGACAGCCGATTGTTTTCGGCCAGAAGCTTTTCGCCCTCTGCGAGCACTGCTAGCTCGTCCTTGCGCGCCTTCGGGATGCTGTTCCCGCCGTCGATCAATGCCTTGAACTCGCCGACCCGCTGTTGGAAACGGGTTCGCAGCCTCTCGTCGATCTCGGTGGAAACCGTGTCGAGAACGGCGAGCGACCGGCGCAGCGGAAACAGGATCAACGTCAGATCGTCTGGCGTTGGCGCGTCCGTCGTCTTGACCAGCACGTCATTGACCACCGATATCTCCTGCTGCGCTTTCTGCTGCGGAATGTAGGCCGCAATTGCCTGGACCAGGTCGGCCGCCGCCGCCGCACCGCGATCCGGCGCGAGCGACGTGTCGGCTGTAACCGCCTGCCATTGCTGGAGCTTGGAATTCATCACGAGGATACCGGGCGCCACAAGACGCTGGCTTGCATTTGTCGTAGCCGACAAGCGGCGTAACAGTTCTTCTTTGCGCGCCACCACTGTGAGGCGGGCGACAACAAGGTCGTCGAGGGCGTTGAGGTTGCGCCGCAGACCAAGAACTGCAGCCTCGATCTCAGCCACCACCGCCGTGCTAAGCGTGGCACCTTTGAGTGCGGCAAGCAGTTCCTCGAGGCGCGTCATCTCGACCCCGACCGCGGCGGAAACCTCGCCGTGCTGAGCTTTGCTGGTCGAAGTAAGTACGGCGGGCGCAGAGGCGGCTACCCGCTCTGCCTGGCGCGACAGCTGGAGGGACGCGAGCGCCAACGGTACCCGATCCTTGGTGATGCGGTCGACGACCTCTCCTACCTGGAGGAAGGCATAGAGAGCGGCCGCTGTCGCGAGTACGGCGAAGGTGCTGATGCCGAAAAAAGCGAGCAACAGACGGCCACGTATGCCGAAGCGTTCAAGCATAACGGCGACACATAGCTCTGAACGGTCCAGCTAACTCGATCTCCATCAGCTGTCTCAAGCGGCGACGGCATCGGCGGTCCTTATTCGACCGGCACGTACTCTCCACCTCGCCAGACGTACCATACCCAGTTTTGGCTCGTGAGATCGCCCTTGTTGTCAAAGTCGATACGGCCCAACACAGTATCAAATTGATTGCCGCGCAGCGCCGCTATCACGGCTTGGAGCTCTAGTGAGCCGGCCTTGTCCACTGCCTGCGACCAGGCCTGGACGGCGGCGTAACTGAGCAGCGTGTAGCCTGCGGGCTCGAAGTTTTCAGCCCGGAACCGCTCGACGACCGAGGCGGCTTCGGGATTTCGGCGAGCGTCCGCGGGGAACGTGAAGAGGGTACCCTCAGCCGCGGGGCCGGCGATCAAAGCAAATTCCTCGGTCGCCATGCCATCGCCTGAGACTAGCTGAACTGTGTAGCCGCGGTCGCGCGCAGCGCGAACCATGAGTGCGACCTCGGCATGATATCCGCCGACATATGCCACGGCGATGTTCGCAGCCTCTAGCGCAGCGATCTCGGCCGAATAGTCGTTCTTCGCGGGTGTGTATTCCTCGTAGATCGCTTCGACTACGCCGCGCTTGTTCAGCTGTTTTCGAGTCTCGTCAGCAAGACCCTTTCCATAAGTGGTGCCGTCATGAAGGATCGCAATCTTGCTGTTGCTCCAATGCTCGGCCAGGTAGTTGCCGGCCACGATCCCCTGCGTGTCGTCGCGACCAATGACTCGAAAAACGTTGGCGCGGCCTTGTTCAGTCAACAGCGGATTGGTTGATCCTGGTGAAATCTGCAAAACGCCCGCCGCCTCGTACACCTTCGATGCTGGGATCGAGGCTCCAGAGCAGTAGTGCCCGACGACGAGCACCACACCATCACCCACCAGTTTCTGGGCTGCGGCGACCGCTTGCTCGGGATCACAGAAGTCGTCGGCCGTGATGAGCCTCATCTGCTGGCCGAGTACGCCACCCGTCGCATTGATGTCGGCCACGGCCATCTCGGCGCCACGCTGCGCCTGCTCGCCGAACCAGGCGAGCCGTCCCGTCATCGCAGATGAAACCCCAATCAGCACCTCCGCCCGCGCGGAGCTGAACGCGGCCGCGAGAACTAAGATCGCCATGGCGATGATGCGGTGCATGTGTGCACCCCCTTAACTGTAGCTTACGCCAATCCCGTCAGAGCCGACAGCCCCTTCGGCAAGCGCGGCTGTCTCGGCGACGTTCGCGGATCCGACAACTATTGCGCCTTCAACAATGCCTGCCCGCAGCGCCCTGCCACCGGACCCACACTGATCGCTCGATGCCCATTTGCGCTGCCGCTTGCCGGTCGACGACTATCGGTGCATCCTTGCGAATAGCCTGGCCGTGAAGTGCGTGGCGAGGTCACGCCGGGACGGCCTCTAGTGAGGTCTTGTTCGATGGACTGCTCGGGCTGCGGTTTCGAGGTTGAGGGCGGTTACGCCTTCTGTCCGGGGTGTGGCAGGCGCCAGCCCGTGCCATGCGCCAGTTGCGGCTACCCCTGCGCACCTGATTTCGAGTTCTGTCCGAAATGTGGGGCAAACGTCGGTGCGCCCGCAAAAGTCGTCGAACGGCCTGCTCCGACATCAAGCCGGACCATTGTGCCGCCTTCTCGAACTCCATCGATGCTTCCGGACATCGAAAGCGAAGAAGGGCTGCATCCCTTCTCTGACGCCGATCGCCGGACGGTAACGGTCCTGTTCGCCGACCTTTGCGGCTTCACGACGCTCAGCGAGCAGCTCGACCCCGAGGTCATGCAAGCGCTGCAGAACAAACTGTTCAAGGAATTGACGGCGGCCGTGCGAAACTTTGGTGGTTTCGTCGACAAATTCATCGGCGATGCACTGCTCGCGTTGTTCGGTGCGCCGGTCGCGCATGAGGACGATCCCGAACGTGCGCTTCGCGCCGCTCTCGACATGATCGCCCGGACGGCGCGGCTCGGCGAAAGCACCCCCCACTCCGGCTCGCCTCTGTTGCTCCACATCGGCATAAACACTGGTCCGGTCGTTACTGGCGGATTGGGCATCGGCACCGCCAAATCCTATTCGGTGACCGGCGACACAGTGAATACGGCGCAACGCCTGCAATCGCTGGCCGCACCGGGTGAGGTGCTGGTAGGCGAGCTCACTCACAGACTGACCCGGCATGCCTTCTCTTACGAGTCGCTGGGTGATGTCGTGTTTCGCGGCAAGGCTGGCAGTGTGCTCGTCCATCGACTGGATGCACCGCTTGCGACGCCGCGTGCAGCGCGTGGGCTCGAGGCGCTCGGCCTCAGTGCGCCGATAATAGGTCGTGGTGCGGAGCTCAGTAGAATGATGGCGAGCCTTGACCAGGCGTGCAGCGGCTCGGCCCAACTCGTCCGCCTCGTCGGAGAAGCCGGTATCGGGAAATCGCGGCTGGTGAAGGAGTTCGTCGCCCGCGTCGGCGACGAGGATCGTTTTCGCAACGTCGCCGTGCGGCTGGCCACGTGCTCACCGCTGGGCGAACAATCATTTGGCGCCTTGGGCGCAGTGGTGCGCAGCGCTGCCGGGATGATGCAAAACGACAATGGGGACGAAATGCGGGGGAAGCTCGCAGGCTTGCTTACCGATCTCGGCCTGCAGGGCGAGGAGGCGAAGCGGCTGATGCCTTTGCTCTACCATGTGCTCGGCCTTGGCGACCCCGATGCCACCTTGCAGCATGTCGAACCCGAGCAGCTGCGGCGGCAAATTCTCTACGCAGTCCGCACAATCATCGAACGGCGGCTTGCGTTGTCGCCGCTGTTGATTGTCGTCGAAGACCTGCACTGGGCCGACGCCGTGTCGCTTGAGGCACTACGTTTCGTGATGGACAGGTTGGAGCGCACGCGGTTGATGTTGCTGGTCACGCATCGTCCGGCGCCGGATAACGACCAGCTCGACTCAAGTCGGGTCAGTCACACAGCGCTCAGGCTTCCGCCGCTCAGCAGTGATGACGGACGCAGCCTGCTGGCGGCGCTTTTCGGCGAGAGCTGGGTAAACTCCGCAGGAGGGCTTCTCGACCAGATTCTCGAGCGCGCGGGCGGCAACCCCCTTTTTTTAGAGGAGATCGTTCGCGGCCTTATCGATCGCGGTGTACTGATGCGAGAGGGCCAGCGATGGCGGACTGTGGCAGGCGAAGTCGCAACCGGCATCCCCGCCACTATCCAGGCAATGTTGCTTGCCCGCGTCGACCGGCTGCCCCAAGAGGTGCGCCGGTTGGCCCAGGAGGCCGCGGTAATCGGCCCGCGCTTCGATGCCACACTTCTGAAAACTGTGACAACCGACCCCGGCCGGCTCGAAGCCGGCTGCGAACTGCTTTGCGATGCGGAAATCATCGAGGAAGTTGCCGGATCAGGCTCGGTCTCGTCGCAAAGCTACCGCTTTACGCAAACATTGCTGCAGGACGTGATCTACCAGAATCTACTCCTGCAACGGCGGACCGACATCCACGGGCGGGTCGGAGCTGCCTTGGAGCAACTGTGCGGCGACAAGCCGGAGCGGCTCGAGGATTTGACCGTGCTCGGTCATCATTTCGCACAGAGCGCCGAGCGGGAGAAGGGCGCGCATTACCTGCAGGCGGCGGGCGATCGCGCTCGCATGATATACGCCAACGACGACGCCCTTCGTTTCTACGAGCGAGCACTGACTGCGTTGGCCGCGATCGGGCAAACACCGCTCAAACTGGCAATTGCAGAGCGCATTGCCGATTTGAGCGGCCCGGCAGGCCGCCGCGAGATCGCGCACCACCATTACGAAACGGTGTTGCAGGTATACCGCGAGTCGGCCAATCGCGTCGCGTCGGCGCGAGTTTTACGCAAGATCGGTCGGCTGCTCTGGGACGTCGGCAAGCGGGACGACGCAGAATCCCGCTATGCTGAAGCGGCAGCGCTCCTCGATGGAGCGGATGCCCCGATCGAGCAGGCGCATCTCTGGCAAGAACGTGGCCGACAGGCGTTCCGTAGCGGAGATCACGCTCTCGCGGCAAAATGGGCAGACGCGGCGCTGGATTGCGTACGCACTCTGACAACGGAGCATGTCTCCGAGGTAGGGCGTGATGCCACCCTTGTGACCGCCGAGGCACTCAATACCAAGGCTGTTGCGCTGGCTCGCCTTGGGCGAAACCGTGAGGCCGTGCGTCAGGTTGAGCATAGCATTGAATTGGCCGAAGCCGCCGGTCTACTGGGCGCGGCCTGCCGCGGCTACACCAATCTCGGCGTGCTTTACACGACCATCGATCCGGCGCACGCGATGGAGGTCTGTCGGCGCGGTCTTGAAGTGGCGCGCCATATTGGTGATTTGGGTTTCCAGGCGCGCCTCCTCGCCAATCTGGCGGTCGCTTGTTGTACTTTCACGGATCGCTGTCCAACGGAGGGCGTACCTGCTGCCGAGAAGGCCATCGAGATCGACCGGGCGCTCGACCAGCGCGAGCACCTGCCGGTGCCGTTGATCGTGCTTGGGCAGATCCACCAGTGCAACGGGCGTCCGGAGCTGGCGGTTGGCTTGTTCCACGAAGCACTGGACGTAGCCCGCGAAACGGGCGAACCCCAACTGCTGTTTCCGTGCTATGATGGTCTTGCAACGCTTAATCTCGACCTCGACAATCTGGCCGAGGCCGAACGCTACTTTTCCCTGGCGCAGGGTATATGCGCCCAGCACGGGCTCGACCCGGAAGCGCTTGTGGTGCTGCCTTTTCTCGACTAGCCGGGGTTGGAGGTGGAAAATGTCCGCGCGTAGTGACTTGGTACCGCTTCAACCGGGCGACCGTGCGCCGAACTTGATACTCGACGCCATTACCCAGGAAGGCAAGATCGCGCTTGACGACTTTCGCGGCCAAAAGCCGGTGCTGGTCGGCCTGTTTCGAGGTCTGCATTGTGCGTTTTGCCGGCGCCATATCGCCGCCCAGGCGCGGCTTGATCCGGAGCTGCGCGAAAAGGGCGTGGAGAGCCTGACGGTGGTCAACACGCCAATCGAACGGGCGCGTCTCTATTTCCGCTACCATCCGATGCCGAATCTGCTTGCGGCCTCCGACCCTGAACGCGCTTCACATCGTGCTTTTGGACTGCCCAATCTCGAATTCACCCAAAACGAGACGAACTGGCCGTACAAGGTCTCGATGGCAGCGGCAAAGGATATGCGGGTCGATATACCAGGCGAGTTGCCCGGTCCTATGGACCCCATTGCGGCCAGCGAAATCCTTAATAAGAGGGACCATTACGAACTGACCGAAGCCGACGAGCAGATGATGGCAACGGGACACGGACAACTGGTCGGTCAGTTCCTACTGGATCGGCAGGGGATCGTCCGCTGGAGCTTCACGGAGGTTCCAGAGGGCGGGCGATACATGTTTGGGGCGCCAAGCCCGCAGGAGCTGATGTCAGCCGTGTCCCAAGTGGCCCAATAGACTTGCGAACGAGGTAAACGGGCGCGGCACTGAACAAAAAGCGGAACCAATTTGTTACAAATCTAACATTGGCCTCGACGAGCCAGAATGTACGGTCCTGGCAATGCTTTCTGTCGCCTCTGGACTAGCGATGTCCTCTGTGGATGGCTCCTGTATCGTGGGGTGGCTGCGACAGCACCCCTTCCAACCGTCAGAACGCTGTCGTCAACAACAACAATCTCGAAAGAGCGCGCAGCTGCGGAGCGTCTCGTCGATTGTATCTTGCGCATTGTGAGCGGGAATGATGACACTGACAAGCTCACCGTTCATTCGAGCACGGCCTCGATACGGGCAACAAAGTAATCGAGCGAGCGATCCCCGCGAATCTCGATCCGCGGAAGGTCGATGGGATCGCAATCGAGGTCCGCCGGCCCGTGTCTGCCGCCGAAGCCGATCCGATAGCCGCACTCCTTGGCCAGCCTGCCAAGCCGTCGGTCGGTGACCGAGAAGGGTGCCGCGAACGCCGTGGTTGGCCGACCGGTCCACCGTTCGATGAACATACGAGAGCGCAGGAGTTCGGCGGCCAAGTCAGAGCTCGACAGACCATCGATCGCGCGATGCGTCGCCAGATGGCTTCCGAAGAACGCACCTTCGCCGGCGAGGCGTCGCACTGTCCTGGCGTCCATAAGCTGCGTCGGCGGGCCACTGTAGGCGTCCCACTGTGCACTTTCACCCACCAGGTCCGTCACCAGGAACACTTCCGCGGTCAGGTCATTCGCGCGCAAGGTCGGCCAGGCATGGTCGGCAAAGTTCTGGAAGCCGTCATCGAAGGTGATGAGCACTGGGCGGCCAACGAAAGGCTGACGGTTGGCGATGAACCATTCCAGCTGCTCGGACCTAATCGCGTGAAAGCCATTGGCGCGCAGCCATGCCATTTGGCTGGCGAATGCGGCGGGGGTGAGCCGAAAACGGGCGAGCGCGGCCGGACCTTCATCGGAGACGCTGTGATACATGAGGACGGGGATACGCTGTCGCCGCTCGCTACGTGCGACGTCGCGGCGCAAGGCCCGCGCCCCGCCCCAGACGATTTTTCGCGCGACCCCGATTTCGACGGGCGCGCGGATTGGCACATGATCAATCGTCGGTTCCGTCGCCACGTAGCCTGGTGACAGACGGCGGAAGCGGTCTATGCGGTAGAGTTCGGTCTGGATCGATTGCTCGAGGACGAGGCCGTCGGTCGCTGCCAGCGTCTCTGAGATCGCTTGTGCACCGAATGTATTCCAGTCGAAGCCCGTCCTTTCAACATTGTCACGTAGCACGAACGCGTGTGCGCTGATGAAACTGCCGCCAGGCGCCAACGCCTCAACGAGTTTTTTGGCGATGCGCCGCAACTCGGCGAGATCATCCAGGTAGTAGAGCACTTCCGAACAGACGATCAGATCCATCTCACCCGGCAGCGTGTCGGCGGAGAAATCCAGTACGCCGAACTCAACGTTCGGCTGATCGCCGCATCGCGCGCGCGCCCGCCCGATGGCTACGGCGGAGATGTCAGTTGCGGTCAAATGGCCCACCCGCGGCGCCAGCTGACGCGTGAAGTGGCCCTCCGCGCAGCCCAGCTCAAGCGCCCGCCCGATGGGACCGGCAGGCAAAATTTCGAGCTGCCGCTCATATTTTTCCTGCTCATAGGGCGAGCCGTAGTTCCAGGGATCCTCGGTCGCGAAATGGCGATTCCAGAAAGACCTGCGATCGTTGTCGTGCCCATCCGCGGCCCGTGCACGGCGCGGCGCTGCTAGAGGCTCTGTAGCTTCGGCGCTCGACCCAACCAGCGCCTGCGCTTCCACGGCCAATCCCGCGAGTTTGCCGAAATGGCTGTCCCGATCAGACCGGCGTCCCGCTATGGACAACAATGCCTCGGCTGCAAACACGTTTGACTTGTCGGTACCGGCGCCCTTTTGCGGTGCAGATAAAGGTGATCGCCTCGCAAGCGGCGCGGCACTGTGCATAAGCCGCTCAGGGGGCACGAAATTCAGGATCAACTCAGTCCAATGACGCCTTGTCACTTTCCCGAGTACGCCGAACTGTACGAAAGCCTCGATCTGGCCATCCATCATCAGATAAGCATAAATTTGATCGATTCCTTCTGGAAGCTCGATCGAGGTCGGATTTCGAGCGTCGACGCGAATGCCGAGTGTCCGCGCCAGTCTGCGCGGCGCGGCAAGATCGTCGAAGTCGAGAAGCATTTGCTCAAGGTGATACTGGACGCGGCGACCCGCTACGGGATCGTCCCAGACCTTGCCGAGTTCGATGATCAATTCGGTGAGGGAGCCGCCGAACCTGTCCCACTTGGCAGCCAATTGCGCTGGCACCGATAGGCTTCCTACCATAAGGCCATCGAAGACCACCTTGGCGATCTCACGCGCCCACTTACGTCCTGCCGGGAGCGCGCGCAGGGACTGCGGGTTGATCGAGCGCGAGCCGCAGCCGCAATCCGACGCGGCGTTCCACAACGCGAACCATGCGAGTGCGTCGGAAGCGGTGCGGCCGTTCGCCTCGATCGCTCCATTGGCGTGAGCCGATGCTGGGTGTTTGACCCTGGGATCAGCAGAAAAACCGCGGGCGATCACGATTTCCGCATCTGCCAGCATCTGCGTCGAATTGCGGCTGAGCGAGTTGGGGCTGACCCGATGGAAAGCGAGCGGCTCGTCGACCATCACCCAATTTTTGCCTAGACGTGCGAGGCGCTGCCACAGATCCCAGTCCTCGCAGGTGCGCAGCGACACATCGAAACCGGCCAACTCGACAATTGTCTCCCGGTCGACCAGCAGCGCGTGAATGGCGATGGCACACCGGCGGGCGAATGTCTCGAAGGGCTGGATCGCAACCTCCGTTGCGATGCTCGACGGGGTGAGTTCGCCATCGGGCATCACGCGCCGAGAACCGCAATAGGCGGCGACCGCATCGGGCGCTGCTTCAAGTGCGGCCAGCATTTTCGCAAGGAAGCTGGCATCCACCCAATCGTCCGCATCCAAAAACATGAGCCAGTGGCCGCGCGCTGTCGAAATCCCGCTATTGCGCGCGCCGGCGGCGCTGTACGCGCAAGAGCTTAACGTCCGAAATCGGGCATCGTGCTCCACATAACCGGCGATGATCGCGGGGGTGCGGTCCGTGGAGGCGTCGTCGACGATGATCGCCTCCCAGTCCATTATTTCCTGATCGAGAAGGCAATCGAGTGCGCGCGCCAGCGTTACCTCCGCGTTGTGCGCAGGAACCACGATTGAAACCAAGGGATTAGGCGCCACGCCGTCTTACTCGCGCCCGGTTCGAAGGTAGAACAAGATGCGTCGATCTTTCTCGGCATAGGCCGTCACAATCGACGCCGATCAGTCCATCGACCCATCGTCTACCACGACTATATCCAGTATCTGGTAGGTCTGCCGGCGGATGCCGGCAAGCGTTGCGCCGACGGTTTGCTCGGCATTGAGCATCGGTACCACACCGCCTTGCGGTAGCATTGTCCTGGATCATCGAGCTTTCGTTTTCTTCGGCAAGAGTCGGCGAATGTCAAAACCGGATGACGGCATCGGCTGGCAGCACTGCCCTGTCAAGATCGGGGCGAATTAGAGGCAGGCGAAAAAGACTTGAAGACAGGGCGAATGGCAAGCGCGCATGCCCGACGGCTTAGACTGAGGCCGATGCGCCGCGGCATTTCCTTTCGCGCATTTCATCTGCAAAAAGATGATCGCGGGCGAGACGCGAGCGTAAGCTGATCCGGATCGAGCCGCATGTCCAAATCTACCCGAATGGGGACGCACGAAACCACTTAAGCCGAGAAGATTCCGGCTTGCGGGTCGGCTATTTTGCTGACATGTTTATCAGTTGCTAAATTAGCGCTGTGACAATGTTCAAAAGAAGGGGCATGGGATGGCCAAGGAATCTTCGAGTACCGCTTCTTCGGCAAATAAAGCGGACGCAAATCTGATAAGTAATGCAGACGGAAACGGGCTGACCTTCGTGGCGGGCCAGGCTCGCGAGAGCGGGGCCCCCGGCGACGCTGTAGGTGTCGACAAGATACGTGATCTGCTGTTCGGCAACCAGATGCAGGACTCTGACCGCCGCTTTTCCAAGCTTGAAGAACGGGTCTTGCAGCGCTTCAAGGATGTCGAATCCGAGGCCAAGCGCAATCTTGAAATGTACGAGTCAAATGCAAAGAAGCAGGTCGACTCGCTTGCCGCGCAATTGCGGAACGAAAAAGACGCGCGAGCCGACGCCGACAAGGAGATTGACCGGAATCTTCGCGAGCAAAATCAAGCGCTTGAAAAGCAGGTGCGCGCGTTGTCGGATCAGTTGAGCGAGCTTGAGCGCGAAGTTGCGGACCGGATAAATCGAAACGACCATTTGCTGCGTGAGGAAATCAAGCAAAAGAATGAAAGCATTCAGATGCTGATGGAGAAAATGTTTTCCGATCTCGGCAATGTCAAGACCGACCGAAATCTTTTGGCTGGCCTGTTTGTCGAGGTTGCAAAATGTCTAAATCAGGATCCCGTCGGCAGCAAGAGCAACTCGGAGCGTACCTGGAAAGTGAGTTGATCGGAACTTGACGTCGACCGTCGACCCAATCAGCCTTCCTCAAAGAGCAGCTTCGAACGATACAGAGATTGATCGCGAGGCTCTGGCTCGCCTTTTGATCGAAATTGCCCGGAACGTTGATCCGGACTATCGTGCGCGTCTCGACGGAATCCCAACCGCCGATCCTCGCATGGAAACGCTTCGCCAGTTGCTGGTCGGTCGCGAAATTTCGGAGCTTTCACGAGTTACGCACCTGCTCGACGAACCCGAGCAGCTTGCGGCTGCACTGGGGAGCGTTCTCCCCCGTGC